>NZ_JBVJWR010000015.1:103035-171264 GCF_055602235.1 Streptomyces sp. NPDC037410 | reverse complement strand
TTCGTTTTTTTGCTTGTGGTTGTGTTTTTGTTTTTTTTCCCCCCCCCCCCCCCCCCCCCCCCCCCCCCCCCCCCCCCCCCCCACCCCACCCCCTAGAGCTCCCGCAGTGCCGACGCCCGGCGGGCGCGGATCAGGAAGTCCTGGATTCGGGGCTCGTCCGGGGCGGTGGGGAGCGGGGTCGTGTCGTGGGCGCGGTCGGCCTCCTCCTGGAGGCGGTCCATCCACGACTCGACCTCGGGCCACGTCACCTCGCCGCGCTTGACCGCGAGGAGACGGTCCCGGTCCTCGCCGACGTCGATGCGGAGCTCGCCCGTGCGCAGCAGGTCGCGGCAGCTGGTCAGGAGCCGCAGCAGGTGCATGGCGTGCTTCCAGCGCGGCCCGCCGTACTGGCGGACGTCCGCGTCGAGCTTGCGGCGCTGGCCCGCCGCGTACCGGACGAAGGTCTGGTGCGCCCGGCGGGACAGGAACGCCCCGCGCAGCGAGAGGAGCTCGCGGCCCCAGTCGTCGACGTGCTCGACCACGGGGGAGTGGAGGCACTCCAGGACGTTCGGGTTGTTGCGCAGGGCGAGCTCGCAGAAGCGTTCCAGCTCCCAGCTGAACTGCTCCTCGGCCGGACCCTCCACGTGCGCCGGGGGCTTGTCGAAGTGCCAGAAGAGGGGCGTCGGGGCCAGGTACACGCCCCGTACGTCCGTGTCGCTGTCCTCGGTCGCCAGACCGAAGGCGCGCGAGCCCATCACGCAGGAGTAGATCGTGTGCTCGCGCACCAGCTCGTCGGGAGTCATGCCGGGCAGATTACGCGAGGGTGATCGTCTCCCCCGAGACGATGATCTGCTCGGCGGGCAGCGCCCGGGGCGCCGGTCCCGCCGCCACCGAGCCGTCGGCGATGCGGTACCTGGAGCCGTGACAGGGGCAGTCGATCGTGCCTTCCGCGACCTTGTCCACCGTGCATCCCTGATGGGTGCAGATCGCGGAGAACGCCTTGAACTCGCCCGCCGCGGGCTGGGTCACGACCACCTTCTCCTTCGCGAAGACCATGCCCCCGCCGACGGGGATCTGGGAGGTCCTGGCCAGCGGGGCGCCGCCGCTCCCCGAGGGGCTCGGGGCGGTCGCGGGAGGAGTGGCGGCCGGGGCGCTCGTGCTCGAACCGCCGGCACCCCCGCCGTCCGAGCCGCAGCCCGTTGTCAGGGCCGCTGCGGCGAACAGGACGGTACGGCGAGTGGCGGGGCTGGACGTCATGCCGCCAGCATGGCCGCGCACCCCGTCCCGGGCCCGCAACACGCCCGCGTCCGGCACCCGGCTCCCTCGCACGGCCGTCCTCCGCACCGTGTCCCCCGAGTGGCGGAGCATCCCGGTTCGGGCGGCATCAGGCCTGGCGAGGCTCTGAGCGCGTTCGACGCCCGCCACACCCTTCGGCCCGTCCGTCTCGGAGGGCGGGCGCCGCCGCGTGCCGGGCCCGCCGCTGACTAGGCTGAACGGAGCACTGACGCAGGCGAAGGAGCACGACGTGGCGGTACGAGCGGTCCGAGGAGCCGTCCAGCTGGAACGGGACGAGGCCGGGCACATGCGCGAGCAGGTCGAGGAACTGCTCGGCGCCGTCCTCGAACGCAACGGGCTCACCCCCGACGACCTCATCAGCATCTGGTTCACGGCCACACCCGATCTGCACAGCGACTTCCCCGCCGCCGCGGCCCGGCACATCGGGCTCGGCATGGCCGACGTACCCCTGCTCTGCGCACAGGAACTCGACATCGAGGGCGCGATGCCGAGGGTCGTCCGGCTCCTCGCCCACGTCGAGACCGAACTGCCCAAGTCGTCGATCGCGCACGTCTACCTCGGCGCCGCGGCCGCCCTGCGCAAGGACATCGCCCAGTGAGAACAGCGCTCGTCATCGGAACCGGCCTGATCGGCACCTCCGCCGCCCTCACCCTCGCGGGCCGCGGCGTCACCGTCCATCTGCGCGACCACGACCCCGCCCGCGCCCGCACGGCCGCCGCGCTCGGCGCGGGCACCGACGCGGCGCCCGAAGGCCCCGTGGACCTCGCCATCGTCGCCGTACCCCCGGCGCACGTCGCCACCACCATCGCCGAGGCCATGAAGGCCGGCCTGGCCCGCGGCTACCTCGACGTGGCGAGCGTCAAGGGCGGACCGAAGCGGGAACTGGAGGCCCTCGGCCTCGACCTCACCACGTACATCGGCTCCCACCCCATGTCCGGCAAGGAGCGCTCGGGACCGCTCGCCGCCACCGCCGACCTCTTCGAGGGGCGGCCCTGGGTCCTCACCCCGACCCGGGACACCGACACCGAGGTCCTCAACCTCGCCCTGGAGCTCGTCGCCCTCTGCCGGGCCGTCCCCGTCGTCATGGACGCCGACGCCCACGACCGGGCCGTCGCCCTCGTCTCCCACACCCCGCAGCTGGTGTCCTCCATGGTCGCCGCGCGCCTGGAGGAGGCCGACGAGTCCGCCGTACGCCTCTGCGGGCAGGGCATCCGAGACGTCACCCGGATCGCGGCCTCCGACCCGCGCATGTGGGTCGAGATCCTGTCCGCCAACCCCGGGCCCGTCGCCGACGTCCTCTCCGGCGTCGCCGCCGACCTCGACGAGACCGTCCGCGCGCTGCGGGCCCTCCAGTCCGCCTCCGCGGACGACCGCCGCGACGGCGCCACGGGCGTCGAGGACGTCCTGCGGCGCGGCAACGTGGGCCGCGCGCGCGTCCCCGGCAAGCACGGTGCCGCCCCCACGGCCTACGAGACCGTCGCCGTCCTCATCAGCGACCAGCCGGGCGAGCTCGCCCGCATCTTCGCCGACGCGGGCCGGGCGGGCGTCAACATCGAGGACGTCCGCATCGAACACGCGACGGGGCAGCAGGCGGGTCTGGTCCAGCTGATGGTGGAGCCGTCGGCGGCGGGGCCGCTGGGCGCGGCCCTCCAGGAACGCGGCTGGTCCCTGCGCACGAGCTGACGCCTACGGGCGCCGCCGCCAGTCGTGGCGGCGCCCCGCAGGTCCAGCCCGTACGGGCTGGGCCGAACGGGGGTCGGGGACTCGGTAACCTTGTGGGGGTCCCCCGCATCCCGCCGGGCCCTCCCGCTCACCCCCAGGAAGGTGTTCTCACCGTGGAATCCGTGATCGTCGCCATCGACGGGCCCTCCGGCACGGGCAAGTCCAGCACCTCGAAGGCGGTCGCCGCCAAGCTGGGGCTGAGCTACCTGGACACCGGCGCCCAGTACCGGGCGATCACCTGGTGGATGATCAGCAACGGTGTGGACGTCACCGATGCCGAGGCCGTCGCCAATGCCGCGTCCAAGCCGGTCATCGTCTCCGGCACCGACCCGGCCCGGCCCACGATCACCGTCGACGGCGCCGACGCCTCCGGTCCCATCCGGACCGAGGAGGTCACCTCCAAGGTCAGCGCCGTCAGCGCCGTCCCCGAGGTGCGGAGCCTGATCACGGAGCTCCAGCGGTCCATCGCCAAGGGCGCGGAGAACGGCATCGTCGTCGAGGGCCGGGACATCGGCACCACCGTCCTGCCCGACGCCGACCTCAAGATCTTCCTCACCGCCTCGCCCGAGGCCCGCGCCGCCCGCCGCTCCGGCGAGGTCAAGGGCGCCGACGTGCACGCGACGAAGGAAGCCCTGATCAAGCGGGACGCGGCCGATTCCAGCCGCAAGACCTCCCCGCTCGCCAAGGCCGGTGACGCCGTCGAGGTCGACACCACCGAACTGACCTTGGACCAGGTCATCGAGTGCGTCGTCACCCTGGTGGACGAGAAGCGGGCGGCCGCCAAGTGACCCTGCCCTCCGAGAAGGGCGCCGCCGTCGGCCGTCGCATCGGCATCGGGCTGATGTACGGCTTCTGGAAGCCGCGCGTCCTCGGCGCCTGGCGGGTGCCGTCCTCCGGCCCCGTCATCTTCGCCGTCAACCACGCGCACAACCTCGACGGCCCCATGCTCATGGGCACCGCCCCGCGTCCCGTGCACTTCCTCATCAAGAAGGAGGCGTTCGTCGGACCCCTCGGCAGCTTCCTGGAGGGCATCGGGCAGCTCAAGGTGGACCGGGAGAGCACCGACCGCACGGCGATAGGCAACGCCCTGGGCGTCCTGGAGCAGGGCGGCGTCCTCGGGATCTTCCCCGAGGGCACCCGCGGCGACGGCGACTTCGCCTCGCTCCGCGCGGGCCTGGCGTACTTCGCCGTCCGCAGCGGCGCGCCGATCGTCCCGGTGGCGGTCCTGGGAAGCACCGACCGGCCCGGACGGTTGGTCAAGGTACTGCCCCGGCTCCGCAGCCGCGTCGACGTCGTCTTCGGCGACGCCTTCGAGGCGGGGGACGGCTCCGGCCGCCGCACCCGCAAGGCCCTCGACGAGGCCACCGTACGGATCCAGGGGCAGCTCACCGCCCACCTGGAAAACGCCAGGCGCCTCACCGGGCGCTGAGCGACACTCTCAGTAGTGGCCCCACGGCTCCGGCCGTCCGGGACCACCGACCACGAATGATCAAGGAACGGACTTCATGAACGACCAGCACGACCACGGGGCACTTGGCGACGCCGAGTACGCGGAGTTCATGGAGCTCGCCGCGGAAGAGGGCTTCGACGTCGAGGACGTCGAGGGCGCGATCGAGGAGGCCGGCCACGGCCCGCTCCCCGTCCTCGCCGTCGTCGGCCGTCCGAACGTCGGCAAGTCGACCCTGGTGAACCGCATCATCGGCCGCCGCGAGGCCGTCGTCGAGGACAAGCCGGGCGTCACCCGCGACCGCGTCACCTACGAGGCCGAGTGGGCCGGCCGCCGCTTCAAGGTCGTCGACACCGGCGGCTGGGAGCAGGACGTCCTCGGCATCGACGCCTCCGTCGCCGCCCAGGCCGAGTACGCCATCGAGGCCGCCGACGCCTGCCTCTTCGTCGTGGACGCCACCGTCGGTGCCACCGACACCGACGAGGCCGTCGTCAAGCTCCTCCGCCGCGCCGGGAAGCCCGTCGTCCTCGCCGCGAACAAGGTCGACGGCCAGTCCGGCGAGGCCGACGCGGCCACGCTGTGGTCCCTGGGCCTCGGCGAGCCGTTCCCCGTCTCCTCGCTGCACGGCCGCGGCACCGGCGACCTCCTCGACGAGGTCCTGAAGAAGCTGCCCGAGGCCCCCGCGCAGCGCTTCGGCAACGCGGTCGGCGGCCCCCGCCGCATCGCCCTCATCGGCCGCCCGAACGTCGGCAAGTCCTCCCTGCTCAACAAGGTGGCGGGCGAGGACCGGGTCGTCGTCAACGAGCTGGCCGGCACCACCCGCGACCCGGTCGACGAGCTCATCGAGCTCGGCGGCGTGACGTGGAAGTTCGTCGACACCGCCGGCATCCGCAAGAAGGTCCACCTCCAGGCGGGCGCGGACTACTACGCCTCCCTGCGGACCGCCGCCGCCATCGAGAAGGCGGAGGTGGCCGTCATCCTCATCGACACCACCGACAACATCTCGGTCCAGGACCAGCGCATCATCACGATGGCGGTCGAGTCGGGCCGCGCCATCGTCATCGCCTACAACAAGTGGGACGAGCTCGACGAGGAGCGCCGCTACTACCTCGAGCGCGAGATCGAGACCGAGATGCAGCAGGTCGCCTGGGCGCCCCGGGTCAACGTCTCCGCCCTGACCGGCCGCCACATGGAGAAGCTGGTCCCGGCCATCGAGACCGCCCTCGCCGGCTGGGAGACCCGCGTCCCCACCGGCCGGCTCAACGCCTTCCTGGGCGAGATCGTCGCCGCCCACCCGCACCCGGTCCGCGGCGGCAAGCAGCCCCGCATCCTCTTCGGCACGCAGGCCGGCACCAAGCCGCCCCGCTTCGTGCTCTTCGCCTCCGGCTTCCTCGAGGCCGGCTACCGCCGCTTCATCGAGCGCCGGCTGCGCGAGGAGTTCGGCTTCGAGGGCACCCCGATCCACATCTCGGTCCGGGTGCGCGAGAAGCGCGGCCGCAAGAAGTAGCAGCGGGGAAGTGACGTACGGCTGAGGGGGGGGGGGGGGGGGGGGGGACCCAGCCCTCCCCCCCCCCCCCCTCAGCCGTACGTCCTACAGACTCCTGCGCGGCCCCGGTGGCAGCGCCGCCTGCGTGTGAGGGTGCTGCTGCCCCGTCCACACCGTCGGGTACGGCGCCGCGTGCCGGTGCATCTGCCCGTGGAAGCCCGTGCTCAGGACCGTGCCGAAGGCCCGGAAGCCCAGCTCCTCCTCGCCGCTGCGGTCGCCCGGCAGCGTACGGAACGACCTGAGGTACTCCGAGTACAGGGCGTCGTAGATCGGCGTGGGCGACGGGCCCGCCGTGACGTCCCGGGCGGGGCGCATCGCGGGGATCGGGCTCGGATACGGCTGGGTGAAGGGGTCGTATGGGTGCACATAGGTGCCAACGACACCGCCGCCCGTCGGATGCGGGCGGCTCTCCGAAAGGGGAGCGCCCCGGGGCCGCGGCACGGTCGGGACACCCGGTCCCGCCCCCGGCCCGGGGAGCCTCGCCCGCCCTATGCCGGGCCGGTCGTCCTCCATCAGGTGCCGGCCAGCGGCATCGCGGCGGCCACCAGGCGGCCGTTCGCGGCGGCCTTCTCCAGGGCGTCGCGCAGCAGGTCCTCGCGCGGCTGCTGGCCGATCGAGCCCACCGGAGCGGCGAACACCAGGACCGTGTGCGACTTGTTGGCCGCCGCGCGCCAGCCCTCGGTGACCTGGAGCGGCTGGTGCGCCTGCCACCAGGCGGCCTGACCCGCACCGCCGGGACCCGGCTGGAGTACGGAGTGCAGCTGGCCCATCGCGACCAGGACCGACCAGCCCGGCAGCACCGCCGGCTTCTCGCCCAGGTCCATGACCTGCTGGAAGCCCTGCTCGGCCAGGAGCGGCAGGAACTCGTCGGTCAGGCCGTCCGACCCCGGACGGGCCACCGGCGCGGTGGGCTCCACGACCAGCGCCGGGTGCAGCTCGCCGTCGATCAGGACGAGCCCGCTGGTGACGCCGAGCACGGCCTGCTCGGGGTGGGCGGCCGTGAGCGCGTCGGCGGCGTCGGCGGCGGTGATGGAGGCGACGGCGCCCTGGAGCTGGTCCTCGGAGACCCGGACCACCTGCGACGGGATGCAGCTGGCGTGGGCGAACGCGAGGACCGCGGTCTCCTCGCCGACGAACAGCACCGTGGAGGTGCGCTCCTGCTCGGAGTCGCCCGGCGTGCGGCAGGAGGTGCAGTCGTAGCTGCCCGGGGCGTTGTCGCCGGCGAGCAGCCGGGCGGCTTCTTCGTCGCCGATCTCGGCGCGTACGTCCTCGCTGACGTCGAGCATGCGCGGCACGGGGGGCTCCCTGGACTCGGAACGGGGGGACGCCGGGCCGTTCCCGGGCGTCTCATGCCGAGTTCAACGGGTCAGACTCGGCCGGGGTCACGCGCGGAAGCCGGGCAACTTGCCAGCGGCTTGTGCGGCCGGGGGCCTCCGTGGACGTTCGGGGAGGTCCGGGGCCGTGACTCCGACCGGGTGGGGTGTGAACAGTGTTCCGCGCGGCACGGGCCGGGGGTGCCGGGGGGCTGCCTAGCCTTCCCCGATGTCGAAGATCCGATTTTGGACAGCCGGTTCCCTCGTGGCGGCGTCCGCGGCCGTGCTCCTGACCCTGGCCCCGGCGCCCGCGCAGGCCCGGGACACGCCCGCCGAGCCCGTCCCGGGCGTGGTCGCGGGCGTCGCCGCGGGGGCCGTCGCCGGGGTGCGGGACGTGCCGGACGCGGCGCGGGAGGCCTCCGCCGCGCTCCTGGGCGTGTCGGACGCGCTCCGGGAGGCCGCCGCCGTGCCCGCGTACGCCTGCGCGCAGGACCAGTGGCCGTGGGGGTGCGTCGCCGACTGCGAGAGCACCGGACGCTGGCACCTGAACACCGGCAACGGCTTCTACGGCGGGCTCCAGTTCTGGCACCCCACCTGGGTCGAGCACGGCGGGCTCAGGTACGCCCGGCGCGCCGACCTGGCCACCCGGCAGCAGCAGATCACCATCGCCGAGGAGGTGCTGCGCACCCAGGGGTGGGGGGCCTGGCCCGTCTGCTCCAAGCGGTACGGCCTGTACGGGCGCGTCCACACCGTCCAGGCCGGAGACACGCTCGCCTCGATCGCCCGCCGCTTCGGGATCAAGGGCGGCTGGGCGGCGCTGTACGCGGCGAACCGGAGCGTGATCGGGCCCGACCCGAACCGGATCCTCGTCGGCAGCATGCTGCGGATCGGCTAGGGCCTGTCCGGCCATGATCCGCCGGACGGGCGCCAGGGGTCAGCGGTACTCGGCCGGCTCCCCGCTCGACGCGCGGGAGCCGCGCCGCAGCTCGTGCACGACCGAGCCGGGCGGCAGCCCGTCCGGTACGCGCTGCTCGGCCAGCACCACGGCCGCCCCGCCCTCCACGGCCAGCTCCCCGAGCATCCGGTACGTACGGGCCGCGACCGGCGGGGCCATGCCGAGCGACGGCTCGTCGACGAGGACCACGCGCGCGCGTGCGAGGAACGCGCGGGAGACCGCCAGCATCCGGCGCTCCCCGCCGGACAGGGTCCCCGCCGTGCGGGACAGGAGGGGGACGAGTTCCGGGTACGGGGCGGGGGCGTGGCTCCGGCTCTGTGCAAGGCCGAGGTTCTCGGCGACGGTGAGGCCCGCGTACACCGCCCGTAGATCCGGTACGAGGCACAGCCCCCGGCGCGCCCGTACGTGCGCCGGGAGACGGGTCACGTCCGCCCCGCGCCACTCCACCCGGCCCGCCGAGAGGCCCACCGTCCCGGCGAGGGCGCGCAGGGCGGTCGTACGGCCCGCGCCGTTGCGGCCCAGGAGAACGGTCACCGTCCCCGCCGGCACGGGCAGGTCCAGACCGTGCAGGGCCTCCAGGGGGCCGTAGCGGACCCGGGCGGCGCGCAGGGCGATCTCGACGCTCATGACAGGATCCGGCCCCCCTCCATGGTGTGCACCGTGTCCGCGATCCCGGCGACGAGGTCCGGGTCGTGCTCGACGACGAGGACGGTCAGGCCGTCCGCCGCGAGCGCCGACAGGATCCGGGCCAGCGCTTCCGTCTCGGCGGCGTCGAGTCCGGCGGACGGCTCGTCGAGGAGCAGCGTGTGCGGCCGCCCGGCCAGTGCGCGGGCCAGCTCGACCCGGCGCAGCGTCCCGGTGGGCAGGTCCGCCGCCGCGCGGTGGCGTACGGGCCCGGCGAGCCCGAGCAGCCGCAGGCTCCGCTCCACGGCGGCCGGGTCGCCGCGGCCCCTGCTCTGCTCCTGGCCGAGGCGGACGTTCTCCTCGACGGTGAGCGTCGGGAACACCGCGAGCTGCTGGAAGGTCCGCGCGATGCCGAGGCGGGCCCGGGCGTGGGCGGACCTTCCCGTGATGTCGGTGCCGCCGAGCGTGATCCGGCCCTGACCGCGGCGGGGCCGGAGCGTCCCGGCGAGACAGTCGAAGAGGGTGCTCTTGCCGGCGCCGTTGGGACCGACGAGGGCGGTGACGCGGGCGGGGGCGAGGTCGAGGGTGACGTGGGAGAGGGCGATGACCCCTCCGGGGTAGGTGAGGGTGAGGTCCGCCACGCGGAGGCCGTTGCGGGGGGCCGTGCGGGGCTTGGCTTCGTCGGCGGCCGCCCCGCCGTGGGGGTGCGTCCGGCCTTCGGCCGGACGGGGGTTCCCACCCGCACCGCCCGTGCGGGTGATCGGCAGAGGTGCGGGTCTTCCCGTGGACGGTTGCCCGCCGTCGGCGGCCGCCCCGCCGGCGGGGTGTGGCCGGCCTTCGGCCGGACCGGTCGGTTCCGGCGGCGCCTGGGTCGTCGGCAGCAGCGTCAGCAACGGCGGGAGGCGGCCCGTCAGGGCGGCCAGGAGGCCTATCAGGGCCGCTGCCGTGCCCTCCTGGGGGCCCGCGTCCAGGGTGGTCAGGAGGGCCGCCGCCGCCAACGGGGTGAGGAGGCTGTCCGCGCCCAGGACCAGGACCGCGGCGAACCAGAGCAGGCCCCGTACCGGGTCGTACTGGTCGGGGTCGAAGGCGCGCAGACCCATGCCCAGGAGGCTGCCGCCCAGGGCCGCCAGTGCCGCGCCCAGGACGAAGGCGAGGAGCTTGAGGCGGGGGACCGGGACGCCCGCCGCCTCGGCGCCCGGTTCGTGGTCGCGCAGGGCGGCAAGCGCGCGGCCCGTGCGGCCCCGGCGGAGGGCCGCCACCAGGGCGAGGCAGCCGGCCAGGACGACCAGCTCCAGGGCGTAGAACGCGCGGTCGTCGGAGAAGCCCCCCGGGCGGCCGAGGGACAGGTCGGCCGCCGCGTACGGCTGGGTGAGGACGAAGCGGCTCACCGCCACCCCCACGGCCAGGGTCGCCAGGGCGAGGGCCAGGCCGTGCCGCCGGATCGCCGGCCGCGCCGTCACCAGGCCCACCACCGCCACCATCGGCACCGCGAGGGCGAGGGAGAGGAGGGTGGGGATGCCCGCTGCTGCCAGGAGTGCCGTGAAGAGAGCCCCCAGGCCCGCGTACGCCGCCTGGCCCAGGGCGATCTGGCCTCCCCGGCCCGCCACCACGACCAGCGACAGGAGGATCACGGCGAGCGCGGGGACCTGGACCGCCGTGTGCAGGTCGGAGCCCGCCAGGCCCAGGGGGAGGAGCAGCAGGACGCCGACCACCGGCCACAGGACGGGCGGGACACGCGGGGCGCGCGTCGGCGGCGGCAGGGCGTCGCGGCCCTTGCCGCCCACGCCCGGCAGGACCAGCGCCGCCACCAGCAGCGCCACCACGAACAGGTTCGCCCCGACGGCCTGGAGCAGCGGGCCCGCCCAGCCCTCCGGGTGCAACCGGGTCAGCTGCGCCTGGGCGACACCGATGGCCAGCGCGGCCGCCACGGCCACCGGCAGCGACCGCATCCTCGCGATCACCGCGACCGCGATCACCTCGATGACGAGGAGCGGCATCCCGTACGGGTCGAGCCGTACGTACGGGGCGAGCAGCACGCCCGTGAGCCCGGCCGTGAACGAGCCGAACGCCCAGCCCGCCGCCGCGACCCGGTCCGCGTCGATCCCCGCCAGGACGGCGAGCGGGCGGTTGTCCACGACCGCCCGCAGCTCCCGGCCGAACCGCGTCCACCGGGTCACCGCCCCCACCAGGCAGGCGAGCGCCAGCACGGCCGCGAGCTGTGCCCACGGATCGTCGCCGAGGAGCACGGGCGCGTCGTCCCGGGCCCCCGGGCCCCACAGCAGCACCGCCCCGCCCACCAGCAGGACGAAGACGCCGATCGTCGCCACCAGGGTCTGCGCCGGGTTCGAACCGCGCAGCGCGAGGGGGCGGAAGACGCCCCGGTCGAGCGCCAGGCCGAGGCCGGGGGCGACGAGGAGGAGCGTGACCGGGGCGGCCAGGGGGAGCGGCCACCCCCAGACGACGACCAGTTGGCGGAGCACGTACGCGCCGACCATGGCGACGGCCCCGTGCGCCAGGTTGAGGACCCCGGTCGCCCGGTAGGTGACGATCAGGCCGATGCCGGTGAGCGCGGCGGCGCTGCCGACCGCGAGGCCGGCCAGCGTCAGCTCGTACGTCAGGGAGGCCACGGCTCACACACCGGGCAGGGGGCGAGCTCGGCGTCCCCCACCTCCACGGCCTCCGCCTTGCCCGCCACCAGCGGGCAGTCGGGGCGGTGCGCGAGGGTCCCGTCCGGGACGCGGAGGAGGGGCCCGTCCGAGGAGGGCGGCGGAGGCTCCTCCGGAGTCGGGGAGCGCGGCCGAGGGGGGCGTACGGGAAGCAGCGTCGCCGTACCGACGAGGACCGCGCCCGCCACGAGGAGCGCGGCCCCCGGGATCGTGCACGAGGCCAGATAGGGCAGCTGGCGCTCCGCGAAGCGCTCGCCTGAGATCCCGTACCAGCCGAGCGCGCAGAGCACCGCGCCCCCGGCGGCCGCCGCGAGACCGCTCCAGAGCAGGATCCGGGCTGTCGGCACGCGGGCCTCCCTCGTCTCTTCCTTGCACTATGCCCCGATCCGTCCCACCCTGGAAACACCAGCCGCTCCGGACTGGCGGGACACCCGGTGGTGAGCCAGATGGTCGATGTACGACGCGGTGGACGCTCCCGTCTCGCGGTCCTGGGGGCCGTCGCCGTCCTCGCCCTGGCGCCCGCCGTCGCGGCCTGTTCCGACAACGGCGGCGGAAAGAGCGGCGGCACGGTCTCGTCCTCCCCGTCCTCCCCGCCGACGGCCGACCGGCCCACCGACCCGGCCGCCGCCAAAGCCCAGATCACCAGGAACTGGACGGCGTTCTTCGACCCGAAGACCCCCGTCGCCGAGAAGGTGAAGCTCCTGGAGAACGGCGAGCAGATGCGGCCGGTGCTGGGCGCCTTCGCCGGCGACAAGAACGCGGCGATGACCTCCGCGAAGGTCACCGGCATCGCGTTCACCTCGGCCACCGGTGCCGACGTCACCTACGACCTGCTGGTCGGCGGCGCCCCCGCCCTGCCCGGCGCCCACGGCACCTCCGTCCTGCAGGACGACACCTGGAAGGTCTCCGTGAAGACCCTGTGCGGCCTGGTCGAGCTGAGCGGTGTCACCGTTCCGGGCTGCTGAGGCGGTCGCGGCGCTGCTCCTGGCCGTGCTGCTCACCCTCCTCACGGGCTGCGGCAGCCGGCTCCCGGAGCGCGCCTTCGAGACGCGGCCCACCGTCACCCCCTCCGGCGGTGAGCCGCTCCGCGTCGGGATCATCACCAGCACCACCAGCCCCGTCGGCGGACAGACCTTCACCGGCCCGCGCGACGGAGCCCGCGCCTGGTTCGACGCCCTCAACGCGCGCGGTGGCCTCGACGGACGCCGCGTCGAGGTCGAGACCTGCGACGACGGCGGCAGCGGCGTCGGCAACAACGCGTGCGTGCACCGTCTGATCGACGAGCGCGGCGTCTTCGCCCTCGTCGCCACCACCGCCCTGAACTACGCCGGCGCGCCCCTCGTCGCCCGCGCCGGCGTCCCCGACATCGGCGGCCAGCCCCTCACCCCCGCCTACGACACCCATCCGCACCTCTACGGCATCTACGGCAGCTCCGCCCCGCGCACCGGGCGCGCACCCGGCTGGGGCGGCACGCTGTACGGCGGGACCGAGGTCTACCACTACTTCCGCGCGAAGCTGGGCGCGCGGACCGCCGCCGTCGTCTCCTACAACCAGGCCGCCTCCGCCGCGTACGCCCGGCTGATCACCCGCGGACTGCGTGCCGAGGGCTACCGCGTCGTCGAGGAACAGGTCGACTTCGCCCTGCCCAACTTCCGCGCCGTCGCCGCCGATCTGCGGGCCGAGCACGCCGACGTCCTCTTCGACGCCATGGACACCCACGGCAACGTCCGCCTGTGCGAGGCGATGCAGGCGGTCGGGGTCCGGGTCGCCGCCAAGGTGACCAACGTGCAGAACTGGTCCTCGGCCGTCCCCCGCGACTACGCCCGCGCCCCCGGCTGCCGGGCCTCGCTGTGGGTGACCGGCTCCAGCCGCAACTACGAGGACACCGGGCAGCCGGCGGTCCGCGCGTTCCGCACGGCCATGGGCGACCGGCCCCTGTCGCAGTGGCAGCTCGAAGGATGGGCGGCGGCCATGTGGTTCACCGACGCCGCCCGCTCCTGCCTCGCCCGGGGCGCGCTCACCCGCGGCTGCGTCGAGGACTTCATGAACCGTCCGGAACCGTACACCGCGAACGGACTGCTGCTCCCCGTACGCTTCGAGCACCTGGCCCGGCCGCCCGCCACCCGGAACACCTGTCTGTCCGTGGCCCGTTGGCAGGACGGGCGGGGCTGGGTCAGCCAGGGCGAGATGACGAAGAACTGCGCGACCGTCCCCCAGCTCGGCTACCGGCCGTGAACGGGACCCCCGCACCGGCAGTACAGTCGGGCACCGACCGACTGACCGAACTGACCGGGGGGAACCGGCAGTAGATGCGTATCTCCTTTCTGCTCCACAACGGCTACCACTACGGCGGCACGATCCGGACCACGTTCACCCTCGCCGAGGAACTGGCGGAACGCCACGAGGTCGAGATCGTCTCGGTGTTCCGCCACCGTGACCGTCCGTGGCTGGGCCTGCCGGCCGGGGTGACCCTGCGCCACCTCGTCGACCTGCGCCGGGACAGCCCCGGATACGACGGCGACCACCCCGACTTCCACCGCCCCGCCGAGGTCTTCCCGCGCGGCGACGGCCGCTGGAAGCAGTACAGCGCGCTCACCGACGCGCGGATCGGGGAGTACCTGCGCGGCGTGGAGGCCGACGTCCTCGTCGCCACCCGCCCCGGGCTCAACGTGCACCTCGCCCGGCAGGCCCGGCGCGGTCCGGTCCTCGTCGGCCAGGAACACCTGATACTGACCGGCCACAGCTACCGGCTGCGCCGGGACATCGCCCACGAGTACGCGCTGCTCGACGCCGTCACCACGGTCACCGAGGCCGACGCCCGCGCCTACCGGAAACTCCGCCTGCCCGGCGTACGCGTCGAGGCCGTGCCCAACAGCGTGCCCGCGCCCGCCGTCGGGCCCGCCGACCCGGCGGCGAGGACGGTCGTCGCGGCGGGCCGGCTGACCCACGTCAAGCGGTACGACGTGCTGATCGACGCCTTCGCGGCCGTGGCCGCCGACCACCCCGACTGGAAGCTGCGGATCTACGGCTCCGGCGACGCCGTCCAGGACCTCAAGGCCCCGCTCGCCCGGCAGATCAAGGCCCTCGGGCTCGACGAGCAGGTCTTCCTCATGGGGACGGTCGGCTCGATGGAACCCGAATGGGTCAAGGGCTCGATCGCCGCGGTCACCTCGCAGCGCGAGTCCTTCGGCATGACCATCGTCGAGGCGATGCGCTGCGGACTGCCGGTCGTCTCCACCGACTGCCCCTACGGGCCGCGCGAGATCATCGAGGACGGGGTCGACGGGCGGCTCGTCCCCGTCGACGACGTGGCCGCGGTCGCGGCGGCGCTGCGGGCGTACGTCGAGTCCGAGGAACTCCGCGCCAAGGCGGGACGCGCCGCGCTCACGGCCTCCGAACGCTTCGACCCCGCGCGGATCGCCGCGCGGCACGAGGCCCTCTGGACGGACCTCGCCACCCACGGCGCGAGCCGCCGCACCCACGCGCCGGGGCGGGCGCGGGTGCATCGGGCTGTGGGGCGGGTGGTGGACGCGGTGTACACCGAGAAGGCGAGGGCGGGCCGCCTGGTACGCCGCTTCCGCTGACGCGCAGCCGCGCGGGCGCGGCGCCCGGTACCGCTGGGTGCCGCGCCCGCCCGGGCCGCGCCGCGCGACGGTCAGCCGTCAGGGGGTGTCCGGTGGGGTGAGGCGGGTGCGTTCGGGCGGGGCGAAGTCCGGGTGGTGGAGGTCGAACGCCGGCGCCTCCGACCGGATCCGCGGAACCCGCTCGAAGTTGTGACGCGGCGGCGGGCACGACGTCGCCCATTCGAGGGAGCGCCCGAACCCCCAGGGGTCGTCGACGTCGACCTTCTCCCCGTACCGCCACGTCCGCCACACGTTGTACAGGAACGGCAGCGTGGACGTGCCGAGCAGGAACGCGCCGATGGTGGACACCGTGTTGAGCGCGGTGAAGCCGTCGGCCTCCAGGTAGTCGGCGTACCGGCGGGGCATGCCCTCCGCGCCGAGCCAGTGCTGGACGAGGAAGGTCAGGTGGAAGCCGATGAAGAGCGTCCAGAAGTGGATCTTCCCGAGCCGTTCGTCGAGCATCCGGCCGGTGAACTTGGGCCACCAGAAGTAGAAGCCCGCGAAGGTCGCGAAGGCGACGGTGCCGAAGACCGTGTAGTGGAAGTGGGCGACGACGAAGTACGAGTCGGTGACCTGGAAGTCCATCGGCGGAGAGGCGAGGATGACGCCGGTGAGCCCGCCGAAGAGGAAGGACACCAGGAAGCCGACGGACCAGAGCATCGGGGTCTCGAAGGACAGCGAACCGTGCAGCATCGTCCCGGTCCAGTTGAAGAACTTCACGCCGGTGGGCACCGCGATGAGGAACGAGAGCATCGAGAAGAAGGGGAGGAGCACCGCGCCGGTCACGAACATGTGGTGGGCCCAGACCACCACGGAGAGGCCGGTGATCGCCATGGTGGCGCCGACCAGCGTCGCGTAGCCGAAGATCGGCTTGCGGGAGAAGACCGGGATGATCTCGCTGACGATCCCGAAGAACGGCAGCGCGATGATGTAGACCTCGGGGTGGCCGAAGAACCAGAAGAGGTGCTGCCAGAGCAGCGCGCCGCCGTTCTGGGGCTGGAAGACCACGGAGCCGAGGCGCCGGTCGGCCTCCAGGACGAGGAGCGCCGCCGCGAGGACGGGGAAGGCGACGAGCACCAGGATCGTGGTGAAGAGGACGTTCCAGGTGAAGATCGGCATCCGGAACATGGTCATGCCGGGCGCCCGCATGCCGACGATGGTGGCGAGGAAGTTCACCGAGGCGAGGATCGTGCCGAAGCCGGAGAGCGCGAGCCCCGTGATCCACAGGTCGGTGCCGACGCCCGGCATCCGCTCCAGGCTGTTCAGCGGGGCGTAGGCGGTCCAGCCGAAGGCGGGGGGTCCGGTGGGGGTGAAGAGGGAGCCGAGGACCATCAGGCCGCCGAAGAGGAACAGCCAGTACGAGAACATGTTCAGCCGCGGGAAGGCGACGTCGGGGGAGCCGATCTGCAGCGGTACGAGCTCGTTCGCGAAGCCGGCGAAGGTCGGTGTGGCGAAGAGCAGCAGCATGATCGTGCCGTGCAGGGTGAAGGCCTGGTTGAACTCCTGGTTCGTGACCAGCTGGAGTCCGGGGCGGGCCAGCTCGGCCCGCATCAGCATCGCCAGGAGCCCGGCGAACAGGAAGAAGACGAACGAGGTGGCCAGATACAGATGGCCGATCTTCTTGTGGTCGGTGGTGGTGAGCCAGTCGATCAGGATGCGGCCGTGCCGTTGCCGGGCCGATTCGGCGGTCGCGGTCGGTGTCCCGTTGCTCATCCTGCCTCCGCCTCGCCGTCGTCCCGGCTCCGCGTCTCCGGGCGTTCGGACAGCGTAAGCATTCTGTAAGGGAAGAGTGCGTGGCTCGCGTGCGCGTCGCCGTCGCAATTCGGGACGGCGTGCCGGAAGAAGGGAATTGAACGGGTCTCGGCGGCACTTCCGAGGTCTTCGTGCGAACGGCCGGGAGATGTTCTCAATTACTGGAGAAACGGCCGGAAACCGGGCCCGCGGCTGACGGTCGAACAGGTCAGACTTATGTCGAGAACTTGTGACACAAGCGTGACCGCAGAGGGACTAACGTGAGGTTCATGTCACCCACTTCGCGCACTCCCGAACCGCCCCGCGACGCTCCCGAGTCCTATGTGGGCCTGGCCGCCGAGGGGGCCGAGCAGCTCGCCAGGACCCGTGGCTGGCGCGTCGTCCGGTGCCTGCCGCCCGGCTCGATCATCACCATGGAGTACCTGTCCGGGCGCATCAACTTCGAGGTCGAGGACGGCACCGTCACCCGCTGCTGGCTCGGCTGACGGGCCGGACCGCACGCGAAAGGGCCCCGGCCGATGCGGCCGGGGCCCTGCTGCGCTGCGTGTCAGCCGCGGGTCGCGGGGGCGCGGCGTCCGCCGGCCACCCCCACGGGCTCCCGCACCGGCTCCCGTACGGGCTCGCGGACCGGGCGCGGCCCTCCCGAGGCCACGGGCAGCGAGGGCACGAGCCGGCGGCGGTCCCGCAGCCGCTCCCTGAGCCGGTCGCGCGCGGCGAGGATCCAGGCCTCGGCGACGGCCAGGACCGGCTCGCACCAGGGCAGCGCGAGCAGCACGAGCAGCCCGGCGGCCCAGCCGAGCAGCACGTCGCTCAGCCAGTGCGTGCCCAGGTAGACGGTGGTGAGGCCGACGCCGAGCGCGACCACCGCGGAGAGCGCCGACAGATAGCGCCGGGCTCTCGGGGTGGTCGCCAGGTAGGCGAGGATGCCCCAGGTCACGACCGCGTTGGCGGTGTGCCCCGAGGGAAATATGTCGCCGCCCCCGAAGAGCTCCGGGGAGCCGATCTGGGTGGCGTAGTGGGGCCCGAGGCGGCCGAGCCCGATCTTGACCGCACCCACCGAGACGTTGAGCAGCAGAAGCGCGGCGCCGAGGCACAGCAGGGGCCGCAGGGTGTGCTGGCGCCAGGAGCGCCAGCCCAGCCAGGCGGCCACCATGACGGCCGTGGGGCCGCGCTGGCCGAGGACGACGTAGTAGTCGAGGAAGCCGTGGATCTCGGGCCACTGCTGGTACGGCCGGAAGAGCATGATCTTCCAGTCGAGGGTCACCAGCCCCGTCGACAGCAGGACGGCCACGACGATGGCGAGATAGAACGCCGACGTCCCGCCGAAGAGGGCGAGACGCGTGCGGGTCATCCGCGGGACCTCTATCTTCGGCGGTTCCGGCTCCCGGTCCAGCCGGGCAAAGATGTCGGTACGCACCCAATCGACGTTACAGGGAGTGAGAAGCAGACCCGGTCGTTCCGCTCCCTTCGTGATGACCATGTGATGTGGAGTGGGTCTCAGTGACCGGTCCATTCCGGACGCCGGTCGGGAAATCAGATGACCTTCGGCGGTAATGCCGGACGGGGTGATTCCGGAAGCTTGTTTGAACGCGCGGGAATTTCCCCAAACAGACGTCCGTGCGGAATTCCATGCGACGCACGGCCCCCGCGGAGTGGCGTACGCCACACCACGAGCCCCGCCGAGGTGAGAGCTGCACCACGCGCTCGGGCCTTGAACTCGCGTACGCTGACGGCTCACTCGCCCGTCGATGCCGGGCCGCCCCAGGGGCATACGCCCTGGTCACAGCCCACCGAGCGCGAGAGCTTCACTGGGAGGTACGTACATGTCGCGGACGAACACGGCCCAAGAACGACCGCGTTCCCCCGTCGGCGGCGGCACCAACCGCTGGGTCGTCCTCGTCGTCCTCTGCGTCAGTCTTCTCCTGGTCGCCCTCGACGCGACCATCCTGCACGTCGCCGTCCCCTCGCTCACCGAGGACCTGCGCCCCAGCTCCACCGCGCTGCTCTGGATCGTCGACGCCTACCCCCTGGTCTGCGCGTCGCTCCTCATCCTCTTCGGCACCCTCGGCGACCGGGTCGGCAGACGGAGAGTGCTCCTCCTCGGCTACGCGCTCTTCGGCATCGCCTCGGCGGTCGCCGCGCTCGCCACCGAGCCCTCCGTCCTCATCGGGGCCCGCGCGCTGCTCGGCGTCGGCGGCGCGATGATCATGCCCGCCACGCTCTCCATCCTCCGGACGGTCTTCCCCGACCGCAGGGAGCGCGCCACCGCGATCGGCATCTGGACGGCCACCGCCGCGATCGGGGCCGCCACCGGGCCGGTGCTCGGCGGCTTCCTCGTCGAGAACTACTGGTGGGGCTCCGTCTTCCTCATCAACATCCCGCTGATGGCGCTGATCCTCCCGCTCGGCCGCCGCCTGCTCCCCGAGTCCCGGGGCGCCGCCGACGGCCCCTGGGACGTGCTCGGCGCGCTCATGGCCGCGGCCGGAGTGCTCGGCTGCGTCCTCGGCGTCAAGCGCGCCGGGGCCGGCGACCCGCTGCTCACCCTGGCGACCGCCGGGCCGCTGCTGCTCGGCGCCACGCTCCTCGTCCTCTTCGTACGGAGGCAGAAGCGGCGCCCGCACCCGCTGATCGACCTGAAGCTCTTCTCCCGGGCGGCCTTCACCACCTCGGTCGGCTGCATCGTCATCGGCATGCTGGCCCTGGTCGGCCTGGAGCTCATCGCCATCCAGTACCTCCAGCTGGTCCTCGGCCTCAGCCCCCTGGAGACCGGCCTCCGGCTCCTCCCGCTGACCTTCGCCGCCATGGCCGCCGGTGCCACCGGCTCGTACACCCTGCGCAGGATCGGGCCGCGCCGGATGGTCGGCTGGGGCTTCCTGCTCACCGCCGCAGCGGTGCTGCTGCTCACGTTCATGGGGCAGCACGACCGGCCGGCGCTGCTCACGGTGGGCTTCGTGCTGCTGGGCTTCGGCCTGCAGACCACGCTCTTCTCGGCGTACGAGTCGATGCTGAGCGAGGCGCCGCAGGGGAGCGCGGGCGGCGCGGCGGCGATCGGCGAGACCTCGTACCAGCTCGGCGCGGGCATGGGCATCGCGCTGCTCGGCAGTGTGATGAACGCGGCGTACGCCCCCGGGCTCGCCTCGGTGCCCGGGGTGCCCGCGGAGGCGAGCCGGGCCGCCGCGAACTCGCTCGGCGAGGCGTACGAGGTCGCCGGTCAGCTCGGCGGCACGGCCGGCGAGGCCCTGCACCAGGCCGCGCGGCACTCCTTCGTGACCGGCCTGCACGTCACGCTCTTCGTGAGCGCCGGCCTGCTGCTCCTCGGCGCGCTGATGGCCCAGCGGCTGCCGCGGATCATGGAATGCCCGGTGGACCCGGAGGAGGCCTTCGACGCCCGGGAGGCCGAGGGGGCGCGCGTGGCCGCGGTGGGCTTGGACCAGGGTGCGGAGATGTCCGGGACCGTACCCGGGATGGCGGAGGCGCCGGAAGCGGCACCCGCCGACCGGTCGGAGCGGGGCGGTGTCTCGGGAGCGGCCGGTTCTTCGGGGCGGGCCGGGTCGCCGGAGCGGAGCGGTGTCTCGGGAGCGCCCGGTGGCTCGGAGTCGTCCGGTTGCCCCGCAGGCGCCGAGCCGCGGGTGCCCGCGACTCGGGAAGCGATCGAGCCCGCCGGCTCGGGGCGTCCGGCGCACTGACCCGACCGCGTCGGGAGGTGCCCGGCCGGGCCGGCGGACCCGCTCAGCTCTGGTTGAAGAAACCGTCCTGCTGACGCCGACCGGTCTCGCCGGTGACGATCTGGGTGTCGGCGGGGGTCAGCAGGAAGACCCGCGTCGCCACACGCTCGATCGAGCCGCGCAGGCCGAAGGCGAGACCGGCGGCGAAGTCGACGACGCGCTTGGCGTCGTTCGGCTCCATCGCGGTCAGGTTCACGATCACCGGAACCCCGTCCCGGAAGAGCTCGCCGATGCCCCGGGCGTCCCGGAAGCCGTCCGGGGAGACGGTGGCGATCCGGCGGCCCCGGTCCTCGGCGGTGTCCGTGGCCACCCGGACCCGGGGGTCCGTCACCCAGGCGTCGCCGCCCTCGGCACCGTCGGCGTACTCGTCGTCGTAGTAACGCTCGTCGTTGTCCTCGACGAGTCCCAGCCAGGCACTCGCCTTGCGCACCGATCCCATGGACGCCTCCTTTCAGCGCGGTCACTTGTGGTTCCGCAATCCCTATCGTCGTCCATGATGCGGATCGCGCGCCAAGTGGATAGGCGCCGCGCAGAGGATTCGTGACGGTACTGGTGCAGAACGTGAGGAGCGTTTCCTGGCGATTCGTCAGGAAACTTGCGGTATGCGGGGCCTGATGGAGGGCCATGTAGCTGAAAATATGAAAGTCGGGTCACAAGGGTGACGATGGGCGCGTACGGGTGAACGGCCCCACTCGCTACGATGCCGCGGGGCCGCTCGGCGGACCTCCGCCCGCCACCGCCCACGACTCACGGGGGAGTCCTTGTTCGGCATCGTCAGACCCTGCACCCACCGCCTCACCGACGGGCTGAAGACCGAGTGGACGGCCCACCTCTGCGGCCTCTGCCTGGCGCTCCGCGCCGACCACGGCCAGTTCGCCCGGGTCGTCACCAACTACGACGGGCTCATCGTCTCGGTCCTGACGGAGGCTCAGACCGGCGTCACCGAAGCGGGCCGCCGCACCGCGGGACCCTGCGCCCTGCGCGCCATGAAGACCGCCCCCGTCGCCCGCGGCGAGGGCGCCAGGCTCGCCGCCGCCGTCTCGCTCGTCCTCGCCTCGGCGAAGGTACGGGACCACGTCGCCGACCGGGACGGCCTGTTGGCCCGCCGGCCCGTCGCCGCCGCGGCCCGCCGCGTCGCCCGCTCCTGGGACCGGGCGGGGGCCAGGACCGGGCGGGACCTCGGCTTCGACACGGCCGTCCTCGTCGACGCCGTCGACCGCCAGACCGGCATCGAGGCCCTCGCCGGACCCGGCACCCCTCTGCTCACCGTCACCGAGCCGACCGAGACGGCGACCGCCGCCGCCTTCGCGCACACCGCCGTCCTCGCGGGACGGCCGGGGAACGCGGAGCCGCTCGCCGAGGCCGGCCGCCTCTTCGGCCGGCTCGCCCACCTCCTCGACGCCGTCGAGGACCAGGCCGCCGACGCCGCGAGCGGCGCGTGGAACCCGCTCACCGCCACCGGCACCTCCCGCGAGGAGGCCCGCCGGCTCGCCGACGACGCCCTCCACGGCATCCGCCTCGCGCTGAAGGACGCCGAGTTCGCCGACGGCAAGCTCGCCCACGTCCTCCTCGCCCACGAGCTGCGCACCTCCGTCGACCGCGCCTTCGGCACGACCAGCTGCTCGCACGGCGCGCCGGGGGCGGCGCACGGCCCGGTGCCGGGGAACCCGTACGCCACCCCGAACGGACCGATGCCCGGCAACCCGTACGCCCCCGGCCCCGGCGGACCCGCCGGCCCGGGCGGGCCCTACGCCCCCGGCCCCGGCAGCCCGGGCGGCCCCGGCGGTCCGTTCCCGCCCGAGCCGCCCAACCGGCGCGGTCTGACAGTCGGCTGCGCCCTCTGGATCGGCATGGCCTGCACCTGCCAGATGTGCTGCGGGAGCTTCGAGGACCCCTGGAGCCGGCAGCGGCGCGAGGGGCTGTGCCAGCAGTGCAGCCCCGGTGACTGCTGCGACTGCTGTGACTGCTGCAGCAACTGCTCCTCCTGCTGCGACGGGGACTGCTGCTGCGGGGACTGCGACTGCGGCTGCGACTGCTGACGTACCGTCGGCATCCCGTAGACCCCCGGCCGGACTCCCGTCGGACTCCCGTCGGGGTCCCGCGCGCCGCCGCTACTTCTTCGGCGCCGGGATCTCCGGCGGGGAGATCCGCGACCGCTCGATGCCCGAGCCGGTCACCCCCCACTTCCTCAGGATCCGCTCGTACGTCCCGTCGGCCTTCAGGCCGTTCACCGCCGCCTGGAAGGCCGGTGCGAGCGGCGTGCCCTTCTTGAAGGCGAAACCGACGTCGAGCCGCCGGTACTCGTTGAGGAACTTCACGTTCCTCTGCTGCGTCACCGCGTACCGCACGCCGTTGATCGTGTTCATCACGACATCGCTGCGCCCCTGCTGGAGCGACATCCAGATCGCCCCGGCCTCGCTGTAGACGTTCACCTCGTACGCCGGCTTCCCGGCCCGCGCGCACCGGTCCTCGTTCTTCTCCAGGGTCCGCTCGAAGGTCGTGCCGGCGTTCACGGCCACCTTCAGGCCGCACAGCTGCGTGAGGTCGGTGACCGCCTTCAGGGTGCTGTCCGCCCGGGCGGCGAAGCCCTGCCCGTCGTTGACGTACGTCACGAAGTCGATGGTCTTGCGTCGCTCCTCGGTCACGCCGAAGTTCCCGGTGCCGACGTCGTACCTGCCGCTGTCGAGCGCCGGCAGGATCGCTTCAAAACCGACCACCTCGCGCTTCAGCTCCAGACCGAGGGCCTTCGCCACGGCGGCCGAGAAGTCGGCGTCCACCCCGACGACGGTCGTGCCGTCCGGCAGATAGGCCGAGCTGGGCGGCGTCCCCACCGAGGCGGCGAGCGTCAGGCTGCCGCGCTGCCGCACGTCGGCGGGGAGCAGCTTCGCCTCCGCCTCGTTCTTCCGCACCGCCGCCACCACGTCCTCGGTCGGGAGGGCGCCCCGCGCTCCGGTCGCCCCGGCCGGGGCGGTCGCGGGCTCGCCGCCCGAGCAGGCGGTGAGGCCGAGCGTGGCCGCGGTGATCAGGGCGAAGACGAGGGTGGTGCGTGCGGTGCCGGAACTCGTGCGCGTACTCATGGCTTCGGGTTCTCCAGGAATGTCTCGAACGGCAGCGGGCCGATCGACTCGGGACCGGCGGACACGTCGAAGAGCGGGCGGTAGCCGGTGCCTCACGAACGGCAGGAGGCGGCTGCCCGGTTCACAGGCCATGACGTGCCGTCAGGAGGGGAAGGGGCGCGGGGGTGAGGGGAGGGGAGGGCTCAGACGCTCACGCGGGACCTGGGTGTGGAGGCGCCACGGAAGCGGGGCGTGAAGGCGCCGCGGAGGACAGCACGCGGGCGGGGAGAAGCGGCGGGTCGGCTCAACAGGAAGAGGACCACACGCGACCGAAGTCGATGTGGGAGCGCGTGACCAGCTGCTGCGGATGCATGGCCACAGTTGAACAGGCATCCGGTCCCGCGTCAACCGCGATGAGACGTACGGCCCACAGTGCGGACACCCTTGACAGCAGCCCGTGTTGACCGCCTAGCCTCGAAGGGCGGATCGGGCTGAGGGGCCCGGATCCGCGGCTCAGCGCGTGTGAAGGCGCACCCCGTGTTCGATCCGCCCCCTGGCATCCACGGAGCCCTCGTATGTCCGCGACCCTCGTCAAGGCACCGTCCACGGCCCCGCCGGCCGAACCGCCCCCGCGCGTCGTCCCCGCCCGCCGCACCGGCCAGTGGACCGCCGCCGCCACCGTCCTGATCCTGCTCGCGCTCGCACTCGTCTCGGTCGTCCGCAACAAGGCCTTCCAGTGGGACGTCGTCGCCGAGTACCTCACCTCCGCGTCCGTCCTGCGCGGCCTCGGCCTCACCCTGTGGCTGACCGCCCTCGTCATGGCCCTCGGCTTCGCCCTCGGCACCCTGCTCGCCGTCCTCAGGCTGTCCGCCAACCCCGTGCTGCGTGCGGTCAGTTGGGGTTACGTCTGGTTCTTCAGGTCCACCCCGATCCTGGTCCAGCTGCTCTTCTGGTTCAACATCGGCGTGCTCTACCCGCAGATCCTCGGCGTGAACACGGTCAACCTCCTCGGCCCCGTCGCCGTCGCCGTCATCGGCCTCACCCTGCACGAGGCCGCCTACGCCGCCGAGGTCGTCCGCGGCGGCGTCCTCTCCGTCGACCGGGGCCAGATCGAGGCCGCCCAGTCCCTCGGCCTCGGCCGGTGGCGCCGGCTCACCCGGATCGTGCTGCCGCAGGCCATGCGCGCGATCGTCCCGCCCGCCGGAAACATGCTGATCGGCACCCTCAAGGGCACCTCCATCGTCTCCGTCATCGCCGTCCAGGACCTGCTCTACTCGACCCAGCTCGTCTACCACCGCACGTACGAGATCATCCCGCTGCTGCTCGTCGCCACGCTCTGGTACGTCGCCGTCACCTCGGTCCTCGGCATCGGCCAGTACTACGTCGAGCGGCACTACGCCCGCGGAACGGCCGGTGCCCGATGAGCCCGCGCCCGTCCGTCGTCGTCGTGGGCGCCGGGCCGCGCGGGACCGGCTTCCTCGAACGGCTCGCCGCCAACCTGCCCGAGCTGTACGGCGACGAGCCCCTCGACGTCCACCTCGTCGACCCGCACCCGCCGGGACCCGGCCGGATCTGGCGCACCGCGCAGTCCCCGCTGCTCTGGATGAACTCCCGGGCCGAGGACGTCACGATGTTCACCGACGAGACCGTCGACCTCGAAGGACCCGTCCACCCCGGACCCACCCTCGCCGAATGGGCCGGCATCGAAGGCCGCACCTTCCCCACCCGCCCCCAGCAGGGCGCCTATCTCCGCTGGGTGTACGAGCGGACCCGCGACGCCCTGCCCGGCTCCGTCACCGTCCACGAGCACCGCACCACCGCCCTGCGGATCAGCGGGCCCCGCGAAGGACGCCAGCGGGTCTGGCTGGAGGGCGCCTCCGCCCCCCTCCTCGCCGACCTCGTCGTCCTCACCGTCGGCCACGTCGGCGCCGAACCCGACCCGGAGCAGCGGCGGCTCGCCGGCTTCGCCGGGCACCACGGGCTCGTCCACCTCCCGCCCGACTTCACCGCCGACGCCGACCTCTCCGCCCTCCCCGCCGGCGAACCCGTCCTCGTCCGCGGCTTCGGCCTCGCCTTCGTCGACCTGATGGTGCTGCTCACCGAGGGCCGCGGCGGACGGTACGAGGGCGAGGGCGACGCGCTCGTGTACGTGCCCTCCGGCAAGGAACCGGTGCTGCACGTCGGATCGCGCCGGGGCGTCCCGTACCACTCGAAGATCGGTTACGTCCTCGACGGCGAACAGCCCCCGCTGCCCCGCTTCTTCGGCCCCGAACAGACCGACGCCCTGCTCCGGCGCACCGGGCCGCTCGACTTCCGGCGCGACGTCTGGCCGCTCATCGACAAGGAACTCGGCTGGGCCCACTACCACCGGCTCTTCTCCACCCACCCCGAGCGGACCTCGCTCGACTGGAGCGACTTCGAGAAGGCCTACGAGGCGGCACCGCCGCGCGGGGCCGAACTCGCCGCGGTCGTCGCCGCCGCCGTCCCCGACCCCGCCGACCGGCTCGACCTCGACGCCCTCGACCACCCCCTGGACGGCATCCGCTACGACTCCGCCGAGGCTCTCCAGCACGGCCTGCGCGGCTACGTCACCGACGACCTGACCCGCCGCCACGACCCCGCCCACAGCCCCGACGCCGCCGTCTTCGCCGGCCTGCTCTCCGTCTACGTCCAGCTCCTGCGCCTCGGCCGGCGCGTGGACCCCGACGGCTGGTGGCACGGCTTCTTCAGCTACCTCGCCTCCGGGCCGCCGGGACCCCGCCTCCGGCAGCTCCTCGCGCTCTCCCGCGCCGGCGTCGTCCGCTTCCTCGGCCCGCAGGTCACCGTCGAGACCGACGAGGAACGCGGCCTCTTCCGGGCCGCGTCCGCCGCCCTGCCGGGGGAGTGGACCGAGGCCCGCGCCCTCGTCGAGGCCCGTATCCCCGAACCCGCCCCGGAGCACACCGCCAGCCCGCTGCTCCGCGCCCTGTACGAGGAGGGGACCAGGGTCACCCCCGGCGGCCTCCTCGTGGTCGACCCCGCCGACGGGCGCCTCCTGGACCACGACGGGCGCCCGCACCCGCGCCGCTTCGCCCTCGGCCCGCACACCACCGCCCGCACCGGGGCGGGCTTCATCCGGCCCCGTACCGGCGGGGCCGGATTCCGGCAGAACGACGCCACCGCGCGGGCCGCCCTGGCCCTCCTGCGGGACCCGGCGTGCCGGCGCCCCGCCCCGCTGAGTGCCTGAAACCCGCTGCCCGACCCGTATCCGAGGAACCGCCATGTCTCTCACCAGCGATCCGCCCGTCACGAAGGAACCCGTCACCGCGCCGCGGACAGCGGTCGAGATCCGCTCCGTCCACAAGCGCTTCGGCGCCCTGCACGTCCTGCGCGGCATCGACCTCGACGTCCGGGCCGGCGAGGTCACCGTCGTCCTCGGCCCCTCGGGCTCCGGCAAGTCCACCCTGCTGCGGACCATCAACCACCTGGAGAAGGTCGACAGCGGCACGGTCGGCGTCGACGGCGTCCTCGTCGGCTACCGCCGCTCCGGGAACAGGCTCCACGAGCTGCGCGAGCGCGAGATCCTCAGGCAGCGCACCCGGATCGGCTTCGTCTTCCAGAACTTCCACCTCTTCCCGCACCTCACCGTCCTGGAGAACATCGTCGAGGCACCCGTCTCGGCCCTGAAGCGCCCCCGCGAGGACGCCGAGGCCACGGCCCGCGCGCTGCTCGAACGCGTCGGACTCGCCGACAAGGCCGAGGCCTACCCCAAGCAGCTCTCCGGCGGACAGCAGCTGGGGGTCCCCCCACGCCCCCAGGGCGTAGGGGGAGAGTCGCCATCGCCCGCGCGCTCGCCCTGGAACCGAGCCTGCTCCTCTTCGACGAGCCGACCTCCGCGCTCGACCCCGAACTCGTCGGCGAGGTCCTCGACGTCATCAAGGACCTGGCCGCCTCCGGCACCACCATGATCGTCGTCACCCACGAGATCGGCTTCGCCCGCGAGGCCGCCGACACCGTGGTCTTCATGGACGAGGGCCGGATCGTCGAGCAGGGCTCGCCGGCCGAGGTGCTCGACAGCCCGCGCCACGAGCGGACCCGCGCCTTTCTCTCCAAGGTCCTGTGACCTTTCCTCCCCGGCCTTCCCGATCCCGTATGGAAAGGTGACACACCATGAGCACGGATCCACAGCAGGACTGGCAGCACTGGCACGAGCAGCGCGAGGCCGCGGTCGCCTCCTCGTACGGCCCGCTCTCCCTCACGGGCACCCACTGGCTCGCGGACGTCCCCGAGGGGCGCGTTCCGGCCATTCCCGGTGAGTGGCGGGAGGACGGCGACGAGGTCCTCCTGACGGCGGCCGCCGAGGACGGGATCACCGTCGACGGCAAGGCCTTCGCCGGCACGGTCCGGCTCACCGCCGACCACGCCCCGATCCACGAGTCCCGGGTCGAGTCGGCGGGCCGGCGGCTCGTGGTGCTGCGGCGCGAAGGGCTGTGGGCCGTACGGGACTTCGACCCCGGCTCGGCGGCGCGCAGCGCCTTCCGGGGCATCGAGGCCACCCCGTACGACGAGCGCTGGGTGGTGCCCGGTGTGTTCCGTCCGTACGGGGAGACGCGCAGCGTACGGGTGGAGAACGCCGACGGCCGGGAGCGCGGTCTCGGGCTCGCCGGGGAGCTGGTCTTCGAGCTGCACGGAGGGGAGCACGTCCTCCAGGTGGCCGTCGAGGACGACGGCTCCCTGTGGGCGGTCTTCGCGGACGCCACCAGCGGGCGGGACAGCTACCGCTTCCGTTTCCTGCGGCCCGAGGCGCCGGCCGCGGACGGCTCGGTGACGGTCGACTTCAACCGCGCCCTGCTGCCGCCGTGCGCCTTCGCGGACCACTTCATCTGCCCCTTCCCGCCGCCCGGGAACACGCTCGACACCGCGGTGCCGGCCGGGGAGCGGCGACTGAAGCCGGCCTGACCAGGACTTTCTCCGTAGAGCTGCGGATGGCGGGCGCCCCCGGCCGCGACGGCCCGAGGCGCCCGTCCGTGCGGCGGTCTTGTGTGTCCGCTCCGGGAGGGCCACTATCACTGACGGTGCATGTCAGGGACACGTCACCTGATGGCACCTCACGGGCCCGACATCCACGGGCCCTCCGCTTTTTCCGAGAAGGAGGAGCACAGTGAGGAAAACCCGCACCCGCCTGCTCGCCGTCGCCGCCGGACTCGCCGCCGCGACCGCCCTCGGACTTCCCGGCGCCCAGGCCGCACCCGCGCCCGGTCCCGCCGGAGCCGCCCAGCTCGCCCGCGCCGACGCCGCCGTCGGGGCCGCCGGGGTCGGCGGCACCGCCTGGTACGTCGACCAGGCGTCGGGCCGGGTCGTCGTCACCGCCGACTCCACCGTCACCGACGCCGGCCTCGCCAAGATCCGGAGAGCGGCCGGCGCCGACTCCGGAGCCCTCCGCGTCCAGCGCACCCCCGGCGTCTTCACACCCCTGCTCGCGGCCGGTGACGCCATCTACGGCGGCGGCTACCGCTGTTCGCTCGGCTTCAACGTGCGCAGCGGCTCCACGTACTACTTCCTGACCGCCGGCCACTGCGGCAACGTCGCCAACACCTGGTACACCAACTCGGCGCAGTCGACCCTCATCGGCGCCACCGTCGGCTCCAGCTTCCCGGGCAACGACTACGCCCTCGTCCGCTACGACAACACCTCGCTCGCCCACACCGGCGGCTTCACCGCGGCCGACGCCTACGTGGGCGAGTCCGTCAAGCGCTCCGGCTCGACCACCGGCACCCGCAGCGGCACGGTCACCGGCCTCAACGCCACCGTCCACTACTCCAGCGGCGGCACGGTGAAGGGCCTGATCCAGACCAACGTCTGTGCCGAGCCCGGCGATTCGGGCGGCGCGATGTACGACGGCACCAAGGCGCTCGGCCTCACCTCCGGCGGCAGCGGCAACTGCTCCACCGGCGGCACCACCTTCTTCCAGCCGGTGCCGGAGGCGCTCGCCAAGTACAACGTCAGCCTCTTCTGATCCCCGTACGGACACCCACTGATCCCCCCCCACAGGAGGAACAAGAAGTGACCACCCCCACGAAGAAGTTCCGGCTGCTCGCCCTCACCGCCGGTCTCGTCGCCGCCGCCGCGACGCTCGCCGTCCCCACCGCGAACGCCGACTCCGCGCAGACGTTCAGCGCCGGCCGGCTCACCGCCGCGGCCGACGCCGTCCTCGCCGCCGACGTGGCCGGCACCGCCTGGCGCGTCGACCCCGCCACCGGCAGGGTCGTCGTCACCGCCGACTCCACCGTCTCCCAGGCCGAGATCGCGAAGATCAAGCACCGGGCCGGGGCCGACGCCGGAGCCCTGCGCATCGAGCGCACCCCCGGCACGTTCAACAAGCTGATCTCCGGCGGCGACGCCATCTACGCGAGCAGCTGGCGCTGCTCGCTCGGCTTCAACGTCAAGGACAGCGCGGGGAACTACTACTTCCTGACCGCCGGCCACTGCACCGACGGCGCGGGCACCTGGTGGTCCAACTCCACCCACAGCACGGTGCTCGGCTCCACCGCCGGGTCGAGCTTCCCGACCAACGACTACGGCATCGTGCGCTACACCAACACCTCGGTCACCAAGTCCGGCATGGTCGGCAGCGTCGACATCACCAGCGCCGCCAACGCCACCGTCGGCATGTCCGTCACCCGCCGCGGCTCCACCACCGGCATCCACAGCGGCACGGTGACCGGCCTGAACGCCACCGTGAACTACGGCGGCGGCGACATCGTCTACGGCATGATCCAGACGAACGTCTGCGCCGAGCCCGGCGACTCCGGCGGCCCGCTCTACTCGGGCAGCCGGGCGATCGGCCTCACCTCGGGCGGGAGCGGCAACTGCTCCTCGGGCGGGACGACCTTCTTCCAGCCCGTGACGGAGGCGCTGAGCGCGTACGGGGTCAACGTGTACTGATCCCCTGGTCCCCAGGCATGCAGAAGGCCCCCCGTTGCCGCGCGGGGGGCCTTCCTCGTGTTCTACGGATGCTCCGGGGCCTCCGGCGGGATCCGCTCCGCCGTCCGCTGCCACTTCACCGAGGACATCACCAGGGTGACGGCCGCGCCGACCATCGCCCAGACTGACAGGACCACCATCGAGGCGGTCATGTCGTTGCCCTTGAAGTACGCGATCGAGCGCGCCGCCCAGGTGCCCGCGCCCGGCGGCAGGTACGGGCCGATCGCCCGCCAGAAGGGCGGCAGCATCGGCAGCGGGAAGGCGCCGCCCGCGCTCGGGTTGCCGGCGATCACGATGAGCAGGATCGCCAGGCCGATGCCGACGATCCCGAAGACGGACTGGAGGGCGAGGGTGGCGGCGCCGACGGCGAAGACCACCAGGGTGCCCAGGCCCCACAGGGCCGCGACGCTGCCGGGCAGGGCGCCGAGGACCGGGCCGACGATGATCGCGCCGCCGAGGCCGCCGAGGGCCGCGTAGAGGGCGAGGGCCCCGAGGCGGATGATCGCGCGCTCCCGGTTCGCCGGCCGGGCGCCCGCGCTGATCGCCAGGATCGCGGCGCAGATGTAGCCGCCGACGCACCAGCCGATGACCAGGTAGAAGGCGGAGAGTCCGTTGAAGTCCTGGGAGGAGGACGGGGCCACGTCGACGGTCCGCACGAGGCGCTGGTCGGCGGCCTCCAGCTTCGTGATCATCGCCTCCAGGGTCGCGGAGAGCACCTTTCCGCCGCCCGAGGCGACGAGCAGGGTGTCGGTGCGGCCGCGCGGGTCGACGATCAGGGCCCCGTCGATCTCGCGGTTCAGCATCTGGTCCCGGGCCTCGGCCTCGTCCGCGACCACGCGCGGGTCGAAGGGATCGCCGGGCAGCTTCTCCAGCCGGTCCGTGAGGACGGTGGCGGCCTGCCCGGGGGCGACCACGCCGAAGGGGACGTCCGTGGGCTTCGGGTTGTGCAGGGCCCCGACGTACGAGGTGATGAACAGGAGCTGGAGGGCGAAGACGCCGACGACGAGCAGGGCGGCTCGGGGGGTGACGGCGCTTTTCAGTTCATCGACGAGGCTCATGCCCCCCAGGCTCCGGGGCGGAGGACGTTTCCGCAGGTGGGATGGGTCTGAACGAGTTATCGCACGAACGTTCGAAAGTGAGCTAAGGTGGGAACGAGGGGGTGGGAACGTGTGTACGAATTCGATGTGAGAGTGCGGGAGGTGCGGCCATGCCAGGTTTCACGCACCTGCACACCGCCTCGGGCTACTCCCTGCGCTACGGCGCCTCCCACCCCGAGCGCCTCGCCGCCCGCGCCGCCGAGCGGGGCATGGACGCGCTCGCCCTGACCGACCGCGACACCCTCTCCGGCACCGTCCGCTTCGCCAAGGCGTGCGAGAAGGAGGGGGTCCGCCCCCTGTTCGGCGTGGACCTGGCGTACGAGCCCCCCGGCGCCCCCGAACCCGAAGGCCGTGACTCCGCCGACCGGGGCTCCGCCCGCCGGGTGCCCGTCCGGGGCGGCGCCTTCGTCGACGAGTCCGCGCCCCGCGCCCTCTTCCTCGCCCGCTCCCGCACCGGCTGGGCCACCCTCTGCGCCATGGTCACCGCCGCCCACGCCGGGGCGGGGGAGCCGCGGGGAGGGCAGGCCCTGCTGCCCAGCGCCGCCCTGGCCGGCGACGGCGTCTTCGTCCTGCTCGGCCCCGGCTCCGACGTCGGCCGCGCCCTCGCCGCGGGCCGCCCCGACCGGGCCGCCCGGCTGCTCGCCCCCTGGCGCGAGCGGTACGGCGACGCCCTGTGCCTGGAGGCCGTCCACCACGGGCGCGCCGGCACCGGGCCCGGCTCCCTGCGGCTCGCCGCCCGTACCGTCGGCTTCGCCGCCGAGCAGGGCGTCCGGCCCGTCCTCGGCAACGCCGTCCGGTACGCCGACCCCGGCCAGGGCCCGGTCGCCGACGTCCTCGACTCCGCCCGCCGCCTCGTCCCCGTCGACCCCCGCAAGGAGCTCGACAGCGGGGAGGCCTGGCTCAAGGGCGCCGAAGGACCCGACGGCATGCTCGCCGCCGCCGAGCGGACCGTCGAGGCCGCGGGCTTCCGCCGGGACGCCGCCCGCCGGCTGCTCGACCGGACCGGGGAGGTCGCCGCCGCGTGCCTGGTCGACCCCGAGGACGACCTCGGCATCGGCTCCGCGCACTTCCCGGAGGCGTACCTCGTCGGCGCGGAGCACCGCACCGCCCAGCGCGTCCTCGCCTCCCGGGCCGCCGCCGGCATGGTCCTGAAGGGGTACGAGGGGCGGCGGGACCACTGGGACCGGATGCACCGCGAGCTGGACGTCATCGCCCACCACGGCTTCGCCACCTACTTCCTGACGGTCGCCCAGGTCGTCGACGACGTCCGGTCCATGGGCATCCGGGTCGCCGCCCGCGGCTCCGGCGCCGGCTCCCTCGTGAACCACCTCCTCGGCATCGCCCACGCCGATCCGGTCGAGCACGGCCTGCTGATGGAACGGTTCCTCTCCAAACGCCGCACCGCCCTGCCCGACATCGACATCGACGTGGAGTCCGCCCGCCGCCTGGAGGTCTACCGGGCGATCATCGACCGCTTCGGCACCGAACGGGTCGCCACCGTCTCCATGCCCGAGACCTACCGCGTCCGCCACGCGGTACGGGACGTGGGCGCGGCCCTCTCCCTGGACCCCGCCGAGACCGACCGGATCGCCAAGGCCTTCCCGCACATCCGCGCCCGGGACGCGCTCGCCGCCCTCGACGAATTGCCCGAACTGCGCGAACTCGCGGGCGAACGCGAGAAGTTCGGCCGGCTCTGGGAGCTGGTCGAGGCGCTCGACGCGCTGCCCCGCGGCATCGCCATGCACCCCTGCGGCGTCCTGCTCTCGGACGCCTCGCTGCTCACCCGTACCCCCGTCGTCCCCACCAGCGGCGAGGGATTCCCCATGTCCCAGTTCGACAAGGAGGACGTGGAGGACCTCGGACTGCTCAAGCTCGACGTCCTCGGCGTGCGCATGCAGTCCGCGATGGCCCACGCCGTCGCCGAGGTCGAGCGCGCCACCGGCACCCGGCCCGACATCGACGCGGTCCCGGAGGGCGACCCCGAGACGTACCGGCTCATCCGCTCCACCGAGACCCTCGGCTGCTTCCAGATCGAGTCCCCGGGCCAGCGCGACCTGGTCGGCCGGCTCCAGCCCGCGACCTTCCACGACCTCGTCGTCGACATCTCGCTCTTCCGGCCGGGCCCGGTCGCCGCCGACATGGTCCGCCCCTTCATCGAGGCCCGGCACGGCCGCGCCCCCGTCCGCTACCCGCACCCCGACCTGGAGGCGACGCTGAAGGAGACGTACGGCGTGGTCGTCTTCCACGAGCAGATCATCGAGATCGTACGGATCATGACCGGCTGCGACCGGGCCGAGGCCGACCAGGTCAGGCGCGGGCTCTCGGACCCCGGCTCGCAGGGCCGGATCAGGCTCTGGTTCGCCGGGCGGGCCGCGGCGCGGGGGTACGCCGACGAGGTCGTCGCCCGCACCTGGGAGATCGTCGAGGCCTTCGGCTCGTACGGTTTCTGCAAGGCGCACGCGGTGGCCTTCGCCGTGCCCACCTACCAGTCGGCCTGGCTCAAGGCGCACCACCCGGCCGCCTTCTACGCGGGACTGCTCACCCACGACCCCGGCATGTACCCCAAGCGGCTGCTGCTCGCGGACGCCCGGCGGCGCGGGGTCCCGGTGCTGCCGCTCGATGTGAACCGCTCGGCGGTCGCCCACCGTATCGAACTGGTGTCCGAGACGCCTGTGGTGTGGGGCCTCCGGCTCGGCCTCGCCGACGTCCACGGCATCAGCGAGGCCGAGAGCGCCCGCATCGAGGACGGGCAGCCCTACGCCTCCCTGCTCGACTTCTGGGAGCGGGCCCGCCCCCGCACCCCGGTCGCCGAACGGCTCGCCCAGGTCGGCGCCCTCGACGCCTTCGGCGCCAACCGCCGCGACCTGCTGCTCCACCTGACCGAACTCCGCCGCATCCACCGCGGAGCCGCCTCCCACGGCGGTCAACTCCCGCTCGCCCAGGGCGGGAAGACCGCCCCCGTCGGCCTGCCCGACCTCGACGAGACCGAACGCCTCAGTGCCGAACTCGGCATCCTCGGCATGGACGCCTCCCGCCACCTCATGAGCGACCACCACGCCTTCCTCCGCGAACTCGGCGTCGTCTCCGCCCAGCGGCTGCGCTCCGTGCGGCACGGCCAGACCGTCCTCGTCGCCGGAGCCAAGGCCGCCACCCAGACCCCGCCCATCCGCTCCGGGAAACGCGTCATCTTCAGCACCCTCGACGACGGCACCGGCCTGGTCGACCTCGCCTTCTTCGACGACGCCCACGAGGCCTGCGCCCACACCGTCTTCCACTCCTGGCTGCTGCTCGTCCGGGGCGTCGTGCAGCGACGCGGTCCGCGCAGCCTCAGCGTCGTCGGCTCCGCCGCCTGGAACCTCGCCGAACTCGTCGAACTGCGCGCCTCCGGAGGCCTGGACGCGGTGGGGGCGCGACTCGCCGAGACGACACCGGCCGGAGAGGACAACGACAACGGCCGGCGCATCACGATGCCCACCGGCTACGAGATGAACCCCTGGGCCGACCTCAAGCCCGCCGGGGAAGGCGCCGCCACCCCGGCGCGGAAGCTCTGGCACAGCAGCCCCGGGAGCGCGGGATGATCCTCTGCGTACGATTCCGCCTCGAACCGGCCGACGCGTCGGTACTGCCCCGACTGGTCGACCTGCTCGGCGAGTTCACCCCCGTCGTCGAAGCCGCCCCGCCCTGCGAGGCGCTCGCCGACGTGCGCGGCGCGCTGCGCTACTTCGGCCGGAGCCCCGCCGAACTCGCCTCCGTCATCCGGGTCCGCGCCCTCGCCCTGTACGGCGTCGACTGCGTCATCGGCGCCGGGCCCAACCCGATGCTGGCCCGGCTCGCGGCCCGCGAGGCCCGGCCCGGCGTCACCCTGGTCGTCGAGGACCCGGCGGCCTTCCTGCGCGAGCGGCCGGTCACCGCCCTCGACGGCGTCGGCCGCGCCACCGCCCGTACCCTCTGCGGCTACGGACTCGACTCCGCCGGACGCGTCGCCGACGCGCCGCTCGCCGTGCTCCAGCGGCTCGTCGGCGCGAAGGCCGGCCGCGAACTGTGGGAGCGGGCACGGGGCATCGACCGCACCCCCGTCGTCCCCGGCGAGGTCTCCCGCTCCCTCGCGGCCGAACGCTCCTTCCCGTACGACGAGCTGGACCCCGCAGCCCACCGCAGGGCGCTGCTCTCGCTCACCGCCGAACTGGGCGCCCGGATGCGCACCGAGGGCCAGGTCTGCCGCTCCCTCACGGTGACCGTCCGCTACGCCGACCGCACCACCTCGAGCCGCACCCGCGCCCTGCGCGAACCGACCGCCCACTCCCGCGACCTCACCGCCCTCGCGTACGCGATCCACGACTCCTTCGGCCTCCAGCGCGCCCGCGTCCGCGGCCTCGCCCTGCGCGCCGAGGGCCTCGCCCCCGCCGAACACGCCGCCCATCAGCTGACCTTCGACCCGACCGACGACAAGGCCCGCCGCATCGAGGCGGTCGCGGACCGCGCCCGGGCGAAGTACGGCCCGAAGGCGGTGCTGCCGGGCTCACTGGCGGCCTGAACGCGCCGGCGTGACGCTATAGCACTTTTTACCGACGCGTAACTTCCCACCGAAGCTACCCGTCCGTAATTTGGCTGGAGAGCATCCCCACTTGTGGTCCGGACCGCAGGGCACAGCACCCCCACCTTCCCCTTGAGCCGCAAGGAGATCGCCCGATGCTGCCCCGGAAGTCCCGCCGCCAGTCCCGCCGGCCCTGGAAGCACGCCGTCAGAACGCTGTCCGTGCTCCTCCTGACCGCCGCCGCCACCCTCGCCCCCACCGCCGCCGCCCAGGCCGCCACCGCCGCCCCCAGCCGTGGCTGGAACGACTTCACCTGCAAGCCGTCCGCCGCCCACCCGCGCCCCGTCGTCCTCGTCCACGGCACCTTCGGGAACGCCGTCGACAACTGGCTGGGCCTCGCGCCCTACCTGGTCGACCGGGGCTACTGCGTCTTCTCGCTCGACTACGGCCAACTGCCGGGCGTGCCCTTCTTCAACGGGCTCGGCCCCATCGCCGCGTCCGCCGGACAGCTCGACACCTACGTCGACCGGGTCCTCGCCGCCACCGGCGCCCCCGAGGCCGACCTCGTCGGACACTCGCAGGGCGGCATGATGCCCCGCTGGTACCTCAAGTTCCTCGGCGGCGCCGCGAAGGTGAACACGCTCGTCGGCATCGCCCCCGACAACCACGGCACCACCCTGTCCGGCCTCACCAAGCTCCTGCCGTACTTCCCCGGCGCCGAGGACCTCATCAGCGCCAAGACCCCCGGCCTCGCCGACCAGATAGCCGGCTCGGCCTTCATCACCCAGCTCAACGAGGGCGGCGACACCGTGCCCGGGGTCCGCTACCACGTCATCGCCAGCCAGTACGACGAGGTCGTCACCCCGTACCGCTCCCAGTTCCTGACCGGCCCGAACGTCACCAACGTCCTCATCCAGGACAAGTGCGCGCTCGACCTCTCCGAGCACGTGGCGATCGGCACCGTGGACCGGGTCACCTTCCACGAGGTGGTCAACGCCCTCGACCCGGCCCACGCGACCCCGACCACCTGCCTCTCCGTGGTCGGCTGACCCAGGAACCGGAACCGGCGGCGGAACAGCTACCCCACTCGCCTGTACCGCCGCTCCGGCCGGCCCGTGCCGCCGTAGCGCAACGTGACTTCCGCCCGGCCCGTCTGGGCGAAGTACTCCAGGTAGCGGCGCGCGCTCACCCGGGAGAGGGAGCCCGCTTCGGCGCATTCCGTCGCCGACACGCCCTCCGGGTGGGCGCGCAGGACGGAGTCGACCAGATCGGCCGTGTGGGCCGCCAGGCCCTTCGGGAGCTCCCGGGAGCCGCGGGGCCGGGCGCCGAAGATCTGGTCGACATCCTCCTGGCGGGCCTCGTCCAGGCCGTCGAGGCGGTGGCGGAGGGCGGCCACGTGCCGCAGCTGCTCGTGCAGCGCCGCCGGCGTGAACGGTTTGATCAGGTAGTGGAGGGCCCCGGCGCGCAGCGCCGAGCGGATCGTGCCCACGTCCCGCGCCGCCGTGATGAAGAGCGCGTCCATGCCCAGACCGGCCGCGCGCAGCTCCCGCAGCACCCGGACACCGTCCATGTCGGGCAGGAAGACGTCCAGGAGGATCAGGTCGGGGCGGAGCCGCCCGGCCTGGCGGAGCGCCTCGGCGCCGTTGTGCGCGACCCCCGCCACGGTGAAGCCCGGCACCGCCGACACATAGCGGCAGTGCAGCCTGGCGACCATGAAGTCGTCGTCCACGACCAGCACCTTCGTCACGCCGACCCACGCTAGGTCCCGACCACAACGACCACAACGTCCGTTGATTGCGGAAGAGAGACAGCTTCTTAACGCCGGAGCAACATGTGGGCCAGCTCACACCCCATCCCCTTCCAACTGAGAGGCGGCACACGTGCGTCTGCGCACCCCCTTCGCCCTCCTCGGGGCGGCCCTCCTGGTCCTCGTCGGCCCGCCGCTGCTCAGCCCGGGCACCGGCTCCGACACCGGCACCGCGATACCCGGCCTGCGCTTCATGGTCCCCAACACCCCCGGCGGCGGCTACGACATCACCGCCCGCACCGCCGCGAAGAACGCCGAGGAAGCCGGCCTCACCGGCGACGTCGAGGTCTTCAACCTGCCCGGCGCGGGCGGCACCGTCGGCCTCACCCGGCTCGTCGGCGAGCGGGGCAACGGCCGCCTCGCCATGTCCATGGGCCTCGGCGTCGTCGGCGCCGTCCACACCAACAAGACGCCCAGGACCCTCGCCGACACCACCCCGATCGCCCGGCTCACCGAGGAGCAGGACATCGTCGTGGTCGGCAAGGACTCTCCGTACAGGACCATCCAGGACCTCCTCGCGGCCTGGCGGAAGGACCCCGGCAAGCTGCCCGTCGGCGGCGGCTCCTCGCCCGGCGGCCCCGACCACCTCGCCCCGATGCTGATGGCGCAGGCCGCCGGGATCGCACCGAAGGACGTCAACTACGTGCCCTTCGACGGCGGCGGCGAACTCCTCGCCTCCATCCTCGGGAACAAGGTCGGCTTCGGCGTCTCCGGCGTCGGCGAGTACCTCGACCAGATCAAGGCGGGGGAGCTGCGCCTCCTCGCCGTCACCGGACCGAAGCGGGTCCCCGGCCTCGACGCCCCCACGCTCCGCGAGGCCGGGCTCGACACCGAGTTCACCAACTGGCGCGGCATCGTCGCCCCGCCCGGCCTCTCCGACGCCGAGCGCGACAAGCTCGTCACCCTCGTGACCGGGCTGCACGACTCCCCGCAGTGGCGCGAGTCGCTCAAGACCCACGGCTGGAACGACGCCTTCCTGCCCGGCGCGGAGTTCGGCACCTTCCTCACCGAGCAGGACCGCCGGGTCGGCTCCGTCCTCAAGGAGCTGGGACTGTGACCACGAACCTCGAAGACCGGCCGGTGCCGACCACGACCGTACGGACCTGGCTGCGCGGACGGTCCGAACTCGGCGTCGGCGCCCTCCTGTTCCTCCTCGGCGTCCTCGTCCTCACCGACGCCCTCACCCTCGACGCCGACGTCGCCGGACGCGGCCCGGTCGGACCGGAGACCGTCCCCCTCGTCGTGGGCTGCGGCCTCCTCGTCGTCGCCGTCCTCCTCACCGTCGACGTGCTGCGCGGCGGCCGGGGAGAGGCCGAGGGCGGCGAGGACGTCGACCTGGCGGAACCCGCCGACTGGCGCACCGTCCTGCTCCTCGCCGGCGTGTTCCTCGCCTTCGCCGTCCTCATCGGCCCCCTCGGCTTCCCCGTCGCCGGCGCCCTCCTCTTCTGGGGCGCGGCCTACGCCCTCGGCAGCCGCCACCTCCACCGCGACCCGCTGATCGCGGCCGTCCTCTCGCTCCTCACCTACGCCGTCTTCGACCAGCTGCTCGGCGTCCCGCTGCCCGGCGGCCCGCTGATGGGAGTGATCTGACCGATGGATTCCCTGAACTCCCTCATCGACGGCTTCGGGACCGCCCTCACCCCGATCAACCTGCTGTGGGCCGCCATCGGCGTCCTCCTCGGCACGGCCATCGGCGTCCTGCCGGGCATCGGCCCCGCCATGGCCGTCGCCCTGCTGCTCCCGGTGACCTACGGACTCGAACCGACCGGCGCGTTCATCATGTTCGCCGGCATCTACTACGGCGCCATGTTCGGCGGCTCCACCACCTCGATCCTCCTCAACACCCCCGGCGAGAGCGCGGCCGTCGTCGCCGCCATCGAGGGCAACCCGATGGCCAAGTCGGGGCGCGGCGCACAGGCCCTCGCGGCCGCCGCGATCGGCCACTTCGCCGGCGGCATGATCGGCACGACCCTGCTCGTCGTCCTCGCCCCCACCGTCGCCGCGCTCGCCGTCGACATCGGCGCCCCCGACTACCTCGCCCTCATGGTCCTCGCCTTCATCGCGGTGACCTCCGTCCTCGGCTCCTCCCGCATCCGCGGCCTCGCCTCCCTGCTCATCGGCCTCACCATCGGCCTGGTCGGCCTCGACCAGATGACCGGGCAGCAGCGCCTCACCTTCGGCTCGCTCCAGCTCGCCGACGGCATCGACGTCGTCATCGTCGCGGTCGGCCTCTTCGCGATCGGCGAGGCCCTGTGGGTCGCCGCGCACCTGCGCCGCACCGCGGGGGAGGCCATCCCGGTCGGCCGCCCCTGGCTCGGCAGGGACGACGTGAAGCGCACCTGGAAGTCCTGGCTGCGCGGCCCCGTCATCGGCTTCCCGTTCGGCGCGATCCCGGCCGGCGGCGCGGAGATCCCGACCTTCCTCTCGTACGTCACGGAGAAGCGGCTCTCGAAGCACAGGGACCAGTTCGGCAGGGGCGCCATCGAGGGCGTCGCCGGACCCGAGTCCGCCGCCTCGGCCTCCGCAGCCGGCACGCTCGTCTCCATGCTGACCCTCGGGCTGCCCACGACCGCCGTCGCCGCCGTGATGCTGGCCGCGTTCCAGCAGTACGGCATTCAGCCGGGACCGCTCCTCTTCGAGCGGGAACCCGAGCTCGTGTGGGGCCTCATCGCCTCGCTGTTCGTCGGCATGGTGCTGCTGCTCGCGCTCAACCTGCCGCTCGCCCCCGTCTGGGCCAGGCTGCTGCGGATCCCGCGCCCGTACCTGTACGCCGGCATCCTCTTCTTCGCCGCCGTCGGCGCGTACGCGGTGGGCGGCGAGGCGCTCGACCTGGTCGTGCTGCTCGTCATCGGCCTGATCGGCCTCGGGATGCGGCGTTACGGCCTTCCGGTGCTTCCGGCCGTCATCGGCGTCATCCTCGGCCCGGCCGCCGAGCAGCAGCTGCGCCGCGCCCTCCAGATCAGCGACGGCTCCCTGACCGGCCTGGTGAACACCCCGTTCTCGGTCACCGTCTACACGGTCGTCCTGGTGCTGCTCGCCTGGCCGCTGGTGAGGAGGGCGGCGCACCGACCGTACGACGGTATGAGTGCCGCCGGTCCCAACTCGCCCCCGATGGGGTGAGTTTCGGTCAGTCGGCGGCCGGATCCGGTATCCCTGGCGGGCAGCATCTTCCCCCCACCCCCGAAGGGACACCGTCCATGCGCGTCCGACTCGTCCTCGCCGCAGCAGCCCTGCTCACCGCCGCCGTCGCCCCTCTCGCCCACGCGGAAGGGGCCGACGGCCTCACCGTCGACGCGTACGGCACCGTCGCCGCCGACAGCACGGTCACCGTCTCCGGCACGTACCGCTGCCTCGACGACAGCGAAGGACCCGTCTTCGTCAGCTCCACCCTCAAGCAGGGGACCCGCTCCACCGGCATCGGCGGCACCCGCGCCGTCTGCGACGGGCACCTCCACACCTGGAGCAACAGCGCCGTGGTGAAGGACGACCCCGCCTACCAGCCGGGCGCCGCCCACGTCGAAGCCACCCTCGTCCAGCTCACGGCCGGCCCGTCGGGCCTGCCGCTGCCGGGCTTCCTCGCCAGGGAGCAGGCGGACGTCGAACTGCGCTGAGGCTTCTCCAGTCCCTGATCCGCCGGACAGGCCCTAACCCCGGCGCAGCAGGTCGATCAGGCCTTCCCGGCCGAGCAGTTCCAGCTCGTCCAGGGCCACCACGGCGCGGGCCGCCGCCTCCGGGTCGGAGGCGGCGAGGCCGCTCGCGGCGAACTCGTCCTCGTCGAGCCGCAGCACCTCGCTGCCGTCCGCCGACACCCACAGGTCCAGGTCCAGGTCCTCGACCACCACACCGGAACCGTCGATCACCGCCGGCCGGGTGACGTCGCAGTACCAGCCCTTCAAGGAGCCGTCGGCCGACCACACCTCCTTGACGGTGAACCAGCGGTCGCCCCAGTAGTGCTCCACGAGCACGTCACCGGGCTCGAAGCGCACGAAACCGAAGTCCCGCACCCCCTCGGCCGCCCACGGGGCCCGCACCGAAAGCCGGGCGCCCTCCTCCGTCAGCACCTCCGCCGGGTAGCGGATCTTCGTCCGCCCCGCCTTCGTCAGGGTGATCTCAACCGATCGTCCGGACATGCCGTACCTCCGTCGCGCCGATCTCGTAACCGAACCATGTGTTGATCGCCAGCATCGGTCCGTTGCCGGCGTCGTTGCTCGTGAACGCCGCCACGCAGCCCGCGGCCCTCGCCCGGTGCAGCGAGGCGGCCTTGGCCAGCTTGGCGAGCCCCCGGCCCCGGTACGCCGGCGCGGTGCCGGTCATCCCGGAGCAGTACCGGCCCAGACCGTCCGTCTGCGCCGCGCTGAACGCCGCCGGCACCCCGTCCACCACCACGACCGTCGTCAGCGCCCGGTCGAGGTGGGGGTGCTCCCAGGTGGTCGCCCGCCAGTGCGCGTAGTCGTCGAGCTCCGCGCCCACGTCCCCCGGCTCGTCCGCCGTCGTCACCGCGTCGAGCTCGAACAGCGGCCGGGGATCGGCCGCGAAGTCCTCGGCCGTGCGCAGCTCGACACCGGGCGGCGGGTCCTGGAGCGGCGGCAGCGCGGCCCGCGCCAGGTCGAGCCGCAGGAAGTGGGCGGAGCGGCTGGGGGAGTAGCCCCGCCGCCCGGCCCAGGCCCGGTCCTCAGGCGTGTCCAGGACCCAGCTGTACAGCGTCCGCGCGCCCCGCTCCTCCAGGTGCTCCTCGGCGGCGCGCAGCAGCAGCGTCCCGGCGCCCCGCCCCAGGTGCGCGGGGTCCACGTACACGTTGACGGAGCCGATTCCGGGCTCCGGGGCGTCGTGGGCGATCCTCAGCTGGGCCGTCCCGACGATCGCGCCGTCCCCGGCCACGGCGACCAGCGGGCGGTCGTGGCTGTCGGGATGGGCGTGCGCCCAGTCGAACGCCACCTGCTCGGCGGTCGCGAGCATGAACGGGAGCGCGGCCCGCCGGACCCGGGCGAAGCCCTCGGCGTCCGAGGGCCGTACATCACGGACGATCACAGTCATGTGGTGGGACGCTACGGGCGCGGGACGCACCACCGCCTCCCATTTTCCGGTGGGGTGGGGGCAGAATCGGCGGGGTGACACTCACCATCGCCGTGGACCACGGATCCACCACCGCTCCTTACGAACAACTGCGGGCCCAGATCTCGGAACGGGCCCGGTCGGGCAGACTGCCGGTCGGATACAAGCTGCCGACGGTACGGGGGCTCGCGGAGCAGCTCGGCCTCGCCGCGAACACGGTCGCCAAGGCGTACAAGGCCCTGGAGGCGGACGGAGTCATCGAGACGCGCGGGCGGCACGGCACCTTCGTCGCCGCCGCCGGTGACGCGGCGACCCGCCGGGCCGCCACCGCCGCCGCCCAGTACGCCGAGGAGGCCCGCCGCCTGGGGCTCACCCGCGAGGCCGCGGAAGCGGCGCTGAACGAGGCCCTGCGGGCGGCGTACGACGACTGACGGGTCCGTACGGAGCCAGACCGTACAAGCCCCCTACAGGTACAGCCCCGCCCCCGTCGTGCGGGGCGCCGGGAGGTCCGTCGAGGGCGTGCCGCGGCGCAGCGCGAACAGTTCCGCCAGCGTCGCGCCCTCGCGCGGCACGTCCTCCTCGCGGCCGAGCCACTCCACCGACTCGGCCCGGCTCAGCGGCCCGACCTCGATGCGGGCCAGGCAGCGGCCTGGCCGCACCACCGCCGGATGCAGCCGCTCCAGGTCCTCGTTGGTGGTGACCCCGACCAGGACGTTGCGCCCCTGGCCGAGCAGCCCGTCCGTCAGGTTGAGCAGCCGCGACAGGGCCTGCCCCGCCGCGTGCTTCGCCCCGCCCCGGATCAGCTCGTCGCAGTCCTCCAGGAGCAGCAGCCGCCAGCGCTCCTTCGACGTGCCGTCGTCCTCGCCGATGGCGATGTCCATCAGATAGCCGATGTCGTTGAAGAGCCGCTCCGGGTCGAGCACGCAGTCCACCTGGCACCAGTCCTGCCACGCCCGGGCCAGCGTCCGCAGGGCCGAGGTCTTGCCGGTGCCCGGCGGGCCGTGCAGCAGCAGGAGCCGGCCGGTGACGTCCTGAGGGGTGACCTTCATCAGGCGGTCCATCGCATCGGCCACCGGCGCCGAGTAGTTGGGCCGGACCTCCTCCCAGGTCCCGGCGCTGATCGCCCGGGTCATACGACGCGGGCCGCGCTGCGGAGCCACGTACCAGAAGCCCATCGTCACGTCGTCGGGCTCGGGCTCCGGCTCGTCCTTCGCCCCGTCCGTGGCCTCGGCGAGGATCCGCTTCGCCAGCTCCGGGTCGGTCGCGGTGACGGTCACGTCCGCGCGCCGGTTCCAGCGGGAGGAGAGGATCGTCCAGCCCTCGCCCTCGGCGAGCACCGAGCTGCGGTCGTCGTCCTTCGCGGCCCGCAGCACCCGCGCCCCTTCCGGGAGCAGCGTCGCGTCGGGCTTCGTCCGGTCCAGGCTGGTGCTGTGCGCGTGCGGCTGCTCGCCGGTCGCGAAGCGGTCGAGGAACAGCGCGTCCAGGACGTCGCCCGGTGAGTCGCTGTCGTCCAGGTTGACGATGACCGGCAGCGTGGCGGGCGGTACGGACGGGGTGTCAGACATGCGCCCATGATCGGGCAACCGCCGGGGCGGCGCACCGGGTTTTGCGGTCGGAGGGGCGGAAGATCCGCTTCCTGAAGTGGCCGGATCTCGACGGTTCCTGACGGGGGGTCGGATCACTCCTGGCCCCACTTTTGACATGAACACTTCCGGCCGGGCCGATCCGATGCTACTACCTGGTAGCGCAGAGATCCTGCTACAGGGAGGTTCCATGAGACTGCCCCGTTTTGCCGCCCTTTCGTCCTCGCTCCTGCTCGGCGTCGTCCTCACCCTCACCGGGGTGGGTGCGGCACAGGCCGCCGAGACCGCCGCACTCGACTACGTGGCCCTGGGGGACTCGTACTCCTCCGGTGTGGGCTCGGGGAGTTACGACAGCGCCAGCGGCGACTGCAAGCGCTCCACGAAGGCGTATCCGGTCCTGTGGAAGAACGCCCACGCCCCCTCCTCGTTCGCCTTCACCGCCTGCTCGGGCGCCCGAACGGGTGATGTGACCGCGAATCAGCTCGGACCCCTCTCGGCCGCCACCGACCTGGTCTCCGTCACGATCGGGGGAAATGACGCAGGTTTCGCCGACGTCATGACGACCTGTGTGCTCCAGTCCGAGGTCACCTGTATCAACCGCGTGAATCAGGCCAAGGCCTATGTGGACTCCACGCTCCCCGGCAACCTCGACTCCGTCTACAACGCCATCCGCGCCAAGGCGCCCGCCGCCCATGTGGTCGTCCTCGGCTACCCGCGCTTCTACCAGCTCGGCGGCAGCTGCATCGCCGGCCTGAGCGAGAACGAGCGCAGCGCCATCAACGGCGCCTCCGACTACCTCAACGCGGCCACCGCCAAGCGCGCGGCCGACCACGGCTTCACCTTCGCGAGCGTCGTCCCCGCCTTCACCGGCCACGAGATCTGCTCCAGCTCGTCCTGGCTGCACAGCGTCAACTGGCTCAACATCGGCGAGTCGTACCACCCGACCGCCGCCGGACAGTCCGGCGGCTACCTGCCCTCCTTCAACGGGGCGGTGTAGCCGTCCCCTTGCCGGTCCCGGCCGGAGCGGTGCTCGTGACACCGCCCGGCCCGGGCCCGGTGCCCGGTCCGTCGTCCCGTACCGCCTGATACGTCAACGCACCCGCGATCAGCAGCGCCCCGACGATCCCGGCCACCAGGACGGGCAGCCGGCGGGGTGCCGCCCTCGGCGGCGCTTCCGGCAGCTGGGTCGGCGCGGTCCCGGCCCGTGTCCCGTCGCTGTCGCCCCTGCCGGTCCGGGCCGGGGGCGAAGCTTCCGCCTCCGTCCCCGGCGTGCCGCCCGCGGCCAGCCCGCGCAGCTCGCGCTCGGCCTGATCCGCCGTCACGGCGAGGTCCTCGTCCGTCAGGCGGCCGACCAGAGGGCTCAGCGGCCCGGGCCGGTCGTCCGCCACCGTCCCCAGGAGCGCCCCGAGGGCGCGCAGATCCGCCTCCGGGCCGGTGGGGTCGTCAGGAGCGCCGCCGAAGCCGGTGACCACGACCCGCCCGTCGTTCGCAAGGAGAACCTGTTCCGGCCGTACGCCCCGGTGCGGTACGCCCGCCTCCCGGGCGGCCCGCAGACCGGCGAGGACCTCCGCGCCGACGCGCGCGGCCTCGCGCACGGGCAGCCGCCCGTCCGCGTCCACGGTCTCGGCGAGGGTGAGGCCCCGGACCAGCTCCGTCACGACCCACGGCCGACCGTCCTCCGTGGCCACGCCGAGGACCCGTACGACAGAGGGGTGGGAGATCCGCGCGGCGGCCCGCGCCTCGCGCTCCCGCCGCGCGTACACCAGGGGAACCTCGTCCGCCGGCAGTCCGGCCGGGGCGCGGCACTCCTTGAGCGCCACCTCGCGGCGGTCCGTCTCGTCCAGGGCGCGCCAGACGGTGCCCGTCGCCCCCTCGGCGAGCACGTCGAGCAGCCGGTAACGACCCGCGATCACCGTCATGGATCCACGGTAGCCGAGGGGCGTCTCCAAGGCTCCGGTCGCGCGGTGCGCGCGCTCGCGACCATCTTGGTGGTGGAGATCACACCCGCCCTCGTGACCGTGGACGGCGGTCCGGAGTGCAGGATGGTTCGTGATGGTTCGGCAGGTGTTCGAGTGCTGTCCAACTCGCCCTGGAATCAGATGGATTCGGACAGTCACCGTCAACCCCCGTACGAGTGCGGTGAATCCCGCCGGTGGGATACACGGGTGTCACGATGGAGCGATAGGGTTAATCTGCCCGGGCCGGGTGCCCTTGTACGGGTGGGGAGTGACATGGAACAGATAGCAATGCGCAGCAGGCCGCGAGTGCCTGCCATCACCTGCGGGAGCAGCGCGACCAGTTCGCGACTCGACCGCCATCTCGCAGTGCTCGGCGGTCCCGCCGTGCCCCAGCGCGAGGTGGCCGAGGCGACGCTGCTCATGCGGGAACTGACGACGCGTACGCGCGAGGTGCCGGTGCACAGCCACCGCAGCCGCAGCGCGCGGGTCTCGCTCTTCGCCCCGCTCCGCCGCCTGCGCCGCTCGCTCTTCGGCACGCGCCACTGATCCGGACGGCACCGCCGCCCGCACGCCCCCGACCGCGACCCCGCCGGACGTGTCCCCGCCCGTCCGGCGCTCCGTCGTGCCCGGGGGTTCTCACGTAGAGCGGGGCCCGCTCAAGCGCCCGGGACTTCCCCCGTACCCCAAACGCCCGCCCCGTTCCCCGGCAGGCGAGGTCAGGCGATCACTCCCGCGCTCCGCAGCTCCTTCCGCTCCGCCTCCGGTACGCCCAGCTCCGTGAGCACCTCGTCCGTGTCCTGGCCGAGGGACGGGATCCGGTCCATCCGGGGCTCCGGCGCGTCCGGGAAGACGATCGGCGGCAGCAGCGCGCGCAGCGGCCCCACCGGGGACTCCACCTCCCGCCACCGGTCACGGGCCGTCAGCTGCGGGTGATCCGCGAGCTCCGCGACCGAGTTGAGCCGGGCGCAGGCGATGCCCGCCGCGTCGAGCCGGGCCAGCGCCTCCGCCGCCGTCAGCGGGGCGAGCGCCGCCGCGACCACCGCGTCCGTCGCCCCGCGCCCCGCCACCCGCGCCGTGTTCGTCGCGAACCGCGGGTCCCCGGCCAGCTCGGGCCGGCCGAGGACCTGCTCGGCGAGCCGCCGCCACTCCCGGTCGTTCTGCACGGAGAGCAGGACGAGACCGCCGTCCGCCGTCGGATAGGCGTCGTACGGGGCGATCACCGCGTGCGCGAGCCCCGTGCGCGCCGGTGCCGTGCCCCCGTGCATCCCGTGGTGCAGCGGATGCCCCATCCACTCGGCCAGCGAGTCGAGCAGGGAGACCTCCACCGGACCGCCCCGGCCGGTCGTGCCGCGCCGCACGAGGGCGGCGAGGACGCCGGAGAACGCGTACATCCCGGCCGCGATGTCGGCGGCCGGGATCCCGGACTTGACCGGCCGCTCGGGCGTGCCGGTCACCGACACCAGGCCGGCCTCGCACTGGACGAGCATGTCGTACGCCCGCTTGTGCGCGTACGGTCCCTCCGCCCCGTACCCCGAGACGTCCACCGCGATCAGCCACGGGTGCGCCGCGCACAGGGTGGCGGCGTCGAGGCCGAGGCGGGCCGCCGCGCCCTGCGCGAGGTTCTGCACGAAGACGTCGGCGCCCGCCACCATCCGGCGGACGAGCGCCAGGCCCCGGGGGTCCTTGAGGTCGACCGCCACCGACTCCTTGCCGCGGTTGCACCACACGAAGTGGGAGGCGAGCCCCTGGGCGGCGGTGTCGTACCCCCGGGCGAAGTCGCCGCCGTCGGGGCGCTCGATCTTGACGACCCGGGCGCCGAGGTCGGCGAGCTGGCGGGTGGCGAACGGCGCGGCGACGGCCTGCTCGACGGCGACGACCGTGACCCCGGCGAGGGGGAGTGGCTGAGTGCTCATGACCGCACTGCCTATCGTGCGCGTACTCCTCCTGTCATCAGGGGGTACGTCACCCCAGGGGCCACCAGGGGGGTACGTCACCCCCGGGCGTACCTGCGCACCGCGAGGGGGGCGAAGACGGCGACGAGGCCGAGGGACCAGAGCAGCGCGCCGGCGACCGGGTGGGCCACCGGCCAGGCCGCGTCCGGGGGGATCGGCGCGTTGCCGAAGAGCTCCCGCACCGCCGTGGTGACCGCCGAGATGGGGTTCCACTCGGCGACCGTCCGCAGCCAGCCGGGCATGCCGTCGGTCGGGATGTACGCGTTGGAGAGCAGCGGCAGCATGAAGGTGGCACTGCCCAGCTGCCCTGCCGCCTCCTCGCTCTTCGAGGCCAGGCCGAGCAGGATGCCGACCCAGGTCGTCGCGAAGCGGAAGAGGAGCAGCAGGCCGAAGGCGCCCAGGGCCTCGGGGAGCGTGCCCTCGATCCGCCAGCCCATGGCGAGGCCGACCAGGATCAGCGGGACCGTGCCGACGGCGCTCGCGAGCAGGTCGGCGAGGGCCTGCCCGAGGGGGACGGCGGCCCGGCTCACGGGCATGGTCCGGAAGCGGTCCATGACGCCCCGGTGCGAGTCCTGCGCGGCCTGGAACATGCCCGTCATCAGGCCGCCCGCGGCCGTCGCGACGAGCATGCCGGGCACCAGGAAGGCCCGGTACCCGGCCCCGGGGGCGGCGAGCGCGCTGCCGAAGACGTACCCGAAGAAGAGCAGGAAGACGATCGGCATCGTCTGCGTCATGACGGTGATCGCGGGCGCGTGCCTGATCCGCTGGAGGTGGCGGCCGAGGACGGCGGTCCCGTCGTGCACGAGGGCGCTCACGCGACGAGCTCCTTCCGGTCGGTGAGGCGGAGGAACACCTCGTCGAGGGTGGGCGGGCGCAGGGAGGCGTCGACGATGTGGACCCCGGCGGCGTCGATCTCCCGGACGATCCGGGGGAGGGTGAGCGTGGTGTCCGTGGTCACCGCGCCGACCGTGCGCCGCTCGGCGTCGAGGACCGGCGCCGAACCGGTCAGCTGGTCGAGGACGCACGCGGCCGCTTCGAGGGCGGACGGGTCGGCGACGACGACCTCGGCGTAGCTGCCGACGAGCGCCTTCAGTTCGGCCGGGGTGCCGCGCTGCGCGGCCCGTCCCTCGTCGATCAGCACGATGTCGTCGGCGAGCTGGTCGGCCTCCTCCAGGTACTGGGTGGTCAGCAGCACGGTCGTGCCCTGCCCGGCCAGTTCCCGTACGGCGTCCCAGATCCCGTTCCGGCTGTGCGGGTCGAGTCCGGTCGTGGGCTCGTCGAGGAAGAGCACCCCCGGCGGCACGAGCAGGCTCGCGGCCAGGTCGAGGCGGCGGCGCATGCCGCCCGAGTAGGTGCGGGCGGGCCGTCCGGCGGCCGCGGTCAGGCCGAAGCGGTCCAGGAGCTCGTCGGCGCGGGAGCGCGGGGCGCGCAGGAGCCGGGCGAAGAGCCGCAGGTTCTCGGCGCCGGTGAGGTCGCCGTCGACCGAGGCGTACTGCCCGGTGACCGCGATCCGCTTGCGTACCCCCGCGGGGTCGCGCACCACGTCGTGGCCCGCGACCCGCGCGCTGCCGCCGTCGGGCGCGACCAGGGTGGTGAGGACGCGGACGGCGGTGGTCTTGCCGGCGCCGTTGGGGCCGAGGACGCCGCAGACCGTGCCCTCGGGGACGGCGAGATCGAGGCCGCGCAGGGCGTGGACGTCGCCGTAACGCTTCCGCAGACCCTCACTAAGTACAGCGTACGTAGTCGTCATGGCGCGACCATACCCCACTACGTACGGCGTACGTAACTACGATGGTGAGCGAGGTGATGATCCATGGCGGGCCGAGCGGCCGAACCGGAAGTGATCTGGGCGCGGCCCGAGCGCACGGGACGCGGACCGAAACCGGCCTACAGCCGGCGTGACATCGTGGACGCGGCCGTCCGCATCGCCGACGCGGACGGCATCGACGCGCTCTCCATGCGCCGCGTCGCCGCCGAGCTCGGCTGCGGCACCATGTCGCTCTACAACTACGTCCCCCGCAAGGAGGACCTGTACGAGCTGATGGTCGACGCGGTCAGCGGCGAGTACGAGCTCCCCGAGGAGCCCAGCGGCGACTGGCGCGCCGACATGAGCGGCATCGCGTACCAGACCCGCGCGATCATGTACCGCCATCCCTGGCTCGCCCGGGTGATGACCACCGCCTACGGCTTCAGCCCCAACGCCCTGCGCTTCCTGGAGTGGTGCCTCGGCTGCCTCGAACCCCTGGACGCGCCCCCCGGGCTCAAGATGCAGCTGATCGCCATGGTCAACGGCACGGTCATGGCGACCGTCGCCAACGAGCAGGCCATCGCCGAACGGGCCCGCGGACTGCCCTGGTCCGAGGCGGAGGAGCAGGCGGTGCGCGGCGCCTACCTCATGGGGCAGGTGGCGACGGGCCGCTACCCGCACCTCGCCAGACTGCTCGCCGAGGCCCCCGCCGCGCCCGTCGACCCGGACGTGATCTTCGCGATGACCATGAACCGGCTGCTGGACTCGTTCGACCCCCGGGCCTCGGGGGAGCCCGTGACGGGGGATCAGGTCACAGGCGCCTGAACTTCGGCCCCCGGGCCGCGAGGGAGCCCGTCTCCGGGGAGCGGGTCACAGGAGCATGAACTGGCCCTCCGGGCCCTCCTCCTGGTGATCCAGTACGGAGGCGGGGCGGCGGGACGCGGACGGCGGGGGCAGGATTCCGGCGGTGCGCAGTTCCTCCCGGCCCGCCGACCCGCCCGCGAAGGCCGCCCGCTCCGGCTCCCGCGCCCCGAGCAGCGCGAGCACCGTGACCAGGTCGAGCAGCTCCGAGGTCCACTCCTGAGGCCAGGCGGACGGCCCGATCGCCTCCAGGGAGCCGGGCTCCGCCGGGGCCGTCCGGTGCGCGAACCACTGCTCCAGGACCCGCACCCCGCCGACCCGGTACTCCCAGGCCTCCGCCGGCACGGGCGAGATCAGGCCCCCGCCGACATCGAGCACCTCGCCCTCGGAGTCGTACGTCATCGTCGTCGGCCGCGCCGGGACCGCCGCCCGCACATAGGGCCGCCGCCCGCCCGGCAGCCGGGGCCTCGTCCCGCTCAGGGCGCCGCGCAGCTGCACGTCGGCGAGCTCCCGGCCGAGCGCCACACCCGCCGCCCACACCTCGGGGTCCTCCGGGAGCGGGAGACGGCACCCGGCGGGGGAGGGGAGGGCCGCCGCCACCGTCCACGCCAGCCAGTCGTGGGCGTCGACCTGGCACCCGTACCGCTTCCCGAGGAAGTCGAGGAGACCGGGCGCGAGATTGGGCTCCCGGCCCCCGGGGCGCCGGAACAGCGGCCGGATGCGGCCCGGACGGCCCGCCGGGGAACGGCCCTCCGGCAGCGCCGCCGTCACCAGGAGCGCCGGACCCGCCGCCCCCGGCACGTACCCCTGCTCGACGGCGAACAGCTGCGGCTCCCCGGCGACCCGCCACAGCTCCGGGCGGGCGGTGTCGATCAGCCGGTGGTCCGGCAGCAGCCACTGCTCGTCGAACGGCCCGGACGCCACCCGCACCGGGTCGGGGCACGACCCCGACTCGCGCGCGAAACGCGTGGTGCCGGTCCGCTGCCCGGGCAGCGCGCCCACCGCGCTCGCCGGCGTCCGCGCCCGGCTCGGCCGGAACAGCGCCTCCCGCTCGGCACCCTCGGCGGCCACCAGCCGCTCCCAGCGCGCCCGCAGGGTGCGGACGTGGGGCGCGACGATCCACGACCGCCCGAACCGCAGCGGAGCCACGGACCACGGCATCAGCTCGTCGAGAAGCGGCAGCTCGTCGAGGCGTACGTCTTCCGTCACGCCCCGCATGCTAACGACGGCGGTCCGTGCGCTACCAGCGTCAGTGCGCCCGCACCGTCAGTGCGCCTCCACCGTGACCGTGAAGGAGAAGCGGTCGCCGCGGTAGCGGATGCGGGCCACGTCGACGACGCGGCCGTCCTCGTCGTAGGTCACGCCCGTGTAGTGGAGGATCGGGGAGAGCAGCGGGACCTGGAGCAGGCCCGCCGTCTCCGGGTCCGCGAGGCGGGCCTCGACCGTGTCCGTGATGCGGCTGATGCGCACCCCGACGACGTCCCGCAGCACCTTCGTCATCGGCCAGCGCTCCAGATCCGCCGGGTCGATCGCCGCGGCGAGCTCGGGCCGCACCGCGTTCTCCGCCCAGTTCGTCGGCTCGCCGCTCTCCCCGTCGCTGCGCAGCCGCCGGTACGCCACGACCTCCGGCACGTCCGGGAAGAACTCGGCGAGCTCCCCGGGCACCGGCTCGGTGGTGTGCCCGAGGACCGTCGTCCGCTCGCCCGACTGCTGGGCCACGATCGCGTCGATCGAGCCGAGCAGCCGGCGCGGGGTGGACCGCCGGGCGCCCGGCTCGATGAAGGTCCCGCGCCGCCGGTGCCGGCTGATCAGGCCCTCCTCCTCCAGTTCCTTGAGGGCCTGGCGCATGGTCAGCACGCTCACGCCGTAGTGGGCCGCGAGCTGCTCCTCGGTGGGCAGCCGCAGCGAGGCGTCGGGCGTGCGGCCCAGTATCGAGGCGCGCAACGACTGCGAGACCTGATACCAGAGCGGCAGCTTGCGGTTCAGGACCAGCGAGTCGGGAGCGAAGGCGGTCACGGGTTCTCCGTACGAAGGCTACGGGCTTACGGACGCGACATTACGGCCGGAAGTGGCGCTCAAGACCCTGCCATACATCGTCGTATCCCTTCTGCAGGTGGTCGGCGGTCGCGGCCTGCGGGGTCGCGGTCACCGGCCAGCGGGTCTCGAACATGAAGGCGAGACCGTCGTCGATCTTCTGCGGCTTCAGCTCGGCGGCGCTGGCCTTGTCGAAGGTCTCCCGGTCGGGGCCGTGCGCGGACATCATGTTGTGCAGCGAGCCGCCGCCCGGCACGAAGCCTTCCGCCTTCGCGTCGTACGCGCCCTCGATGAGGCCCATGTACTCGCTCATCACGTTCCGGTGGAAGTACGGCGGGCGGAAGGTGTCCTCGCCGACCAGCCAGCGCGGGGCGAAGACCACGAAGTCGACGCCGGCGAGCCCCGGAGTGTCGGAGGGCGCGGTGAGGACCGTGAAGATCGACGGGTCGGGGTGGTCGTACGAGATCGTCCCGATGACGTTGAAGCGGCGCAGGTCGTAGACGTACGGGGTGTGGTTGCCGTGCCACGCGACGACGTCGAGCGGCGAGTGGCCGTACGTCGCCGACCAGAGGTTGCCGCAGTACTTGTTGACCACCTCGACCGGGCCCTCGACGTCCTCGTAGGCGGCGACCGGGGCGCGGAAGTCACGGGCGTTGGCGAGGCCGTTGGCGCCGATCGGGCCGAGGTCCGGCAGCTGGAACGGGGCGCCGTAGTTCTCGCACACGTAACCGCGGGCCGTCTCGTCGAGCAGCTCGACGCGGAAGCGGACGCCGCGCGGGATCAGCGCCATCTCGCCCGGGTACGCGGCGAGCAGGCCCAGCTCGGTGCGGAGGAGGAGGCCGCCGCGCTCCGGGACGATCAGCAGCTCGCCGTCGGCGTCGCCGAAGACCCGCTCCATGGAGGCGTTGGCGTGGTAGAGGTGCACGGCCATGCCGGTGCGCTGCGTCGCGTCGCCGTTGCCGCCGAGGGTCCACAGGCCGGCCAGCCAGTCGGTGCCCGGCGCCGGCTCCGGCAGCGGGTTCCAGCGCAGCCGGTTGGGGTCGGGCACGGTCTCGGTGAAGGGGGCCCCGGCGAGGGCGCCGTTGTCGATCCGGGTGAACGGCGGGTGCGCGGCCGAAGGACGGATCCGGTAGAGCCAGGAGCGGCGGTTGTGGGACCGCGGCTCGGTGAAGGCGCTGCCGCTGAGCTGCTCGGCGTAGAGGCCGAGGGGTGCGCGCTGCGGCGAGTTCCGGCCGTCCGGCAGTGCGCCGGGGACCGCCTCCGAGCTGTGCTCGTTGCCGAAACCGGTGCTGTAGCTGAGCGCCTCGGCCGTCTTCCTGGCCTGCTCCGTGGTCATCGACCGCTCCTGTCCTGAGCCCGCAAGGGAATCCTATGGGTGACCGTAGGATTCCGCGCGCGCCACGTCAACGGGGCACCGGTGGTCCGCGCCCGGACGGGTGCGCGCACATGGGGCTGCGCGAGGGGGTCAAAAAAGATGAGCAGTGCTCTACTCTCTCGCGCATGTCGTGGACCCGAAGGTTCGTCTCCGTGCTCTCGGTCGTGCTCGTGGCGCTCGCCGCGGCCCTGTTCACCGCTCCCCTCGCCCAGGCCCACGAGGAGCGGCCCGTCACCCTCCCCGACGGAACCGGCAGCGTGCCGGAACTCCGCACCGGCGAACCCGACCTCCTCGTCTGCAAGACCGACCGCGCCGACTTCGAACGCCGGATCTCCGGCTTCCCGGCCGCCCTCAAGGCCCGCAACCTCGCCCTCTTCGCACGCTGCGCCCGAAGCGGGTACCGCCACCTCCAGCAGGCCGTCGACGCCGTCGACCGGCCCGGCCTCACCATCGCGGTCCTCCCCGGCCTCTACGAGGAGGAGCCCTCCCTGCCGCCGCCCACCGGCGCCTGCGCCGGGCTCAAGGCCCGCACGTCCGCACTCGGCTACCAGATCCTCAGCTACGCCCAGCAGCGCCAGTGCCCGCACAACCAGAACCTCGTCGCCATCCTCGGCAAGAAGAACCTCCAGGTCGAAGGCACCGGCGCCTCCCGCCTCGACGTCGTCATCGACGCCAAGTACCGGAAACTCAACGCCATCCGCGCCGACGGCTCCGACGGCGTCTATTTCCGCAACTTCACCGCCCAGCGCACCACCTTCAACTCGCTGTACGTGCTCGCCGCCGACGGCTTCGTCATCGACGACGTCCTCACCCGCTGGAACGACGAGTACGGCTTCCTGACCTTCGCCTCCGACCACGGCCTCTACAAGAACTGCGAGTCCTACGGAAACGGCGACTCCGGCATCTACCCCGGCTCGGCCTCGAACATCAACGACGGTCACGGCTACGACGTCCCCCGCTACTCCATCGAGATCACCGGCTGCCGCAGCCACCACAACATGGTCGGCTACTCCGGCACCGCCGGAGACTCGGTCTGGGTCCACGACAACGAGCTCGACCACAACATGGGCGGCGCCTCCATGGACTCAGCCTTCCCCGGCCACCCCGGACTCCCGCAGAACCACGCCCGCTTCGAACGCAACCTGATCCACGACAACAACCAGAACTACTACCCCCACGTCGCCGACGGCACCTGCGCCAAACCGCCCGTCGACCGCGGCTACGAACAGGGCGTCGTCTGCCCCCAGATCTCCATGCCGCCCGGCACCGGCATCATCACCGCCGGCGGCAACTGGAACCTCTACGAGAACAACTGGGTCTACGGCCACCAGCGCGCCGCCTTCTTCCTCAGCGCCGTCCCCGCCTTCATCCGCGGCGAGTCCGCCTGGGGCAAGCAGACCGACACCTCCCACCACAACCGCTACGCCCGCAACCACCTCGGCGTCGACAAGGCCGGGCACTCCCGCCCCAACCGCACCGACGTCTGGTGGGACGGCCAGGGCGGCGGCAACTGCTGGCAGTCCGACGCCGGCGCCGGCACGCCCGGCGCCCTGCCCGGCTGCGGAGCCCGCCGCGGCGACGTCTCCGGCCCCACCGACCGGCTCGTCGGCGAACCCGTCAAACTCGCCCAGCTCCTCGTCTGCGCCGACTACAACGTCCAGGCACGCCGCCTCCCGGCCGGCTGCGACTGGTACGGCGCCCGGGGCCTCCAGCGCGTCGAGACCCAGCTCGCCCTCGGCAACGCCCTCGTCCTCGCCCTCGCCGGCGGCGCCCTCTGGTGGCGCCGCCTCCGCGGCAACCGGCTCGCCGGCGCGGCCGCCCTCCTCGGCCTCGCGGGCCTCGCCCTCGACGTCGCCGGCTCGACCCTCGCCCTCACCCCGACCGCCCTCCCCTCCCTCGCGCTGCTCCTCATGGGCGCCTGGTGGACCCTCACCGGCCTCGCCCTGCGCCCCACCCGCCCCGTCCTCGCCTGGACCACGGCGGTCCTCGGCGCCCTCACCCTCCTCGACGCCTTCGACAAGGCCGTCCTCATGCTCCCCGGCATCCCCGTCAGCCCCGCCTGGCTCCGCCTCCTGCTCGGCATCGTCTGGGTCCTGTGGGCAGTGATCGCCGCGGGCGCGCGCACCACGCGCCCGGCCGAACTCCCTGCCGAACTCCCTGCCGAGCCCCCGGCCGACCCCCCGGCCGACCACCCGGAAGGGGTGACGGCGTGACGGCCGGACGCGCCGCCGTACGCCCCCTCGGAGTCGTCCGCCTGGTCGGAGCCGTGCGTCCGGTCGTCGTCCTGGTCGTCGCCGCCCTGCTCCTCGTGGGCTGCGGCGGCCGGGCCACCACCCATCACAAGCCCGGCACCAGCCACCAGGAGGCCACCGGCAGCAGCGGCACCCTGCTCACGGCCCGCGACGAGGGCGGACACCGGCTCCGCGAGCTCCCCACGGCGGACGCGCCCACCGTCGGGGTCGAGGCCCGCCCCGACTCCGAGGGCGGCTGGAACGTCCACCTCACGGTGGAGAGGTTCCGTTTCACCCCGGAGAGCACCGGCGGCGCGGCCATCCCGGGCCGGGGCCACGCCCGCCTCCTCGTCGACGGCCGGGAGACCGCCCGCCTGTACGGCCCCTGGGGCTACGTGCCCCCGGGCGCCCACACCCTGACCGTCCGGCTCCACGCGGACGACCACACCGTCTGGGCCGTCGCCGGCGCCCCCGTCCAGGCCACCGTCCGCCTCGGCGCCACCCCCACCACCTCGGCCCCCTCCTCCGCCCCGGCCGCGTCCGCCTCCGCCCCGGCCGCGTCCGCCCCGTCGAGCCCCACGCCCGCCGACCCCGGCCGCACCGTCACCCTCACCATCATCGGAACGGCCGTCCAACCACCTCCCTCCCGCATCGAGTTGAAGAAGGGCGAGCGCCTCACCCTCCGTATCACCGGCGACCGCGCCGACACCGTCCATGTGCACGGCTACGACCGCGAACTGCCCCTCTCTCCCGGCGCCCCCGCGACGCTCACCCTCACCGTCGACCGCACCGGCCTCTTCGAGGTCGAGGCGCACGAGTCCGGACTCGTGCTGACCCAACTCGTCGTCCGATGACGGCCGTCGCCGCCGCCCACGTGGCGGCCGCCGCCCACGTCGCGGTCCCCGCCCACGCCGAACCCCGCCGGCTCCCGCTCGCCCACGGCGTGGGCTCCCAGCACGACCTTCCCCTCTCTCCCTTCTACGCGTACGCCGGCGCCTTCACCGCCCTCCTCGTCTCCTTCCTCGCCCTCGGCCTGCTCTGGTCCTCCTCCCGCTTCCGTGGCGACCTCTCCGGCCGCCCGCTTCCCTTCGCCCTCCAGCGGATCGCCGACGCCCCCGCCACCCGTACCGCCCTCCGGCTCCTCGGCGTCGCCGCCGCCGTCCTCTTCCTGGTCCACCTCCTCCTCGGCCCCGACGACCCGGACCGCAATCCCGCGCCCGGCGCCCTCTACGTCCTCCTCTGGGTCGGACTCGTCCCCGCCTCCCTCCTCCTCGGCCCCGTCTGGCGCCTCCTCAACCCCCTGCACGCCGTCCAGGCCTTCCGCCCGCCGCGGAACCCGCGCCCCCTGCCCGCCGCGCTCGGCATCCGGCCCGCCGCCGCCGGACTCCTCCTCTTCACCTGGCTGGAGCTCGTCGCCCCCGACAACACCTCCACCACCACCCTCCTGACCGCCCTCGCCGTCCACACCGCCGTCCAACTCCTGGGCGCCGCCCGGTACGGCGACCGGTGGTTCGCCCACGCCGACCCCTTCGAGGTGTACTCCTCCCTTCTCGCCCGGCTCTCCCCCCTCGGCCGCCGCGCCGACGGCCGACTGGTCCTGCGCTCCCCCTTCCACGGCCTCGACTCCACCCCGCACACCCCCGGACTCGTCGCCACCGTCTGCGTCCTCCTCGGCTCCACCGCCTACGACGGCCTCTCCGGCAACCCCCGCTGGATCACCACCCTCCAGACCTCCTCCCTCGGCCCCGTCCCCACCGCCACGCTCGGCCTGCTCGCCGCCGTCTCCCTCGCCGCCGCCTGCTACGGCCTCTGCGCCGGCGCCCTGCGCCTGATGAATCCCGAACTCACCACTCCGCTCACCTCCTTCGCCCACTCGCTCCTGCCCATCGCCCTCGGCTATCTCGTGGCCCACTACTTCTCACTTCTCGTGACGGAAGGACCACGTACCGTCATCTTGGCAGGGGGCACTGACAACGCCCCCTCGCCCGCTCCACCACTGGGTCCCGGGGGCCTCGCCACCCTCCAGGTCGCCGCGATCGTCACCGGTCACGTCCTCGGTGTCGTCGCCGCGCACGACCGGTCCGTGCGCCTCTTCCCGCCCGCCCGGGCCGTCGCCGGCCAACTCCCGCTGTTCGTGCTGATGATCGCGTACACCCTCGGCGGCATCGGCCTGCTGATCGCCTGAGCGCGCGCCCCGCCGATCGCCCCGCCGACCGGGCCACCCGACCCGGTGATCGCCCAAAAGCCCACACGCCCCACCGACTGCCCCCACGCCCCACCGACCGATCGCCTCATCCCGACCGGAGCGGCATCATGGACCCCGTGCCCCAGACCCGCCTCCGAACCCAGCCGGCGCTCCGCCGCGCCCCCGTGCAGCAGCGCAGCGCCGAGCGGCTGGCCCGGATCCTCGACGCCTGCGCCGTACTCCTCGACGAGACCGGGTACGAGCAGCTGAGCACCCGCGCCGTCGCCGCCCGTGCCGGCGTCCCCATCGGCTCCGTCTACCGCTTCTTCGGCAACAAGCGGGCGATGGTCGCCGCCCTCGCCCACCGGAACCTCGACCGGTACGCCGAGCGGGTCTCGGAGCGGCTCGCCGGGGCGCCGATCCTCGACGCGCACGGCGCCATCGACGGCGTCCTCGACGAGTTCATCGAGATGAAGCGGACCGTCCCCGGGTTCGCGCTCGTCGACTTCGGGCTGCCCGCCGCCGCGCCCGGAGAGGCCGCGGCGGACGGCGCGGCCGAAGCCGCCGCCGAGGACCCCAACCGGCTCGTCGCGGAACGGATCTGCGCGCTCCTCGCCGCCCACCTGGGCCGCGCCGCGGACGAGGAGCTGCACCGGAAGGTGCTCGTCGGCGTCGAGACCGCCGACGCCCTGGTCCGGCTGGCCTTCCGCGCGGACCCCGCCGGGGACCCGGCGCTCGTCGCCGAGACCCGGTGCCTGCTCCACGCGTACCTGGCGCCCTCGCTCTCGTAAGCTCGCGCAACCCCTCCCGCCCGTGCCTACCGGTCGGTAGGCTCGGCGTCACCCGACGCACCCAGGGAGACGCCATGTCCACCGCCCTGCGCATCTGCCCCCTCTGCGAAGCGACCTGCGGACTCGCCCTGACGCTCGACGGGAGCCGCGTCACCGGGGCGCGCGGCGACCGCGACGACGTCTTCAGCAAGGGGTTCATCTGCCCCAAAGGGGCCTCCTTCCCCGCCATCGACGCCGACCCCGACCGGCTCCGCGCCCCGCTGGTCCGCAAGGACGGCAGGCTCCAGGAGGCCACCTGGGCCGAGGCGTTCGACACGATCGCCGCCCGAATCCGTCCGCTCATCGAGGAGTACGGGCCGGACTCCGTGGGTATCGTCCTGGGCAACCCCAATGCGCACACGGTCGCCGGCGCCCTCTACCCGCCCCTGCTGATCGCCGCGTTGCGCACCCGGAACCTGTTCACGGCCTCCACGCTCGACCAGATGCCCAAGCACGTCTCCAGCGGCCTGCTCTTCGGGGACCCCTTCGCCGTCCCCGTGCCGGACCTGGACCGCACCGACCACCTGCTGATCCTCGGAGCCAACCCCCTGGACTCCAACGGCAGCCTGTGCACCGCCCCCGACTTCCCCGGCAGGCTGAAGGCGCTGCGCCGGCGCGGCGGCACCCTCACCGTCGTCGACCCCCGGCGCACCCGCACCGCCCGCCTCGCCGACCGGCACGTCGCGATCCGCCCCGGCGCCGACGCGCTGCTCCTCGCCGCCCTCGTCCACACCCTCTTCGACGAGGAGCTCACCGACCTCGGCCCGCTCGCCGCCCAGGTGGAGGGCGTCGAGGAGGTACGGGCCGCGGTACGGGAGTTCAGCCCCGAGGCGGTCGCCCCCGCCTGCGACGTGGACGCGGACACCATCCGCGCCCTCGCCCGGGAGCTCGCCGCCGCGCCCACCGCCGCCGTCTACGGGCGGATGGGCAGCTCCACCGTGGCGTACGGCAGCCTCGCCAACTGGCTCGTCGACGTCCTCAACGTCCTCACCGGCAACCTCGACCGGCCCGGCGGCGCGCTCTTCCCGCTCTCCGCCACCGCGCCCGCCCCGCGGCCCGCCGGACCGGGCAGGGGCTTCGCCCTCGGCCGCCGGCACAGCAGGGTCTCGCACCACCCCGAGGTCAAGGGCGAGTTGCCGCTCGTCGCCCTCGCCGAGGAGATCGAGACGCCGGGGGAGGGGCGCATCCGCGCGGTGATCACCGTCGCCGCGAACCCGGTCCTCTCCGCACCCGACGGGGACCGCCTCGACGCGGCCCTCGGCTCCCTCGACCTGATGGTCGCCGTCGACCCGTACCTCAACGAGACCACCCGCCACGCCGACGTCCTGCTGCCCCCGCCGCCGCCCTCCCGGAGCGCCCACTTCGACTTCGCCTTCAACTCCTTCGCCGTCCGCGACCAGGCCCGCTACACGCCGGCGGCCGTCCCCCTCGAAGCGGACCGCATGGACGAGTGCGAGATCCACGCCCGGCTGATCCTCGCCGTGACGGGGATGCACGGTGCTCCGCCGTCCGCCGTCGACGACCTCGCCATCGACACCACCCTCGCCAAGGCCGTGACGCAAGAGCACTCGCCCGCGTACGGAGCGGACCCCAAGGAGTTCGCCACCCGGCTCTCCGGGACCAGCGGAGCCGAGCGGCGACTCGACCTGATGCTGCGGCTCGGCCCGTACGGCCTCACCCTCGACGAGCTGAAGGCGCACCCGCACGGCATCGACCTCGGGCCCCTGAAGCCGCGCCTGCCCGCGCTGCTCAAGACCCGCAGCGGGCGGATCGAGCTGTTCCCGGAGCCCCTCGCCGCCGACCTGCCCCGGCTGCGGGCCGCGCTCGACGCCGTACCGGAGCCGGGGACCCTCCAGCTCGTCGGACGCAGGCACCTGCGCTCGAACAACAGCTGGCTGCACAACACGCCCACCCTGGGCGGAGGTTCGAACCGCTGCACCCTCCAGGTGCACCCCCGGGACGCCGAGCGGCTCCGGCTGACCGACGGCGGCACGGCCAGGGTGAAGGGGGAGGGCGGCGAGCTGGAGGTGCCGGTGGAGGTCACCGACGGCGTGCGGCCGGGCGTCGTCAGCCTCCCGCACGGCTGGGGTCACGACCGGCCGGGCACCCGGCTCGCCGTGGCGTCCACGCGCCCCGGCGTCAACGTCAACCAGCTGCTCGACGGCTCCAGGATCGACCCCCTCTCCGGGACGGCCGTCCTGAACGGCTTCCCCGTGGAGGTGTCACCCCTGCCCTAGCCTCACTTCTCTGACCTGGGGTTTTGCTCGTATTGCTCACGCGTCAACATCTTGTTAACGGCAGAAGGGGGCACCTACCGTCATCCGGACCGCCGCTCGGCGGGGTTCAAGGGTGAACGTGAGGTGTCCTCCATGCTGACCGTCCTCGGCTTCGCCATGATCGCGACCTTCCTGGTTCTGATCATGCTGAAAAAGATGTCGCCGATCGCGGCGCTCGTACTGATTCCCGCGCTGTTCTGCGTCGCGGTCGGGCAGGGGGCCCAGCTCGGCGACTACGTCATCGAAGGCGTCGGCAAGCTGGCGCCGACGGCCGCGATGCTGATGTTCGCGATCGTCTACTTCGGTGTCATGATCGACGTCGGCCTCTTCGACCCGATCGTCCGGGGCATCCTGCGCTTCTGCAAGGCCGACCCCGTGCGGGTGGTCGTGGGTACGGCGGTGCTCGCCGCGATCGTCTCCCTGGACGGCGACGGCTCCACCACCTTCATGATCACCGTCTCGGCGATGTATCCGCTGTACAAGCGGCTCAAGATGAGCCTGGTGGTCATGACGGGTGTCGCCGCCACGGCCAACGGCGTCATGAACACCCTGCCGTGGGGCGGTCCGACCGCCCGCGCCGCGACCGCGCTCAAGCTCGACGCCGCCGACATCTTCGTGCCGATGATCCCCGCGCTCGGCGTGGGCCTGCTCTTCGTCTTCGTCCTGGCGTACGTGCTCGGGCGCCGTGAGCGCAAGCGCATCGGCTACCTGACCCTCGACGAGGTGCTCGTCCCGGAGACCGACGCCGTCCTGGTCACGGCGGGCGGCAAGGGCGAGGGCAAGGGCGAGGGTAAGCAGGCAGCCGGGGCCGGTGGCGACGCCGGCGACGCGCAGGCCGGTACGGGCGCCGGTGAGGGCGACGGGTTCCAGGGGCTCGACCCGCAGCGGGCGACGCTCCGTCCCAGGCTGTACTGGTTCAACGCAGGCCTCACGGTCGCGCTGCTGGCCGCGATGATCCTCGAACTGCTGCCGATCCCGGTGCTGTTCCTCCTCGGTGCCGCCCTCGCGCTCACCGTCAACTACCCGAAGATGGACCAGCAGAAGGCGCGCCTCGCCGCCCACGCGGACAACGTCCTCAACGTCGCCGGCATGGTCTTCGCCGCCGCCGTCTTCACCGGTGTCCTCACCGGCACGGGCATGGTCAAGCACATGGCCGACTGGCTCGTCGGCGCCATCCCCGCGGGCATGGGCCCGCACATGGCCCTGGTCACCGGCGTGCTGAGCCTCCCGCTCACGTACTTCATGTCGAACGACGGCTTCTACTTCGGCGTGCTGCCGGTCCTCGCGGAGGCGGGTGCCGCGCACGGTGTGTCGTCCCTGGAGATCGCCCGCGCCTCGCTGGTCGGCCAGGCCCTGCACATGTCGAGCCCGCTGGTGCCCGCCGTGTACGTCCTCGTCGGCATGGCGAAGGTGGAGTTCGGCGACCACACCAGGTTCACGGTGAAGTGGGCCGCCCTGACCTCGCTGGTCGTGCTCGCGGCGGGGATCCTCTTCGGGATCATCTGACCCGGCCGGCCCGAGCCCCCGTCACCCGTGGTGCGGGGGAGTGAGCCGGACGAGTGGAAGTCGGAGGGTGGTGCGCCGGGTCGCCACCCTCCGTGTCCTTGTTGTGACAGATAGTCGGATTATCGCAGTAAGCGTCCGATGAGCTCACGACTGGAGGACCTCCACCATGACGACACCCCCCACCCGCGCCCTGCTCCGCGCGGCGCTCGCCACCATGGCGCTCAGCGCCGTCACCCTCGGGGGTGCACAGGCGGCCTTCGCCGCGCCCGGCGACGACGGTGACGTCAAGGTTCACCAGGCGGCCACGGGCGACACCGACCCCGTCAACGAACCCCGTGTCAATTGCCCCTTCAAGTTCGCCGCCCTCAACTTCGACGGTCTGTCGAGCATCACCTACTCGGTCTTCCCGCAGCCGGGTCAGCCGGGCAACGGGGACCAGCCGGTGCTCGGGCCCGCAGCCGTCTCCATCGACCCCGTCACCGGTGACGGGGCCACCGGGCTGCTCCGCCTGCCGATCGGCATGTACAAGGTCGAGTGGACGTGGGAGGGCAAGAACGGCGCCCCGAAGTCGAAGGTCTTCAACGTCCTCACCGCTTGCGACAACGGCGGCAACGGCGGGAACGGGAACGGAGGCAACGGGAACGGAGGCAACGGGAACGGAGGCAACGGGAACGGAGGCAACGGGAACGGGGGCAACGGCAACGGCGGCAACGGCGGCGGCCACGGCCACAAGCCCCACGGCCCGGTCGGCGCGGGCGGCGGCGGCAGCGCGCAGATCGCCGCCGAGGACTCCTCCGCCTTCGGCGTCGGGGCGGCCGTCGCCGCCGGCCTCGCCGGCACGGCCGGACTCGTCCTGATCCGCCGCTCGCGCCGCCGCGACAATGGCGCCGCGTAGGTCCCGCTTCACGCGCAGGCAGCGGCGCCTGCTCCGGCTCGCCAGGACCGTGGCGGTGACCACGGTCCTGGTGACCGGAGGCGTCTGGTGGGTCGGTGACGGGGAACCGGCCGACCCGCCGCTCGCCGCCGCCCCGGCCGCCCACGGCCGGGTCGGCCCGGCGGCCGGAGCGCCCGCCGCGCTGGCCCACCGGGCGAAGCCGCGGGCCGTGCCCAAGGCCGCGCCCGCGCCGCGGCCCGCGCCCCCGCCGGCCCCGATGGCCCGGTCGCGTCCCGTCACCGTCGCCGTCCCGGCCATCACCATCGAGGCCCCCGTGGTCGAGCTCGGCCTCGACGCCACCGGACGGCTCGGCACACCGCCCGTCGACGACCCCCGCGTCGTCGGCTGGTACGCCAAGGGGCCCGCCCCCGGCGAACGCGGCACCGCCGTCGTCGTCGGCCACCGCGACACCCGCACCGGGCCCGCCGTCTTCCTCAACCTCAACTCGCTCAGCCAGGGCAACACCGTCCGGGTCGCCCGCGCCGACGGCAAGGTCGCCGTCTTCACGGTCGACCGCGTCGAGACGTACGCCAAGAACGACTTCCCCGACAAGGAGGTGTACGGAGACACCGGGCGGCCCGAACTGCGGCTGCTCACCTGTGGCGGAGCCTTCGACCGGGGCAAGGGCTACGAGGCGAACATCGTGGTCTTCGCCCACCTCACCGAGATCGCCCAGAAGATCTGACCACCGGCTCCCGGGCCCCGCAGCCCGGCCTGCCGAACCCGAACCCGAACCCGCCAACGGCCCCGCAGCCCGGCCTGCCGAACCCGAACCCGCCAACGGACCCGCAGCCCGGCCTGCCCAACCCGCACGCGCACCCGCCCCCCAACCCGCACCCGAACCCGCGCCCCGCCCGACGGACCCAGCCGCTCCGCCGAACGGGGCGTGCGGCGCGTGCCGCCCCGGTGAGACCCGGGGCACTCCGGCAGGCCCTGGCGCCGGAAAATTAACATCGCTAGTTTGGGTTCCGCCCACTCGGACGACGCACCCGGCAAGCGGAGGAGACAGCGGATGAAGGCCCACGACGCGATGTACATCGGCGGGGAGTGGCGCCCCGCCTCCTCCACGGACACCATCCCGGTCGTCAACCCCGCCGACGAGCAGGTCATCGCCCACGTCCCCGCGGGCACCGCCGAGGACGTCGACGCCGCCGTACGCGCCGCCCGCGCCGCGCTCCCCGGCTGGGCGGCCACCCCGCCCGCCGAGCGCGGAGCCCGTATCGCCGCCCTCCGCGACGCGCTCGCCGCCCGCGCGGAGGAGATCGCCGCCACCGTCACCGCCGAGCTCGGCGCCCCGCCGCAGCTCGCCGCCGCCGTGCACGCCGGACTGCCGATCGCCGTCGCCGGCAGCTACGCCGAACTCGCCGCCACCCACCCCTTCGAGGAGAAGGTCGGCAACTCCACCGTCTACGCCGAGCCGGTCGGCGTCGTCGCCGCGATCACCCCCTGGAACTACCCGCTCCACCAGATCGTCGCCAAGGTCGCCCCGGCCCTCGCCGCCGGCTGCACCACGGTCCTCAAGCCCGCCGAGGACACCCCGCTCACCGCCCAGCTCTTCGCCGAGGCCGTCCACGAGGCGGGCCTGCCGGCCGGCGTCTTCAACCTGGTCACCGGCCTCGGCCCGGTCGCCGGGCAGGCGCTCGCCGAGCACCCGGACGTGGACCTCGTCTCCTTCACCGGCTCCACCGCCGTAGGCAAGAGGATCGGCGCCCTCGCCGGCGGCGCCGTCAAGCGGGTCGCGCTCGAACTCGGAGGCAAGTCCGCCAACGTGATCCTGCCGAGCGCGGACCTCCCCAAGGCCGTCGCCGTCGGCATCGCCAACGTCATGTCCAACTCCGGCCAGACGTGCAGCGCCTGGACCCGGATGCTGATCCCGGCCGACCGGTACGAGGAGGCGGTGGCGCTCGCCGCCGAGGCCGTCGCCAAGTACGTGCCCGGCGAGCGCGTCGGCCCCCTCGTCAACGCCAAGCAGCGGCAGCGCGTCCGCGGCTACATCGAGAAGGGGATCGAGGAGGGCGCCCGGCTCGTCGCCGGCGGCCCCGGGGCCCCGCACGAGACCGGCTACTACGTCTCCCCGACCGTCTTCGCCGACGTCACCCCCGACATGACCATCGCGCAGGAGGAGATCTTCGGCCCGGTGGTCTCGCTCCTGCGGTACGAGGACGAGGAGGAGGCCCTCGCGATCGCCAACGGCACCGTCTACGGCCTCGCCGGCGCCGTCTGGGGCGAGCCCGAGGCGGCCGTCGCCTTCGCCCGCCGCATGGACACCGGCCAGGTCGACATCAACGGCGGCCGCTTCAACCCGCGGGCCCCCTTCGGCGGGTACAAGCAGTCCGGGGTCGGCCGGGAGCTCGGCGCGCACGGCCTCGCCGAATACCTCCAGACCAAGTCCCTGCAGTTCTGAGCGCAGAAGGAGCGAACAGCGTGATACGCGCCGCCGTCCTGCCCGCCATCGGGTCTCCGCTGGAGATCACCGGCATCGAACTCCCCGAGCCCGGACCCGGTCAGGTCCGGGTCCGGCTCGCCGCCGCCGGGGTCTGCCACTCCGACCTGTCCCTGTCCGACGGGACGATGCGCGTGCCCGTCCCGGCCGTCCTCGGCCACGAGGGCGCGGGCACCGTCGTCTCCGTCGGCGAGGGCGTCACCCACGTCGCCCCCGGCGACGGCGTCGTGCTCAACTGGGCGCCGTCCTGCGGCAGCTGCCACCCCTGCTCGCTCGGCGAGGTCTGGCTCTGCGCGAACGCCCTGACCGGCGCCGCGAACATCCACGCCCGCACCCAGGACGGCAGGGACGTCCACCCCGGCCTCAACGTCGCCGCCTTCGCGGAGGAGACGGTCGTCGCCGCGAACTGCGTCCTGCCCGTCCCCGACGGCGTCCCGCTCACCGACGCCGCCCTCCTCGGCTGCGCCGTCCTCACCGGCTGGGGCGCGGTCCACCACTCGGCCCGAGTCCGGGAAGGCGAGACCGTCGCCGTCTTCGGCGTCGGAGGCGTCGGCCTGGCGACGCTCCAGGCCGCCCGGATCGCCGGCGCGTCGACGATCGTCGCCGTCGACGTCTCGCCGGAGAAGGAGGCCCTGGCACGGGCCGCCGGGGCCACCGAGTACGTCGTCGCGTCCGAGACCACCGCCAAGGAGATCCGGAAGCTGACCGGCGGGCAGGGCGTCGACGTCGCCGTCGAGTGCGTCGGCCGCGCCGTCACCATCCGCACCGCCTGGGACTCCACCCGGCGCGGCGGCCGCACCACGGTCGTCGGCATCGGCGGCAAGGACCAGCAGGTCACCTTCAACGCCCTGGAGATCTTCCACTGGGGCCGCACCCTGGCCGGCTGCGTCTACGGCAACTCGAACCCGGCCGAGGACCTGCCGGTGCTCGCCGAGCACATCCGGGCCGGCCGCCTCGACCTCGGCGCCCTCGTCACCGAGCGGATCACCCTGGACGGCATCCCCGGCGCCTTCGAGAACATGCTCGCGGGCAAGGGCGGCCGCGCCCTCGTCGTCTTCTGACGGTGGCGGGGGGGGGGGGGGGGGGAGGGGGGGGGGGGGGGGGGGGGGGGGGGGGGGGGGGGGGGGGAGGAAGGGGGGGGGGGGGATAAAAGAGGA
>NZ_JBVJWR010000015.1:0-103025 GCF_055602235.1 Streptomyces sp. NPDC037410 | reverse complement strand
CCCAGGAACACACCCCACGCACCCGAAAAAAACACTCCACGCGAACCCTGCCCCCCCGCCCTTTTTCTCCGCCCACTCCGACACCCCCCCCCCCCCCCCCCCCCCCCCCCGGTTCCGCCCGTCACAGATCGAGCACGAGCCGGTCGCCCCGCGAGCGCCCCACGCAGATCATCATCGTCGTCCCCGAGGCCTTCTCGTCCTCGCCGAGGACGGAGTCGTGGTGCTCGGGCGTCCCGGCGAGCACCTTCGTCTCGCAGGTGCCGCACCAGCCCTCCTCACAGGAGTACGCCACACCCGGCACCACCTCACGCACGGTGTCGAGAAGGGTCCGTCCGGGCTCCACGCGCAGCGTCCGCCCGGTCCTCCGCAGCTCGACCTCGAACCCGCCCTCGCCGGAGGCCCGTTCCACCGGAGCCGCACCGAACCGCTCCACGTGCAGCGGTCCCTCCCAGCGGTCCTCGACGGCCCGCAGCAGCCCCTCGGGACCGCAGCAGTACACGGCCGTTCCGGCGGGCTGCCCGGCCAGGACGGCGTCCAGATCGGGCAGCCCCGCCGTGTCCTGCGGGACCAGCGTGACCCCGGGGAGTCCGGAGAGTTCCGCGCGGTACGCCATGGAGGCGAGGCTGCGCCCGCCGTACAGCAGGGACCACGAGCCCGGTGGCAGGGAACGGATCATCGGGAGCAGCGGGGTGATGCCGATGCCGCCCGCGACGAACAGGTACCGCTCGGCGGGCACCAGCGGGAAGCGGTTGACCGGGCCCCGGACGGTGAGGACCGTGCCCTCCCCGACCGAGGTGTGGATCTCCTCGGAGCCGCCCCGGCCGGCCGGCTCCCGCAGCACGCCGAGCCGGTAGACGCTCCGGTCGGCAGGATCGCCGCAGAGCGAGTAGTGCCGGACCGCCCCGGACGGCAGCGTCACCTCCAGGTGCGCGCCGGGCTCCCAGGGCGCGAGATCGGCGCCCGTGGGATCCGCCAGGAGCAGGCCCCGTACGCCGTCCGCCTCCTCGGTGACCGAGCGGACCGTCAGCCGGACTGTCGGCATGGCATCGGACATGGCATCGGACATGGCATCGGACATCGCATCACCTCGAAGCTCGTGACGGCGGGAGCAGCGGCTCCGGCCACACGCGGCACAGCGCCCCGTACAGCACGGCGGCGACCAGGAAGGAGGCGGGCAGGCTCAGGTCGACCCCGCCCGTGAGGCCGGTCAACGGCCCGGTGTACAGCGGGTTGTTGACCCAGAGGACGCCCACGAAGGCGCCGACGGCGAAGGCCGTGGCGGCTCTCGGATTGACCCCGCCCGTGTACCAGTACCGTCCGCCGCCGCCCGTGGTGAACGCCCGCAGCGCCTCCGCGTCGTACCGGCCCCGGTGGAGCACGTACCCGACGGAGAGCACGGCCGCCCAGGGGGCCACGACGGTGAGGAGCAGCGTCACGAACGCCGACATGGCGTCCATGGCGTCGTACACCACCGCCCCGAGATAGAGGACGGCCGCCGCGAGCAGCGCGACCACCGTGGTCACGGCGGCCCGCGAGGAGCGCCAGAACACCGAGTTCGCGGAGAGGCCGGCCGCGTACAGGCACAGGCCGGCCTGCGGCAGGGTGCCCGCGAAGCCGAAGAGCACCACGGCCACCGCGAACCAGCCCGGCACCGCGTCCGTGAGGCCCTGCAGCCACGGTTCGTCGGGCACGGGGAAGAGGGTCGTCACGTACGCGCCGGTGAGCAGCGCCGCGAGACTGCTGAGGAACATCGAGATCCCGCTCGCCCGCACCACCCGGCCGGTGGGGGTGGCGGCCGGCATGTAGCGGGTGTAGTCGCCCTGGAAGGTGGCGTACGACAGGGGCACGGTCGCGGACGCGGTCGCCGCGAGCAGCCAGGTGTGCAGGGTGCTGTCGAGCGCCAGGGGCCCGCCGGCGTACCCCGCGTCGAACTTCGGCGCGAGCACGAGGGCCGTACCGAGCAGGACCGCCCCGCCGGTGACCGCCGTGATCCGGTACGTGCGGACCAGGGTCTCGTGGCCGCGCACGGCGACGAGGGCGACCGCCGCCGCCGTCACGAACATCGCGACGGTCAGCGCGCCCGGCCCCGTCGGGGTGGAGAACAGCCGGTGCCCGGCGACCATGACGGCCGTGCCGCCCGTCCACACCGCGATGGCGAAGAAGCCGAGCGCCGTCACCACCGTGATGACGTTGCCGACGACCCTGCCCCGCACCCCGAAGTGCGCCCCGCTGGACACCGGATCGTTGGTGCCGGTGCGGACGCCGAACCGGGCGAGCGGCGCGAGCAGCGCCGTCCCGACGGCGACGCCCGCGGCGATCGCGCTCGCCGACGTCCACCAGCCGAGACCGAAGACGACGGGCAGCGCGCCGAGCACCACCGTGCCGAAGGAGAACTGCGCGGAGGGCCAGATCCAGCCGAAGTCGCCCGGTGTCGAGGTGCGTTCCTCCTCGGGCACCGGCGCGATGCCGTCGTGGTCGACCGCCGCACGGGGCGGCGTCACGCTGGACGCCGCCCCGGTCGGTGTGGTGGTCATGAGGCGCCCCCGGCGAGCTCCTCGGGACGGTCCTGGCCGTGCAGCACGTCGACCACCCGGAGGGCGGCGCAGGCCGCCCCCGAGGTGCGCTCTCCGCTGGTCAGGTCGAAGGTCGTGTGGTGCAGGGGGCAGGTGATCCGCAGCCTGTCCCCGTCGACCCTGCCGTACTTGAGCCGGCCCCCGCGGTGGGGGCATACGGCGGCCGCGAGGACCTTGCGGCCGCCGACCTCGACCAGGACCAGGTCCTCGGTCACCTGACGGACGACGGGCTCGCCGGAGCCCCGCCGCCCGGCGGGCACGGCCGTCATGCGACGGTCTCCCGCGCCAGCGCGATCGCCGCTTCCTGGGCCTCGCCGACGATGTCGGAGGCCAGGCGCACGCCCGCCCAGATCTTCGCGAGATCCGGCTCGTCGAGCGCGCGGATCGCCGTACGCATGTGGTTGGAGTGGTACGAGTCGATGTACAGGTGCTCGGTGTAGTAGGCGTCGTGGACGATTCCGAGGCGCCGCGCAGCCCGGGCGAAGCTCTGGAAGGCGTACAGGACGCTGGTCTCGAAGTAGGCGTACGCCCCCAGGAAGTACTGCGGGGACGACGCGCGGCTCGCCAGCCAGTGGAACATGTTGACGTACGCGTAGCACTCCGGCGTGGTCTCGTCGACGTAGTCGTCGAGCTCCAGGCTCATGCCGAACTCGGTGAGCAGGTCCCGGTAGAGCTGGGAGTGCGCCTTCTCCTCGTTGCCGCACCCGAGTTCGTCGATGAGGACCCGGAAGACCGCCATCGCCGAGCGGTACGGCAGCCGGGGGACGACCGGCAGCAGCGACTCGGACTCGGTGAGCCCGTCGAGCGCGAACTGCCGCACGATCACCTTGAACTGGTCGAGCGTCGCGTGCTCGGCGAGGAAGGTCGCGCTCTCCGGGAGCGCGGCCTCCTCCTCGGCGAGGAACTCCTTGAGCGCCTGGAGCAGTTCGCCGGCCGAGCCGAACGCGGGGGCGGAGTCCTCGTAGGCCCGCGCCTTCGGCAGGATCCAGCGCTCCTCGATCGACGCCATCGAGCCGTAGTCGCCGAGGTTGGGCACCCGCCGGTAGAGGGAGTGGAGTTCGCGGTGGGCCGTCGCGGGCGGGGTCGCGAAGGAGCGCGCGGTCACCGGGACGGGCGAGGCGGGGGTGGTGCTCATGCCGCCTTCGCCTCCTCGTGCGTGGTGGGGGAGCTGATCACACCGCGGGTGTGCAGCTCCTTCTTGACCCAGCGGTACCAGTCGTCCTTGAAGACGCCGTACTTCTCGCAGACCGTGTTGATCTCGGCCTGGCGGTCCGGGGTCGGGTCGACCAGCATCGCGTTGCACAGGGCCGGCTCCAGGTTGGCCAGCGGGCCGATGAAGCCCTGGATGCCGCGGGCGTCGACGAGGAGGTTCTCCCAGCCCTCGAAGACCGGGATGCCGGTGCCGGCCTCGGCCATCCTGCGGGTGAAGGCGGCGTCGCCGCTCGACTCCTTGATGCCGACGATCCCGGGGATCTCCTGGCAGATCCGGATCAGGGTCTCGAACTCGATGCGATTGCCCGACAGCGCCTCCTCGTTGTAGAGGAAGATCGGTATGTCGAGGGCCGCGCGGATCGCCCGGTAGTGCTCGACGATCTGGTCCTGCGTCACGTCCGCGCCGAACGGCGTGGTGACGACGACGGCGTCGGCGCCGATCTCGGCGGCCGTGCGGGCCCGGTCGATCACCGAGGCGGTGTCCGGGAGCTGGATGCCGGCGAGCACGGGGAGGCCGGCGGCGTGCTTGACCGTGTACGTGACGACGTCCTGCCACTGCCGGGCGTCGAGCTTCCAGCCCTCGCCGGAGGTCAGGGCCGGCATGAGGCCCGTGACCTCGGCGCGGATGTGGTCCAGGAGCCGGACGACGCTCTGCTCGTCGACGGTGCCGTGCTCGTCGAGGGGCGTGATCAGGGGGACGACCGTCCCGGAGTAGGTGTCAGGCATGAGGTGGGGTGCCCTTCGGAAAAGGTCTTCAGAGGGTGGCGGAGTCGACCGTCAGTACCAGCGAGCGCCGGTAGAGGTCCTCCAGGTACGCGGGGAACGACGGCTCCGCCGCGGCGCCGACCGGCACGACGGGCAGGCCGGTGGTCCGGAGCAGCCGGGGGCTCGCGGTGTGCAGCTCCCCGCCCCGGCCGATGACCTGGGCGAGCAGCAGGCGTTCGTGCGTGGGCAGGCCTTCGAGCGCGGGGGTGGTGAAGGCCCGCCGCAGGTCGTCCTCGTCGTACGGGACGCGGTCGATGGCCAGGTCGGTGTGGAGCACGTCCATGAACGGGTAGTACTCGTCCTGGATCTTCCGCTCGTAACCCCACACGAGGTCGTCGCAGCGGCCGACCTGCTCCCAGTTCATGAAGACCCGGCCGGCGTCCCCGGCGGCCAGCCGGCCGGCGAAGAAGGCCTTCGCGCCGGTCCGGACGGCGTCGTCGGTGCTGTGCATGCCCATGAAGAGCGTGGCGTCGATGAACACCGTGGGGGCGTGGTCAGTCGCGTCGGGGGCGTCAGGCCGCATAGCGCTCGAGCACCTTCCGCATCCGCTCCATCGCGCCGGCGAACACCTCGGGCTCGCGGGCCAGGGCCAGGCGGACGAAGCGCTCGCCCTTCTCCTTGGCGTTCCAGTAGAAGAAGGTGCCCGGCAGGACGTACACCTCCTCGTCGAAGAGGACGGCCTGGAGCTGGGTGGCGGTCAGGTGCTCCGGCTTGATCCGGAACCAGGCGACGCTGGTGCCGACGACCGGCTCCTGGAACTCCAGGATGGTGCCGTCGAGGGCGGCGCGGGCGGCCTCGCCGTTGGTCTTGATGATGTCGCGCACGGAGGCGAAGCCGTCCTCGATGGAGTCCTCGATGTACTGCGTGACCATGTTGAGGACGAACGGCGAGACGTTCAGCAGGACGCTGGTGTGGAGGTTGTAGACCTCCTCCTGGATGTCCCGGCTGGCGGTGATCATGGCGCACTTGGCGTCCTGGATCGGCCAGGTCTTGCCGGTGTCCTCCATGACCATGTAGGTGACGCCGGACTCCTCCAGGAGCTTGTAGATGTCGACGCGGCCGACGCCCTCGTCGCACAGCGCGAAGGAGGCGAAGCAGAAGTCCATCACCAGGACCTTGTCGTGGTCCACGCAGTAGCGGACGACCTCGCGGAAGCCCTCCAGCTTCTCGGCGAGCAGGGTGAACCCGGTCGGGTTGTTCGGGTCGACCAGGTAGATCGCGTCCGCGTGGACCGCCTCGACCAGGCGCTCGTAGATGGCGTCCTTGTCGTGCAGCACCGACTCGTCGACCGGCCCGAGCGGCACCTGCATGTTGCGCAGCAGGTCGACCAGGTTGTCGAAGCAGGGCTCCACCAGCTGCACGGACATCCCGCGCTGCTTGAGGAACATGCCGGCGACCATCGTGGAGACGCTGGCGGAGTACGAAAGGAGGGTGCGGTCCATCGCCCGGGCGGTGGGCTGCTGGTGCAGGCGGAAGAAGGCGTCGACGAACAGGCGCTCGAAGTGGGCCTGCTGCTTCGACTCGGACTCGTGCCAGAGCTCGGGGAGCCGCGAGACGATCCGCTCCTGCGAGGCGGACTGACGCTGGTGCGTGTGGGCGTCGGCCAGGTTGAACCGGGTCTTCAGCGCCTCGATCTCGTGCTGGGTGAGGTCGACGAAGGTGCTGACGTCTGCCTTGTCGGTCAACGACATGAAGAACTCCTGCTGTCGATACGAATCTCGTCCGGAATTCCGGCGGCGTAAACGACTGTAAGAGCTTCGAGCGGCCTTGCGAATAACGGCCGGGTCACGCAATTAATAATCACTGCGATGTTCTGCGAAAGGAAAAAAGGAACGACGGGCAGGCATTCCTCGAAAAGGAATGCCTGTCCGTCGTTCCCGTTTATGCGGCCGCCGGTGGCGGCTTATTCGGTTATTCCGTGGCGGCCCGCAGCAGGATGTCCTCGTACACCTTCGGGTCGTCGGAGGCGATCACCGGCCAGCCGATGCCGTACGCGCCCTCCCAGCCCACGTCGATGCCGGGGTTGGCGTGGTCGGAGCCGTCGGGCAGGAACAGGTGGGGGCTGCAGTTCACGCGGTCGCTCTTGGAGAGCGCGGCCTGATCGGACAGGGCCCGGCGGGCCCGCCCGTCGTCCAGCGCCTCGGTGAGGGCGTCCACGTCGACGGCGCCCGTCTCCGCGGCCACGTCCAGGATCACCTTGCGGTGGCTGATGCACCGCGACTCGGCCCAGAAGGCCCGGCGCAGCCCGAGGTCGAGCTGCTCCGAGGCGTTCAGGCTCTGCTCCTTGGCGGCGAGCACCGCCTCCAGGGCGGGCAGCGTCGTCGAGGGGTACAGCCAGTCCTTGGCCTGCCACAGCTGCCAGCCGGCGGCCGGCTCCAGGCTGGCCATCCGGGCGACCTCGCTGTCCGTGCCGGGGCGCGGGCTCGGGGCGTCGTTCAGCAGCTCCAGCGGGAAGGCGCGCAGGTCGAAGGAGACCTGCTCCTCCAGGCCGAGGCGGGCCCGGGTGGCGTGCAGCCGGTGGATGGCGATGTGCGCGAAGGAACACCAGATGTCGGAGAAGACGGTGACGACTCCGCGCGGCGGGGTCAGATCGGCGGTGGTCGGATCGGACATGGTTCTCCTCGGTTCGGGTGCGGGCGGAGTGGTGCTCAGCCGGCGGTGGACTCGTGGGCGTCCAGCGCGGCCTCGAGGTCGAGGTCGGCGCCGGGCAGCCAGGCGGGCAGGGACGGGATGCGGGCCATCGCGTCGAAGAGCCGGGGCACGGCGCTCTCCTCGACGGTCGGTCCGTGGGCGCTGAGCAGCCGGGCGGGGCGCAGCGCGGCCAGGTCGTGCACGGGCTTCAGGAACTTCGCCTCGTCGACCAGCGCGGTCCACGGGGCGATGGCACGGTTCAGGACCTCGAAGCCGTGGAAGAATTCCTCCTCGGAAAGGTCGGTGAAGTCCTGCTGAATTTCTTCGACGACGGTGCCGAAGCTGTCGGAGCTGTAGAGCGTTCCATCAGAGTGATCGAATACGGCGAGCGTTCCGGGTGAATCGAAGGTGGGCGGCCGGTGAAAACTCAGCTCACGATCGCCGACTTTCACACGACTTCCCGGGTTCGCGGTTACTACCCGTTCCTGCGGAATGCTGAACTCTTCTGCTATTCGCGTCAGTGATATCGCATTGGCGAGCACCTTCGCGTGCGGCGCGGCGTCGAGGATCGCGCGGAGCGAGCCGGTGTGGTCGCGGTCGTCGTGGGTGACGACGACCCAGCGCAGATCGGCCGGGTCGATCAGCTTCCAGAGGGAGTCCAGGAAGCCCTCCCGGTCGACGGGCATGCCGGTGTCCACGAGGAGCGGCTGTCCGGACCGTACGAGGAAGGCGTTCACCGGCTGGTCGCCGAGGCCCGGGATGGGCAGGGCCGAGGGGAGGACGTGGATGTCCGGCCCGGCGGTGTAGGTCGTATCCATGGGAAACCTTTCGTGACGCACCAAGCGGGCCGGGGGTCCCCCGGGCGGGGACCCGGGGGAGGCGCCGGCCTCGGTCAGACGAGCTGGATGGTCAGGGAGCCGGCGATCAGCAGGGCCAGGCCCAGGGCGCGCGGCTTGGTCAGGGAGCGCTGCGGGAGCTTGAACAGGCCCTTGTGGTCGATCAGCGCGGAGGTCAGCTGCTGTCCCGTCACGGTGAGGGCGATGGTCACGGCCGCGCCGATGGTCGGGATGAGCAGGAAGGTGCCGGTGACGTACGCGGCGGCGCAGGCGCCACCGAGCCAGCCCCACCAGGGCATCTTCTTCAGCGGGGCGATCTTGGGCTTCGGGGTCTTCCGGGTCGCGTAGAGCACGAGCAGGACGACGGCGATGGTGAAGGTCGCGACGGCGAAGCTGATCACGGCGACGGTGATGGGCTGCTTCAGCTGGGCGCGCAGCTGGGCGTTGACCGCGCCCTGCACCGGCAGCACGCCGCCGGCCACGATGCCGAGGACGAGCCAGCCGACGCGGCCGGCGCTCGACATCTTGGGGGCGCCGGGAGGGGCCGCGGCCTTCATGCCCCGGATGATCACGACGATGCCCGCGAGGACGGCGAGGGCGCCGAGGACGATGCCGACGCTCAGGTCCCTCTGCTTCAGGCCGAGGAGGCCGAAGAGGTCGAGGGCGAGCGAGGCGAACATCTGGCCGGTGACGAAGAGTCCGACGGCGGCGAGGGCGCCGAGCCGTGGGAACAGCAGGATGCCGCTGGTGATGTAGAGGGGGCTGGCGAGCCCGCCGAGGAGCTGCCACCACTCCACGTCGGGCAGTTTGCCGAGAGCGCCGAGCGCGCCGGCGGCGACCGCGAGCACGACGAGCAGCGTGGTGGCCACGCCGAGCTGGATGGTCGAAGCGCCGTACGGGGTGCCGACGGCCGCGTTGAGCTGGAGGTTCACCGAGGCCTGGACGGCCAGGAGGCAGCCGACCAGCAGGGCCGCGGCGAGGAGCGCGGTGTGCATCTGGATCTCCCTGGGGCGGGATGGCGAGCGGATAAGTGGACACTGAGTCCGTTTAGCATGCCATGCAACATGGCAAATGGACAAGGTGTCCACTTAGCTCCAGGGGAAGTAAGGTCGATCCATGAGCGACGACGAGCAGCGAGGTCGTGGAGCCGCCTCCGTGCACCGGGTCGGCGGACTCCTCGGTGATCTTCAGTCCGCGGACGACCAGCCGGTCGCCCCGCGCAGGCGCGCCGACGCGGAGCGCAACCGCGCCCAGATCCTGTCCGCGGCCGAGCGGCTCTTCGCCGAGCAGGACCCCAGATCGGTCACCATGGGGGAGATCGCCAAGGCCGCGGGCGTCGGCCGCGCCACGCTCTACCGGAGCTTCCCCGACCCGTCCTCGGTCGCCGTGGCCCTGCTCGACGAGCACGAGCGCCGGCTACAGGGGCAGCTCATCTACGGACCGCCGCCGCTCGGACCCGGCGCACCGGCCGGGGAGCGGCTCGCGGCGTTCTACCTGGCGATGCTCGATCTGCTCGAACGGCATCTGCCGCTGGCGCTGGGGGCGGAGACCGGCCCCGCGCGGTTCCGGACGGGCGCGTACGGATTCTGGCGCGTCCACGTCCGGACCCTGCTGGTCGACCACGGGGTCGGGGACCCGGACCCGCTGATCGACATCGCGCTCAGTCCGCTGTCGCCCGAGCTCTTCCAGTTCCAGCGGCACGAGCTCGGCCTCTCGGCCGAGCGCATCGGAGGTTCACTGGCGGTCTTCGCCCGCCGTCTGCTGGAATCAGGAGGCGGTCGCTGACCTGCCCTTCGACGGCGCCTTCGACGACGCCAGGGCTGCCGGGTGGACGAGGCCCGGCAGGATCAACTCCCAGATGCGGCTGAGCCGTTCCTCGGCCGGATCGTGCAGGGCGCCGCTCTCGGCCGGCCAGGGCTCGTCGGCCGGCGCGCTCGGCCGGCGCATCTCCAGCTCCACCCCGGTGATCACATAGCCGATCAGCGCCGCGACCGCCGTCGCGTCCACGCCCGGCCGCAGGGCCTTCTCCGCCACCGCGTACCGCGCGAGTCGGCACACCTCACGCCGCCAGGGGCACTCGTGCCCGGGGCCGGGGCCGGTCGGCTGCAGCTCGCGGGAGAGCCGTTCACCCGCCCGCGCCACGTGATCGGTCTCGAAGAGCCGGATCAGGGCGTGGGTGGTGATCACTAATTTGTCGATCGCGGTGCCGCCCACGCCCTCCGTGGACAGGCAGGCCGACTCGACCGTGACCCGGGTGACCGCGCGGGCCCGGCAGCGCACCGCGGTCGCGAGGTCCCCCTTGGTCGCGAAGTGGAAGACGAGGGCGCCGGTGGTCAGCCGGGCCTCGCCGGCGATCCTGGCGAGGGACGCCCGCTCGTAGCCCACTCTGTCGAACACCCGCGCGGCCGACGACAGGATCGACTGTCTCGTCCGCTCCGCCCGCTGCTGAATCGCCATGAGCTCCCCCGTGGACTTGCGAGAAGGGCCGGAGGGTTGTGTTCCGGCCCGCGCCTGTGACCGTCTCGAAACTATCCGGCCGGAGGGCGCTGAAACGCGCCGTTCCGTCCGTCCGGCCGGAACTGGGGCTTGACACCCGCCTCCCTCCCAGGTCGCGGGCGCCCGCCCCGCACGGGCCGCCCGCGAACTGACCGGAACAGGGGGTATGACCTGTCAGGTGGATTCGGCCGTTCCGGCGGTCACGGCGGCCCGCGAGCGGGATCGGGATACGGCCACGCCCGCGAGGCACAGGGCACCCCCGGCGAGCGTCAGCAGACCCGGCAGTTCACCCAGGAGCACCCAGGCGAGGACCACCACGAGGGCGGGCACGGCGTACGTCGTCGCGCCCATCCGGCCCGCGGTCGTACGGGCGAGGGCGTACGCCCAGGTCGTGAACGCGAGCGCGGTCGGGAACACCCCCAGGTAGACCATGTTCAGGGTCGCCGACAGCGGGGCCCGGCCCGCCTCCTCGACCAGCTGCCCGGCGAACGGCAGACAGGCCGCCGCGCCCACCAGACACCCGAAGGCCGTCACCTGGAGCGCGCTGCCGTGCGCGAGCGCCGGCTTCTGGGCAACGACCCCGCCCGCGTACGCCATCGCCGCGAGCAGACACAGGATCACCCCGAGCGCGGAGGCGTGCCCGCCCGAGCCGCCGCCTGACATCGACAGGCCGACGGCCACCGCGCCCGCGAAGGAGACCGCCATGCCGGCGAGCAGCCGGGGCGGCAGCGATTCCTTGAGGAACCGCGCGCCGAGCAGGGCGATCAGGATCGGGCCGATGTTCACCACCATCGCCGCCGTGCCCGCGTCGACCTCCTGCTCGCCCCAGTTCAGGACCACCATGTACACCCCGAACCAGAGCAGCCCCGAGGTCACGATCCCCGGCCAGGCGGCCCGCGGCGGCAGCCCCTCCCGCCGTACGAGCAGCACGGCCCCGAGGACCAGCGACCCGGCGAGCAGCCGGCCGAGCGCGAGCGCGCCGGGGGAGTAGGCCGCCCCGGCGCTGCGGATGGAGACGAAGGCGGAGGCCCACAGGACGACGGTGACACCGGCGGCGACGAGCGCGAGCCGTGAGGGTTGCTTCTGCATCCCCCGACGGTAGGGCGCGAACGGTTCGGCGCTCACCGCAATATCGGGCGCCGCTCAGCGCAGCGCGTCCGCGCGGATGCCGAGGCCGTCCCGCAGGGCCGTCTCGCCCTCCGGGGTCACCTTCACCGCCCGCTCCGACCCGATCCGTACGCACCACCCCGCGTCGAGCGCGTGCCGGCACAGCGCGGCGCCCGCGAGCCCCGCGAGGTGCGGGCGGCGCTCGGTCCAGTCGAGGCAGCCGCGCGCGACGGTCCGCCGCCCCTTCCGTACGAGGGCGATGCCCTGCTCGTCGAACCAGGCCAGGCCCCGGTCCGTGAGCGCGAACCCGGTGTCCTGGCGCAGCAGTCCGCGGTCCGTCATGGCGTCGGCGATCGCGATGCCCAGCCGTCCGGCGAGGTGGTCGTAGCAGGTCCGGCCACGGGCCATCGCCTGCCCGGCGCTCGCGGCCCGCAGCGAGCGCGGCGGCGCGGGCACCTCGGGCTCGGACCGGGCGGCCAGGTCCTCGACGAGGTGCGCGATGCCGGGGTCGGCGAGGCGTACGTACCGGTGCCGGCCCTGCCGTTCCTCCGCGAGCACCCCGCCCGCGACCAGTTTCCCGAGGTGCGCGCTGGCGGTGGACGGCGCCACCCCGGCGTGCCGGGCGAGCTCCCCGGCGGTCCAGGCCCGCCCGTCGAGCAGGGCGAGCAGGAACGCGGCGCGGCTCTCGTCCGCGAAGAGCGCCGCGAGCGCGGCGAGATCACTGGCTGCCATGGGGCAAGCCTGCCGCACTCACGCTTCGGCGGCGGCCGAAGCGTGCGGGGCCGGGGGTCGGGCCGGGAGCGCCTCGTACTGGAGGCGCAGACCGTCGAGCAGCGCCCGCAGGCCCGTCTCGAAGGCGCCCTCGTCGACCTTCTGGCGGTGTTCCGCGAGGAGGTGGGCCCGGCCGAGGTGGGGGTAGTCGGCCGGGTCGTAGGCCGTCTCGTCGTCGACGAAGCCGCGGGCGAAGGAGCCGAGCGCGGAGCCGGTGACGAAGTACCGCATCAGCGCGCCGATGGAGGTGGCCTGGGCGGGGGGCCAGCCCGCGCGGACCATCCCGCCGAAGACCGCGTCGGCGACCTTGAGGCCCGCCGGGCGGCGGCCGGGGCCCTGGGCGAGGACCGGGACGATGTGCGGGTGGTCGGCGAGGGCGGCGCGGTAGGAGACGGCCCAGTCGTGCAGCGCCGTCCGCCAGTCCCGGCGGTCGCCCTCCGCGAACATCGACAGGTCGATCTTCGCGCTCACCGCGTCCGCGACCGCGTCGAGGATCTCGTCCTTGGTGCGGAAGTGGTTGTAGAGCGAGGGCCCGCTCACCCCGAGCTCGGCGGCGAGCCGCCGGGTGGAGAGCGCCGCGAGGCCCTCCGCGTCCACGAGCGCGCCCGCCGTCTCGACGATGCGTTCTCGGCTGAGCAGGGGCTTGCGCGGTCGGGCCATGGCGCACATAGTAGGCCCGCACCATAGAAACTAGCAGTGGTAATTAAATGGCCGAGTGGGGTGGCACCGCATGAATCTGGAACTGAGCGAGGAGCAGGAGGCCGTACGGCGGCTCGCCGAGGACTTCGTCGCGCGCGAGGTCACCCCGCACGCCGCCGCCTGGGACCGCGCCGAGGAGGTGGACCGGGGCATCGTGAAGAAGCTCGGCGCCGTCGGCTTCCTCGGGCTCACGATCCCCGAGGAGTACGGCGGCTCGGGCGGCGACCACCTCGCGTACTGCCTCGTCACCGAGGAACTGGGCCGCGGCGACTCCTCCGTGCGCGGCATCGTCTCCGTCTCCCTCGGCCTGGTCGCCAAGACGATCGCCGCCTGGGGCGGCGAGGCGCAGAAGCGGGAGTGGCTGCCCCGGCTCGCGTCCGGCGAGGCGCTCGGCTGCTTCGGCCTCACCGAGCCCGGCACCGGCTCCGACGCCGGGAACCTGGCCACCCGCGCCGTCCGCGACGGCGACGCGTACGTCGTCAACGGCAGCAAGATGTTCATCACCAACGGCACCTGGGCCGACGTCGTCCTGCTCTTCGCCCGGACGAACGACACCCCCGGCCACAAGGGCGTCTCCGCCTTCCTCGTCCCCACCGACACCCCCGGCCTCACCCGCCGCCCCGTCCACGGCAAACTCGGCCTGCGCGGCCAGGCCACCGCCGAACTGGTCCTGGAGGACGTCCGCGTCCCCGCGGAGGCCATGCTCGGACCCGAGGGCAAGGGCTTCGCCGTCGCCATGTCCGCCCTCGCCAAGGGCCGCATGTCGGTCGCCGCCGGCTGCGTCGGCATCGCCCAGGCCGCCCTCGACGCGGCGCTGCGGTACGCGGGGGAGCGCGAGCAGTTCGGAAAGCCCATCGCCTCCTACCAGCTGGTCCAGGAACTCCTCAGCGACATCGCCGTCGACGTGGACGCAGCCCGGCTGCTCACCTGGCGGGTCGCCGACCTGATCGACCGCGGCCAGGACTTCGCCACCGCCGCCTCCAAGGCCAAGCTGTACGCCTCCGAAGCCGCCGTCCGCGCCGCGAACAACGCCCTCCAGGTCTTCGGCGGTTATGGCTACATCGACGAGTACCCGGTCGGGAAGCTGGTGCGCGACGCCCGCGTCATGACCCTGTACGAGGGCACCAGTCAGATCCAGAAGCTCATCATCGGCCGGGCGCTGACGGGGGTCTCGGCCTTCTGAGTACCTCGCTGAGTACGCGGACGGATGTGGCGCCCGCCACATCCGTCCGATGCTTGACGCCATGAGCGACACACCGGTCAAGCAGCAGAACACCGCCGCCTACTACCTGCAGGCCGTCATCTCCTTCGGGATCGCGATCGCGGCCGTGGGCATCGGCATCTTCCAGCTCGACGCCAGTGCCTGGGTCCGGGCCTTCCTCGCCATCTCGGTCCTCTACCTCACGACCTCGGCCTTCACGCTCGCCAAGGTCGTCCGCGACCGCCAGGAGGCCGGCCAGATCGTCAGCCGGGTCGACCAGGCCCGCCTGGAGAAGCTCCTCGCCGAGCACGACCCCTTCCGGAAGCTCTAAGCGCTTGCTCACCCTCGTTGTATGGTGTTCGTCCTGACGGGGTCCGAGAAGGAGTGTGGGATGAGCGCGGCGGAGGAGACGCCCGGGGTCGAGGACATGCCCTGGGGCGAGGTCACGCCCGAGGCGGCCCGGCGGCTGCTCGTGGCCGCCGTCGAGGCGTTCGCCGAGCGCGGCTACCACGCCACCACCACCCGGGACATCGCGGGCCGCGCCGGGATGAGCCCCGCCGCGCTCTACATCCACTACAAGACCAAGGAAGAGCTGCTCCACCGGATCAGCCGCATCGGCCACGACCGGGCCCTGGAGATCCTCAGGGCCGCGGCCGACGGCGAGGGCACCGCCGCCGAGCGGCTCGCCGACGCCGTGCGCTCCTTCGTCCGCTGGCACGCCGAGCGCCACACGACCGCGCGGGTCGTCCAGTACGAGCTCGACGCCCTCGGCCCCGAGCACCGCGCCGAGATCGTGCAGCTGCGCCGCGAGTCCGACGCGACCGTGCGCCGGATCCTCGAAGAGGGCGCGGCGGCGGGCGAGTTCGACGTGCTCGACGTGTCCGGCACCGCGGTCGCCGTGCTCTCCCTCTGCATCGACGTCTCGCGCTGGTTCAACACCCAGGGCCGCCGCACCGCCGACGAGGTCGGCGTGCTCTACGCCGGCCTCGTCCTGCGGATGGTCGGCGTTCAGAAGTAGTAGCGGGAGACCGACTCGGCCACGCAGACCGGCTTCTCGGAGCCCTCGCGCTCCACGGTCACCGTCGCCGTCACCTGCACGCCGCCGCCGGCCTCCTCGACCCTCGTCAGGACGGCGGTGGCGCGCAGCCGCGAGCCGACCGGTACCGGGGCGGGGAAACGCACCTTCTCCGTCCCGTAGTTGAGGCCCATCTTCATGCCCTCGACCCGCAGCACCTGCGGGGTGAACAGCGGCAGCAGCGACAGCGTCAGATAGCCGTGCGCGATCGTCGAGCCGAACGGGCCGGTCGCGGCGCGCTCCGGGTCCACATGGATCCACTGGTGGTCCCCGGTGGCCTCCGCGAAGAGATCGATCCGCTTCTGGTCGATCTCCAGCCAGTCGCTGTGCCCCAGCTGCTCACCCACCCCCGCGCGCAGCTCCTCGGCGGAGGTGAAGATCCTCGGCTCGGCCATGTGTCCTCGTCCCTTCTCGTGCGGCGTACCGGCATACCTCATGGTCGGTATCTAAGCGCTTGCTCAGCATGTGGGGTGCGGGGGCCGCTGTCAACGCCCGCCGGTGACGGACCAGTAGGGTTCCCCGGGTGCCGCAGATTCCAGAGAAGATCCACGAACTCACCGTCGGCCAGCTCTCCGCCCGCAGCGGGGCCGCCGTCTCCGCCCTGCACTTCTACGAGACGAAAGGGCTCATCACCAGCCGCCGCACCAGCGGGAACCAGCGCCGCTACGGCCGCGACACGCTCCGCCGCGTCGCCTTCGTCCGGGCCGCGCAGCGGGTCGGGATCCCCCTCGCCACCATCAGGGAGGCACTGGCCCAGCTCCCCGAGGAACGCACACCCACGAACGAGGACTGGGCGCGCCTTTCCGGGGCGTGGCGCACCGAACTCGACGAGCGCATCACGCAGCTCGGGCGGCTCCGCGACCATCTGACGGACTGCATCGGCTGCGGCTGCCTCTCACTGGAGACCTGCGTCCTGTCCAACCCGGACGACCGCCTCGGCGAGCAGATCTCCGGCTCCCGCCTCCTCCCGATCCGCCGCCCACCGACGGACTAGCCCGCGCCTGGCAGGGGGCCCGGTCCGTCACGCCGCCGGGGCCAGCGGGCGGCGGGCCCGGGCCAGTGCTCCCGTCGTCAGGGTCGCGCGCGGGACGCCCACCCCGCAGTCGCCGCATGCCGGGCCGAGTCCCGCCCATTCGATCCGCGGCCCCCCGCACACCGGGCACGCCTCGCCCGGCCCCCGCTCAAGGGCGGTGATCAGCCGCCCCAGCACCTCCGGCAGCGGATCCGAGGGGTGGACCGCCGGGTCCCCGCAGCGGACCACGCCGTTGCCGCCCCAGACGCGCCGGTGCCAGTCGTCGAGCGCGCCGAGCCCGCGCAGCCCCTCGTGCTTCTCGCGCCGCCGCCGCGCGGCGAACCGCTCCTCGTACGCGAGCCACACCGCCCGCGCCTGCTCCAGCTCGTCGAGCGCGGCCACCAGCCGCTCCGGGTCGAGCTCCCGGTCCTCGGGGCCGAATCTGTGTCTGCGGCACAGATGGTCCCAGGTCGCGCGGTGCCCGTACGGCGCGAACCTCTCCAGACACTTGCGCAGTGAGTACCTGCGCAGCGCCGTGTCGCACCCCGGATCGCGCACCTGTCTCGCGAGACTCCGGAAACCGGCCATCCCTCGCCACCTCCGCCGCTGGTCCTTCCGCGCTATCAGAGGGACGAACGGGAGCCCCGCCGTGTTCCATCGAAATTCCGATGGAAGCCATCACCGGCCGGTCCGGGACGCCGAGACCACCACCTCCGCCAGCTCGGTACGGCAGATGTCGCTGTGCGAGCGGACCACCTCGGCCGCGTCCACGCTCACGCACCCGGAGCCCGGCACTCCCGCGCGCAGGGCCTCGGCGATGCTCAGGCCCGCCGTCCCCGGCACCGCCTGCACGCCGTCGTGCCCGATCGCGCCCCAGCGCGGGTCGTCCGCGCCGAGCACCGACTCGGAGTCGTTCGCCAGCCGGGACGCCAGCGGGTACATCACCCCGAGCGCCGTGTCGTGCCGCGAGTAGCAGGCCACGACCGGCCCCCGGACCCGGTTCTGGAGGTCCCGCAGCGAACCGGACCGGCCCGGGTCGTGCGGCAGCCGTGCCGCGAACGCGTAGTGCGAGAAGGCGCCCTGGAGGAGCGTCACGGAGGCGACCGGCCGGGCCCCCGCGGGCAGCCCCCGCAGCGCGTACGCGACGAGCCGGGCGCCCATGCTGTGGCCCACGAGGTGGACCCGGAGGCCGGGAGCGCTCCGGGCGACCTCGCCGAGCAGCGGCCCGAGCCCGTGCTCGCCGACCTGCCCGGCCCGCTTCTTCATCACGTAGTACGTGGCCTGCCGCAGCACCTCCTTGGCGCCCTTCCAGTACTTCTTCAGACCTCCGCCGAAGAAGCCCTCCTCCTGTGGGTCTTCAAGCGCCCCCGTGAACTGGGCGCACACCTGCACCGGGTCCCCCACCAGGAACTCCGGCACCGGCTCCCGTGCGGCCACGGACTCCGCGTCCAGGTCCGTCAGCTCCCGCAGCAGCGCCCCGAACTCCGCGAACGCCGCCTCCTCCGCCGGCGCCGCGTCGAGGAGTTCCGTGAGCCGCCCGATGACCGGCTCCTTCTCCGGGAGAACCGTCACCAGCGCCCGGAAGTCGGGCACCGGCTCGTCCGTGAACATCATCGAGGGCCAGATCACCCCCGCGTACCCCATCTCGGTCCCCGGCGCGAGCAGCCCGGGGAAGGGGGCGAAGAAGTCGGAGCAGAGGCGGGTGGCGCCGGACGGGGAGCTGTTCCATCCGTGCGCGAACAGCACCAGGTCGCCCACCCCCTGGCGCGCCAGCGCGGCCAGCGCGGAGGCCTGGCCCGGCGGCCCGTCGCCGTCCTTGTCGAAGGTGATCTCCCGGTACGGCTCCACACTCATCCCGGTCACGGCCAGACCCGTCCCTCCACGTCGAGGGGGCCGCAGCGCCGAGTGCGCCCCGTGCGCGGGCGGCGGCTCCTTGGCCAGCATGCCCGCGCACGGCCCCGTCCAGACGTGCGACGGCGGGTCAGCGCAGCCGCGCCGCCGAGATCCGGGGGAAGTGGATCAGGAGGTCGTACGCCGTGGAGAGCCGCAGCGACACCACATCACCCGGCCAGGGGAACGCCGTCCCGATGTGCCGGACCGGCCGGGCCACGCCCAGCCAGTCGCGCGCCGCCGGAGTCGTGTTCCGCATGTCCAGGTAGAACGGGCCGGACGCGACCCGGTCCAGGGTGGGGGCGCTGCTGTCGGGGCCGAGCGGGGCGACGGTGAAGCTCCGGATCGGCTCGCCGGGGGCCCCGGTGTCGTGCGCGTTGAAGGAGCCCCGGCCGAAGGAGGCGCCGACGCTGACGTAGTCCCGGCCGAGGAGGTCCCGCAGGAAGGCGCCCTGGAGCCGCGGGTACTGGTCGGGCTTCGGCGTCTCGTAGCCGACGTGGCCGTTGTGCGCGGAGAGCACCATCCGGTCGCCGGTCCGCCGCTGCCACCACACGGTGTTCTCGGCCATGATCCGGTCGCGGTAGAGCATCGCCGCGGCGATCCCCCCGGGAGTCGTCAGGTCGTGGGCGTACTCGGTGCCGACCTGGGCGATCGCGCGCGCGTGCTGCACCGCCCACGCCCGCGCCTCCCGCGCGCCTGGGCCCTTTCCGGGGCCCTGCCGCTCCAGGAGGGCGAGGGCGCGGTTCACCTCGCCGGCCATCCGCTGCCGCTCGGCGAGCGGCTTCTCCATGTACCCCTTCATCCAGGCCTCCACCTCGCCGGTGGGGCGGGAGTCGCGGTACAGCTCCCGGAAGCGGGGGAGGAGGGCCGGGTGGACGCGGGCGACGTACGAGGTGACGGTGTCGAAGAGGTTCGGTCCCGCGTACCCGAGGTCGTTGCCCATGAAGTGCACCGGGCGGTCGGGGTGAAGCCGGTTGTGCTCCCGCATCCACCGGAAGAGGTCGAGGTACTCCTCGGTGTTCCAGAGCCGGTACGACTCCTGGAACTCGTCCCGCATGATCGCCTTGATGTCGCCGCGCCCGGTGCGGACCCAGTCGTCGACGAGGAGCCCGGTGGACCAGGGGGCCTCCAGGGCGAAGGTGGTGAAGCCCCGGGACTCCACGAGGTGTTCGAAGATCCGGTGCTTGGCGGTGAAGAACTCGGCCGAGCTGTGGGTGGCCTCGCCGAGGCCGACGACCTTGGCCGGGCCGATCATCCGGTCGAGCGGACGCAGATCGGTCAGGGGGCGGGCGGAGCGGGCGAGTTCCCGCGCGGGCTCGGGGCCGGCCGGGACCTCGGCGGCACGGGCCGCGGGCGCGAGGGCGCCCAGGCAGGCGGCGAGCAGGAGCCCGACGAGAGGCAGCCGGCGGCTTCGTAAGGAGAGGTTCATGGGACCAGCGTGGTCGGCGGGACGCCCAGGGGGACATCCCGCCGGCCCCCGTCCCGTACGGGGGGCAACCCCCGTCACCGGTACAGGAGCTCGTACGGGGGCAACCCCCGTCACCGGTGCGGCAGCCCGTACAGGGGCAACCCCCGTCACCGGTACAGCAGGTACTCCTCCCGCACCGCCCGGAAGGCCGCCAGGTCCGTCTCCCACGCCCCGACGACCTCGTCCACGCCCGCGCCCGCGTCGATCAGGGTCCGTACCCGGGCCGAGCCGGTCAGCTTGTCGATCCAGTCGTCCGCCCGCCAGGCGAAGCCGGACCAGGAGCTCCTTGCGGTGACCAGGAGCCCGATGCCCGTCCGTACCGGGTCGAAGGACTCCCGGTCGTCGACGTGCAGCTGCACCCCGCCGACGGTCCTCCCCTGGAACTTGGAGAAGGTCGGGGCGAAGTACGCCTCGCGGAAGCGGACCCCGGGCAGGCCGAGGGCGTTCGCGGCCCCGGCCCACCGCCGGTCGATGCCCTCGGCGCCGAGGAGTTCGAACGGCCGGGTGGTGCCGCGCCCCTCGGAGAGGTTCGTGCCCTCGAAGAGGCACGTGCCCGCGTAGACGAGGGCGGTGTCCGGCGTCGGCATGTTCGGGCTGGGCGGCACCCACGGCAGCCCGGTGGCGTCGAAGAACTCCGTCCGCCGCCACCCCGTCATCCGTACGGTCTCCAGGGCGACGGGCTCGGCCAGGAACTCGCCGTTGAACAGCCCGGCCAGCTCGGCGACCGTCATGCCGTGCGCCTGCGCGATCGGCTCCCGGCCGACGAAGGTCGCGAACGCCCGGTCCAGGACGGGGCCGAGCGCCGCCCGCCCGGTCACCGGGTTCGGCCGGTCGAGGACCACGAACCGCTTCCCGGCGAGGGCGGCGGCCGCCATGCAGTCGTACAGCGTCCAGATGTACGTGTAGAAGCGGGCGCCGACGTCCTGGATGTCGAAGACGACCGTGTCCACGCCGGAGGCGGTGAAGACGTCCGCCAGCGGCCGCCCGCTCTTCAGGTACGTGTCGTAGACGGGCAGCCCGGTCGCCGGATCGTCGTACCGCCCCTCGGAGCCGCCCGCCTGGGCGGTGCCCCGGAAGCCGTGCTCGGGGCCGAAGACGGCGACCAGGTCCACCCGGTCGTCGGCGTGCATCACGTCCACGAGGTGGCGGGCGTCCGGGGTGATCCCGGTGGGGTTGGTGACGACGCCGACGCGGTCGCCCGCGAGGAGCGCGTACCCGTCGGCCGCGAGCCGCTCGAAGCCGGTCCGCACCCGGCCGTGACCGGGCGCGGCGGAGGCGGGGGCCGCGGACGTGGCCGCCACCGCCCCGAGCGCGCCTCCGGCGGCCAGCAGACTCCGTCGCGACAGGCTCATGCGGGACCTCCTCGGTGGGACGGGAGTGACACGGGCACGCACGCTAGCGCTCCTGACCGCCCCGGGGAACGAGGCGTGCGGAACGGGTCTTCCGCCTCTCCATACCGACCGGTTAGTCTGTCCCGGTCCCGACAGCGGGTCGTCACAGCCGAGAGGTGGGTCCATGACCACGGACACGAACGAACCCCGGAGCGCCGGCACGGACGGGCTCCGGGGCGCCGGCGTCGTCGTCACCGGAGCGGGCGGCGGCATCGGCGCCGCCCTCGCCCGCCGCTTCGCCGCCGAGGGGGCCCGCGTCGTCGTCAACGACCTCGACCCCGGGCGGACCAAGGCCGTCGCCGAGGAGATCGGCGCCCTCGCCGTCCCCGGCGACGCCTCCGCCGTCGTCGACGAGGCCCGCGAGGCCCTCGGCGGCACCGTCGACATCTGGTGCGCCAACGCCGGACTCTCCTCGCCCGGCGACGCCTTCGCCGACGAGGCCGTCTGGGCCGCCGCCTGGGACGTCAACGTCATGGCCCACGTCCGCGCGGCCCGCGCCCTCCTCCCGGAGTGGCTGGAGCGCGGCAGCGGCCGCTTCGTCTCCACCGTCTCCGCCGCCGGACTGCTCACCATGATCGGCGCGGCGCCGTACAGCGTCTCCAAGCACGGCGCGTACGCCTTCGCCGAATGGCTCTCCCTCACCTACCGCCACCGCGGCCTCAAGGTCCACGCCATCTGCCCCCAGGGCGTCCGTACGGACATGCTCACCGCCGCCGGATCCGCCGGCGAACTCGTCCTCGCCCCCACCGCCATCGAGCCCGAGGACGTCGCCGACGCCCTCCTCGACGCCATCGCCGCCGACCGCTTCCTCGTCCTGCCCCACCCCGAGGTCGCCGGCTACTACCGCAACCGCGCCACCGACCCCGAGCGCTGGCTCGGCACCATGAACCACGTCCAGCGGGCCTGGGAGACGGGCACCGGTCGGCCGTAGCGCCGGCGGATGGGAAGATCTAGCGGCGGGATCGCGTTCCCGTGACCGAAAACGATCATCGAGGAAGGCGGCGGAGCATGGCCAGGACGACGGACGGGGGCGCCGCCCCCGTCCCCCAGAGGCTCCTCGCCGCCGCCACCCGGCTGTTCGCCGAGCGTGGCTACGACCGCACCTCCGTCCAGGAGATCGTCGAGGCCGCGGGGGTCACCAAGGGCGCGCTCTACCACTACTTCGGCTCCAAGGAGGACCTCCTCCAGGAGGTCTACTCCCGGGTGCTGCGCCTCCAGCAGGAGCGGCTCGACGCGTTCGCGGACGCCGACGCGCCCGTCGAGGACCGGCTGCGCGACGCCGCCGCCGACGTCGTCGTCACCACCATCGACAACCTCGACGACGCGTCCATCTTCTTCCGCTCCATGCACCACCTGAGCCCCGAGAAGCACAAGCAGGTGCGGTCCGAGCGGCGCCGCTACCACGAGCGCTTCCGCGCCCTGATCGAGGAGGGCCAGCGGGCGGGCGTCTTCTCCTCCGCCACGCCCGCCGACCTCGTCGTGGACTACCACTTCGGCTCCGTGCACCACCTGTCCACCTGGTACCGCCCGGACGGCCCGCTGACCCCGCAGCAGGTCGCCGACCACCTCGCCGACCTCCTGCTGCGGGCCCTGCGACCGTAACAACCGGTCTACAGCGGTCTACAGGTACTTCTTCAGCTCCCGGCGCGCCAGCGACCGCTGGTGCACCTCGTCCGGGCCGTCCGCCAGCTTGAGCGTCCGCGCCGCCGCCCACAGTTCGGCCAGCGGGAAGTCCTGCGAGACACCGCCCGCCCCGTGCGCCTGCACGGCCTTGTCGATGATGTCGACGACCGCGCGCGGGGTCGCGATCTTGATGGCCTGGATCTCGGTGTGCGCGCCCCGGTTGCCGACGGTGTCCATGAGCCAGGCCGTCTTCAGGACGAGGAGCCGCAGCTGCTCGATCGTCACCCGGGCGTCGGCGATCCAGTTCTGCACGACGCCCTGCTGGGCGAGCGCCTTGCCGAAGGCGGTACGGGAGACGGCGCGCCGGCACATCAGCTCGACCGCCCGCTCCGCCATGCCGATGAGCCGCATGCAGTGGTGGATGCGGCCGGGGCCGAGCCGGGCCTGCGCGATGGCGAAGCCGCCGCCCTCCTCGCCGACGAGGTTCACGGCCGGGACCCGGACCCCGTCGAAGACCACCTCGGCGTGGCCGCCGTGGGAGTGGTCCTCGTACCCGTACACCTGCATCGCGCGGCGCACCTCGACCCCGGGGGTGTCGCGGGGGACCAGGATCATCGACTGCTGGCGGCGCGGGTCGGCCCCGTCGGGGTCGGTCTTGCCCATCACGATGAAGATCTTGCAGTCCGGGTTCATCGCCCCGGAGATGTACCACTTGCGCCCGTCGACGACGTACGAGTCGCCGTCCCGCCGGATCCGGGTCTCGATGTTCGTCGCGTCGGAGGAGGCGACCTCGGGCTCGGTCATCGCGAAGGCCGAGCGGATCTCGCCGGCGAGGAGCGGCTCCAGCCACTGCTTCTTCTGCGCCTCGTCGCCGAACTGGGCGAGCAGCTCCATGTTCCCGGTGTCCGGGGCGGCGCAGTTGAGGGCGGTGGGGGCGAGGTGCGGGCTGCGGCCGGTGATCTCGGCGAGCGGCGCGTACTGGAGGTTGGTCAGCCCGGCGCCGTACTCGGCGTCGGGGAGGAAGAGGTTCCAGAGGCCCTGCCGCTTGGCCTCGGCCTTCAGCTCCTCCACGACCGCCGGGGTGTCCCAGGGCGAGGCGAGCCGGGCGCGCTGCTCCTCGGCGACGGCCTCGGCCGGGTAGACGTGCTCGTCCATGAAGGCGAGGAGCTTCGCGCGCAGTTCCTCGGTGCGGGCGTCGTAGGAGAAGTCCATGGTGGTTCAGCCCTCCTGAAGGGTGGTCAGGCCGTGCTCGATGAAGACGGGGACGAGCTCGCCGATCCGGTCGAAGCCTGCGCCGACGGTCTGCCCGAGGGTCCACCGGTAGTGGATGCCCTCCAGGATCACCGCGAGCTTGAACCACGCGAAGGCCGTGTACCAGGCGAGTCCCGAGGTGTCGCGGCCGGAGCGGGCCGCGTAGCGCTCGACCAGCTCGGCGGTGCTCGGATGCCCGGCGGCGGTGGCGGTCGTGGAGATGGGGGAGCCCGGCAGATCGAGCGGCGTGCTGTACATGACGAGGAGGCCGAGGTCGGTGAGCGGGTCGCCGAGGGTCGACATCTCCCAGTCGAGGACGGCCCGGATCCGGCCGTCCTCGCCGACGAGGACGTTGTCGAGGCGGTAGTCGCCGTGGATCACGGTCGGCGGGGGAGAGGCCGGCAGCGCGCGGCCGAGCGCCGCGTGCAGCTCGTCGATCCCCGGCAGCTCGCGGCCGCGCGAGGCGTCGAGCTGCTTCCCCCAGCGGCGCAGCTGCCGGTCGAGGAAGCCCTCGGGGCGCCCGAAGTCGCCGAGCCCCACCGCCTCCGGGTCGACGGCGTGCAGGTCGACGAGGGTGTCGACCAGTGCGAGGACGGTGGCGCGGGTGCGCTCGGGGCCCAGCGGGGCGAGCTCACGGGCCGAGCGGTACGGCGTCCCTTCGACGAAGTCCATCACGTAGAACGGCGCGCCGAGCACCGACTCGTCCTCGCAGAACAGGACCGTCCCGGGGACGGGCACGTCCGTCGCGTGCAGGGCGCTGATCACGCGGTGCTCGCGGCGCATGTCGTGCGCGGTGGCGAGGACGTGGCCGAGCGGGGGCCGGCGGACCACCCAGCGGCCGGTGCCGTCGCTCACGACGTACGTCAGGTTCGACCGGCCGCCCTCGATGAGCCGGGCGTCCAGGGGCCCGGAGAGCAGCCCGGGCCGCTCACGGTCGAGGTACCGGCGCAGGTGGTCGGGGTCGAGTCCTGGCGGCGGGGCGGAGCTCATAGGGGGTACCTCCGGATCGGCATCGGCGGCGCCCATTGTGACCGACCAGTCGGTATGTCGTCCAGAGGTGACGGCACTCGCACCCGGGCGATGCGCTCGCCCGCCCCCCGTGTGGGCGATCGTCCCGCCCCGGCGGAACGATCGCCCACCACGCACGGCGGGGCTACGCGTGGCAGGCCACCGGTACCCCGCCGTTCATCGTCGCCATGTCCGAGAAGACCGTCACGGGATCCAGCGGCGACCCCTCCGGCAGCCCCTCCAGCTCCGCGTACGCCCGGTGCAGGTTCGCCACGAGCCGCTCGCTCTCCCGCCAGGCCGCGAACTCCCCGAGCGAAGCGCGCCGCGCCGTCTCCAGCGGGGTCGCCCCCTTCGCGTACCCCTCGACGGCGAGTTCCCGCACCCACAGCAGGTACCGCTCCGTGGTGTCGTACACCGAGGGGTCGGTCACCCGCCCGTGCCCGGGCACGACCGTCGGCGCGTCGAGGGACCGCAGCAGGTCGAGCGCGCGCAGCGAACCGGCGAGGGAGCCCATCGGCAGGAACGGCGTCCCGCCGTGGAAGACGAGGTCACCGGTGAAGACGACGCCCTGCTCGGGGAGATGCACGATCGAGTCGCCCGTCGTGTGCGCGGCGCCCGGGTGGAGCAGCCGCACCTCGATCGCGCCGACGTACAGCGTGAGCCGCTCGCTGTACGTCACGGACGGCGGCAGGATGTCGACCCGCCCGAAGTCGGTCTGCGGCCACAGCAGATGGAGCTGGTGCCCGGCCGCGAGCTGCTCGGACCGGCAGTTCTCGTGGCCCACGATCCGCGCCTCGGGGCGGAACACCCCGTTGCCGTAGGTGTGGTCGCCGTGGTGGTGGGTGGAGACGATGGTGCGCGGCAGCGGCAGCCCCTCGGCGAGCACCGCGTCGCGCAGCAGCAGCGCGCGCCGCTCGGTGGCGGCGGTGTCGACGAGCAGCGTCTCGTCGACGTCGCCGATGAACCCGGCGTTGTTCAGGCACCAGCCGCCGTCGGGCTGGACGAAGGCGTGCACGTGCGGAGCGAGCGTGACGACATAGGGATCGGTGGCAGACAAGGGATTCCCCCGGATGAGAGCCCGACTGGACAGGGGAAGAGTGCCAGTCGGCCCCGGGCCCAGGGAAGTCGGAACGACCCCCTCCGGGAAAGGCCCCAACGGCCGGGAAGGGCAGGTCGGAAGCACCGGGGACGCGCAGCTCGGACACGCCCGGGACGGGCAGCTCGGAAGCGGCCGAGACGGACAGCTCGGAGACGGCCGGTACGGGCAGGTCTGACACGGCGGGTACGGGCAGCTCGGACACGCCCGAGTCGGGCAGCTCGGACACGCCCGAGTCGGGCAGGTCGGAAGCGGCCGGTACGCGTCGGCCCGCGTCGGCTACCCCTCGTCCCACCCCTGCGCCGCCGCGAACGCCTCCCCGTACTCCGCCGACCACCGCCCCAGCGCCTCGATCGGCCCGAGCAGTGACCGTCCGAGCGCGGTCAGGCCGTACTCGACCCGGGGCGGTGTCTCCTCGTACGCCCGGCGTTCCACCAGCGCGTACCCCTCAAGGCGTCGCAGCGTCTCCGTCAGGACCTTCGCGCTGATCCCGCCGATCGCCGTCCGCAGCTCGCCGGGCCGGCGCGGTCCGTCCGCGAGCGCGTAGAGGACGACCCCGTTCCAGGTGTGGGCCAGCAGGTCGAAGCCGAGCCGCGCCCGGCAGTCCGCGAGGACCCGGTCGGGGTCCCTGCCGGAGCCGCTGTCGGTAACCATTCGGTAAGTCGCCCCCCGCCTACTGTCGTTGATGTCGGCACGCACAACGGTACGTGAGGGAGGACGCCCCATGCGGGTGGGAATAGTGGGTACGGGAGCGATGGCACGGGCGCTCGGCGGAGGATGGGTCCGGGCGGGCCACGAGGTGCTCGTCGGCGGCCGGGACCCGGAACGGACCGCCGCGCTCGCGGCGAGCACGGGGGCCCGCCCGGGCACCCTCGCCGAGGCCGCCCGCTTCGGCGACGCGACCCTCCTGGCCCTTCCGTACGACGCCGTCCTGCCGGCCCTCGGCTCGGTGGGGCCCGTCGGCTCCTTCGGCGGGCGGATTCTCGTCGACTGCACCAACGCGGTCGGCCCGGGCCCCGTCCTCACCACCGGCCAGGGCCCCGGCGCCGCCCGTACCCTCGCCGCCGCGACGGGCGCCCGGGTGGTGAAGGCCTTCAACCACGTGACGCCGGCGGTGTGGAGCCGTACCCCGCCCGTCTTCGCCGACGGCCCCGTCGCCGTCCCCCTCTGCGGGGACGACGAGGAGGCCCTCGCGCTCGTCTCGGCGCTCGCCGCCGACCTGGGCTGCGCCCCCTTCGTCGCGGGACCGCTGGCCCACGCGGACCTCCTGGAGGCGACCACCGCCTTCCTCATCGGCCTGTGGACCTCGGGCCGCGACCCGCGCGCCATGCTCCCGCCGCCGGCGGCGCTCGGCGGCTGACCCGCCCCGGCTTGCGGCCCGGCCCGGACGCCCTGAGGGTCGTGGTTATGAAGGCGATCAGCTACAGCCGGTACGGCGGCCCCGAGGTCCTGGAGTACGGCGAGCTGCCCGATCCGAAGGTCGGCCCCGACGAGGTCCTGGTCAGGGTGCGGGCGGCCGCCGTCAACCCCGTCGACTGGAAGGCGCAGGCCGGCTATCTCGACGGCATGCTCGACGCGGTGTTCCCCGTCGTGCCCGGCTGGGACGTCTCCGGCGTCGTCGTCCGGACCGGCGTCTCCGTCCCGGAGTACGACGCCGGGGACGAGGTCATGGGGTACGTGCGCGAGGACTTCCTCGCGCACGGCACCTTCGCCGAGTACGTCTCCGCGCCCGTCCGCACCCTCGCCCGCAAGCCCCGCACCATCGGATTCGAGGAGGCCGCGGCCCTCCCGCTCGCCGGCCTCACCGCGTACCAGGTGCTCCAGGCGCAGGCACTCGCGGTGCGCCCCGGCGACACGGTCCTCGTGCACGCGGCGGCGGGCGGGGTCGGTTCGATGGCCGTGCAGCTCGCCCGCCACTTCGGCTGCCGGGTCCTCGGCGCGGCCAGGGACGCGGGCCTGGAGCGGGTCGCCGAGCTCGGCGCCGAACCCGTCCGCTACGACGAGGGGACGTTCGCCGAGCAGGTCCGCGCCCTCGCCCCGAACGGCGTGGACGCCGTCCTCGACACCATCGGGGGCCCGTTCCTGGAGCTCTCCGCCCGGCTCCTCGCCCCCGGAGGCCGCCTGGCGTCCATCGCCGACGGGGAGGTCCTCGCCCTCGGCGGCCGCTACTTCTGGGTCCGCCCCGACGCCGCCGACCTCGCGGCCCTCGCCGACCTGGCGGACGCGGGCGTGATCACCGTACGGGTGGCCAGGACGTTCCCGCTGGAGCGGGCGGCCGACGCCCAGCGCGCCAACGCGGCGGGCGGCCTGAACGGCAAGGTCGTGGTGACCGTGCCCTGACGGGCGCCGCCGTCCCTACCCGTTCGGCGGGATGTTCTGGTTGAGGGCGAAGACGTTCCCCGGGTCGTACCGGTCCTTCAGCGCGACGAGCCGCTCGTACTTCTCCGGCCCGTAGGAGGCCCGCAGCCGGGCGCCCTCGTCGGTGGAGATGAAGTTGGGCACCGACGTCCCGGTCGTCCACGGCCGCATCGCCGCGTGGAAACCGCGCGGCCAGTCGATGTGCCGCTCCCGCCCCTCGTCGCCCCACCAGATGGACAGGCAGAAGTACACCCACTTCGCCGGTGGGGTGGCGAGGGCCATGGCGTCCTGGTCAAGGCGGTCCATCGCCCCGCCCAGTCGGCAGAAGATGGTCTGGGTCATCGGCGAGCTGACCGTCTCGACCTGCGCGATCGCCGTGTCGAGGACCTCGTCCGGCAGCTCGGGCAGGTAGTCGATCTTGAAGTACTCGCTGACGCCCGTCGGCGTCCCGTCGTCCAGGATCCGCTGCAGGGCGGTGTACGGCATGGGCTGGACCATCCGGACCCAGGGCTCGCCCCACTCGACCAGCGGCTTCAGCACCTCCTCGCCCCGCGCGGCGTCGCCGATGTACGCGACGACCACCCCGACGGCGGGCTCGCCCCTGGCCTCCTCCGGCACGAAGTCCTCCGGCGGCGCGGTGACGAGGGCGAGGGCCCCGGTGACCTCGTCCGGCGCCCGCTCCATGAAGTCCCGGTAGAAGCGCGCGAGCGGCCCGGCGACCGAGCGGCGGTGCAGCAGCATCCCGGCGTACAGGAGCGGTCCGACGGGATGGAGCCGGAAGCCGAACTCGGTGACGACGCCGAAGTTGCCGCCGCCGCCCCGCAGACCCCAGAAGAGGTCGGCGTTCTCCTCCTCGTCGGCGCGGAGGATCCGCCCGTCGGCGGTCACCACCTGCGCCGAGACGAGGTTCCAGGCGGAGGGCCCGTACATCCGCTCCAGCCAGCCGGAGCCGCTGCCGAGCGTCAGGCCCGCGACCCCGGTGTCCGAGACCCGCCCGCCGGTCACGGCCAGGCCGAACTCCTGGGTGGCGGCGTCCAGTTCTCCCCAGGTGAGGCCGGCCCCGAAGCGGCCGGTACGGGCCTCGGTGTCGATCTCGACGTGCTTCATCGGGCTGGTGTCGATGACGAGGCCTCCCTCGCAGGAGGCGAAGCCGGCGGTGGCGTGCCCACCGCCCCGCACCGCGACCCCGAGGCTGTTCCCCCGGGCGTGGGCGAGTGCGGCGCGCACGTCCTCGGGGCTCGTGCAGCGGGCGATCAGGGCCGGATGCTGGTCGTGGTCCCGGTTGAAGCACCGCCGCACGGTGTCGTAGTCCGGGTCGGCGGGCCCGATGACCTCGCCCTGGAAGTCCGGGATGCGGGCGGACGGTCTGGTGCTGGTCATGGTGGTGGTCCCTGGTGAGCCGTCTCGGCGGCGGCGGACGCGCGACCACGGGCGCGGGTGCCGCATGCGCGGCCCGTCTCTGCCGACGCGGCCCCGACCGCCCTGTCCTACGCCGTCAGTATGCGACCGGACCCTCCGGTAGGCGATCCGGCCGTCGGGCGGCGGCGGGCGGAGTCACCAGATCACCGCCGCGCCGAAGACCGCGAGCGCGATCGTGCACACCGCCGCGAGCAGCGCGCCCCGGTGGGAGAGCGGGAGCGGCCGGGCCGCGCCCAGGGAACGGATCCGGCGGTGGGCCACCGCCAGGAACGCGATCCACACCAGGGAGGAGAGCGCGAATCCGGTCACCTCCTTCGCCGTGACCTCGTCGCTGATCGTCGCCTTCATCGCGAGCACCGCGACGACCGTGCACGACAGGGTCGTACGCCGCCACGCGAGCCGGGTCCGCTCCGGCTGGAGCCCCGGATCCCGGGCCTCGTCGGCCGGGCTCACTTCCCGGCCCAGCCGAAGACGACGAGCACCACCATGGCGAGCGCCACGACGGCCACGGCGAGGCTGAGCACCGCCGGGAAGCGGGACGTCGGCAGGTCCTCGCCGCGCCGCATCGCCCGCTCGCAGCGCACCCAGTGGTTCACCGCCCGCAGGGCGCACAGGACACCGGCGACGAGCAGCGCGAGCGCGAGCCCGACGCGGACGCCCCAGCGCAGGTCCGGGAGGAACTGGTCGACGGCGAAACCGCCGCCGATCAGGGCGAGCGCGGTCCGGAGCCAGGCGAGGAAGGTCCGCTCGTTGGCGAGGGAGAAGCGGTAGTCGGGGGTGTCACCCTCGTCCCGGATCCGCTGCGGCGCGAACCACAGCCGCAGGTTCTGCACGAAATCGCTCACCCGTGCACCCTAACGGCCGGAAGATCGCCCCGCCCGCCACCGAAAGGCCGGTCCGGGGCGCGCCCGTCCGCCACCGGAACGTCAGCCCTCCGCCCGCAGCAGTTCGTACGCCGCGAGCCCGTCCGGCACCCACTCCCAGGCGCCCGCCGTCCCCGGCAGCCGCTGCTCCAGCTCCTCGTCCGTGAGGAAGCCGTGCCAGGCGACCTCCTCCACCTGCGGGCTGACCGGCAGTTCGCAGCGGACCTCGTAGACCGCCGACCACCACTTCCCGGCCACGCCTCCGGAGTCGTACAGGAAGCGCGTCACCGGCTCGGGGCGGGGCAGCCCGGAGACCCCGAGCTCCTCCTCGGCCTCCCGCAGGGCGGCCTCGTCGTAGGACTCGCCCGCGCCGACGACGCCGCCCACGAACATGTCGTACATCGAGGGGAAGACCAGCTTCGTCGGCGTCCTGCGGTGGACGAAGACGCGGCCCTCGGCGTCCCGCACCCGGATGAAGACGCAGCGGTGGATCAGGCCCCGCGCGTACACTTCGCCGCGCGGGGCCTGCCCGACCACCCGGTCGTTCTCGTCGACGACGTCGAGGATCTCTTCAGAGGCGCTCATGCACCCATGAAATCACTGGCCCATGACGTACTTGACCGTCGGACCGGTCGTCCAGCCGCCGTCCACGGCGAGCTCCGCACCCGTCACGTACGAGGCGGCGTCCGAGAGCAGGAAGACGACCGCGCCGGCGATCTCGTCGGCCTCGCCGACCCGGCCCATCGGCGTGTTCGGGTACTTGCCCTCGCCGCGCTCGATGCCGACGGAGGCCGTCATCGGGGTGTAGGTCATGCCGGGGTGGACGGAGTTGACGCGGATCTTCGCCGTGCCGAGCTCCACCGCGCCGATCTTCGTCAGGCCGCGCACGCCCCACTTGGACGCACCGTACCCGGCGGTCAGGGCCAGGCCCATCAGGCCGGCGGCCGAGGAGATGTTGACGATCGAGCCGCCGCCGGCCTCCTTCATCGCCGGGATCGCGGCCTTCATGCCGATGAAGACTCCGGTCAGGTTGATGTCGAGGACCTTGCGGAAGTGCTCGACGGACTCGGTCTCCAGGAACGCGCCGGTGGAGATGCCGGCGTTGTTCACGAGACCGTGCAGCCCGCCGAACTCCGCCACCGCGAAGGCGACGGCCGCCGCCCACTCCTCCTCGGAGGTCACGTCGTGGTGCAGGAACCGGGCCCGCTCGCCGAGCGCCTCGGCGGTGGCCTTGCCGTCCTCGTCGAGGACGTCGGTGATCACGACGTTCGCTCCGGCGGCCACGGCAAGGCGTGCGGCCTCGGCGCCCAGACCGCGGGCGCCGCCGGTGATGAGCACGGTCTTGCCGGTGAGGTCGTTCATATGAGGTCCTTTCGGCGGGTTCGGACGCTCCGGGGCTGTGCGGCCCGGAGAAGCGCGGTGGTGGTCTCGACGAGGTCGGCGAGGAAGAGCGGCTCGTCGGTGAGGGGTTCGGCGCCGTCGAGGTACTGCCGGGCCCGGTCCGCCATCGCCGCGCCCACCACGGTCAGCGCCAGGTCGAGGCGCTCCAGGAGCAGCGGCTCGGGGAGCCCGCCGGCGGCCAGGCGGTCGGCGATCCGCTCGATCAGGAGCCAGTAGGCGGTACCGGCGAGCGTGGGATGCGGGGTGCGAGTGCGGACGCCGCTCTCGTGGCTGAGCTGCGCGGAGATCCGCAGGCAGCGGCGGCCCCGGTCGGTGCCCAGCTCGGTGGCCTCGGCGGTGACGAGCGCGGCGACGAGCCGCCGGAGGTCCTCGCCCGCGCCGTCCAGAAGAGGAGCGAGTACCTCTTCCGTACGGGTCTGGCGGCCGGCCATGACCGCGTCGAGCAGTCCGGCGCGCGAGCCGAAGTGGTACTGCACGGCGGAGGGGTTGGCCTGTCCGGCCAGCGCCACGATGTCCCGCAGCTGTGCGCCGTCGACGCCCTGCGCGGCGAAGAGCTCCTCCGCGGCGCGGATCAGTTTGTCCCGGGTCTCGGGCCCTGACGTCCTTGCCATAGCCACATATTAATGCTCGACATTAGAAAACGGAAAGGCCGGGGAAGGGCTCGGACGGTTGACTCGATACATCCGTGTATCCAAGATGCGGTCCATGTCCTACGACGCTGATGTGATCGTGATCGGGGCGGGCCTCGCCGGCCTCGTCGCCACCGCCGAGCTGGTCGACGCCGGCCGCTCCGTGATCCTCCTCGACCAGGAGCCGGAGCAGTCCCTCGGCGGTCAGGCCCACTGGTCCTTCGGCGGCCTGTTCCTCGTCGACTCGCCCGAACAGCGCAGGATGCGCGTCAAGGACAGCCACGCCCTGGCCCTCCAGGACTGGTACGGCACCGCGGGCTTCGACCGCGCGGAGGACCACTGGCCCAAGAAGTGGGCGGAGGCGTACGTCGACTTCGCCGCCGGTGAGAAGCGCGCCTGGCTCCACGCGCGCGGGGTGCGCTTCTTCCCCGTCGTCGGCTGGGCCGAGCGCGGCGGCTACGACGCGAACGGCCACGGCAACTCCGTACCCCGCTTCCACATCACCTGGGGCACCGGACCCGGCCTCGTCGCCCCCTTCGAGCGCAAGGTCCGCGAAGGCGCCGCCCGCGGCCTCGTCGACCTCCGCTTCCGCCACCGCGTCACCGGCCTCGGCCGCACGGCCGGAGCCGTCGACACGGTCTCCGGCGAGATCCTGAAACCTTCGACCGCCGCCCGCGGCACCGCCAGCGGCCGCGAGGTCACCGGCACCTTCGAGCTCCGCGCCCAGGCCGTGATCGTCACCTCCGGCGGCATCGGCGGCAACCACGACCTGGTCCGCGCGCAGTGGCCCGCCCGGCTCGGCACCCCGCCCGCCAAGCTGCTCTCCGGGGTCCCCGCCCACGTCGACGGACTGATGCTCGGCATCGCGGAGAAGGCCGGCGCCCACCACATCAACCGCGACCGGATGTGGCACTACACCGAGGGCATCGAGAATTGGAACCCCATCTGGGCCCGGCACGGCATCCGCATCCTGCCCGGACCCTCCTCCCTCTGGCTCGACGCCACCGGCAAGCGGCTGCCCGTCCCGCTCTTCCCCGGCTTCGACACCCTCGGCACCCTCGAACACATCATGCGGACCGGCCACGACCACACCTGGTTCGTCCTCGACAAGCGCATCATCGGCAAGGAGTTCGCGCTCTCCGGCTCCGAACAGAACCCCGACCTCACCGGCAAGTCCGTCCGCGACGTCCTCGGCCGGGCCCGCGCCGACGTGCCGGCACCCGTCCAGGCGTTCATGGACCACGGCGTCGACTTCGTCGTCGAGAACGACCTCTCCGCCCTCGTCCGCGGCATGAACGCCCTCACCGACGAGCCGCTCATCGACGAGGCCGCCCTGCGCCGCGAGATCACCGCCCGCGACCGCGAGATCGCCAACCCGTTCACCAAGGACCTCCAGGTCACGGCGATCCGGGGAGCCCGCAGGTACCTGGGCGACAAGCTGATCCGCACGGCGGCGCCGCACCGCCTCCTCGACCCGAAGGCGGGCCCGCTGATCGCCGTACGCCTCAACATCCTCACCCGCAAGTCCCTTGGCGGCCTGGAGACCGACCTCGACTCCCGCGTCCTCACGGAGGGCGGCGAGCCCCTGGACGGCCTGTACGCGGCGGGCGAGGCGGCAGGCTTCGGCGGCGGCGGGGTCCACGGCTACCGCTCCCTCGAAGGCACCTTCCTCGGCGGCTGCATCTTCTCGGGCCGCGCGGCGGGTCGGGCGGCGGCGAAAGCGGTGGGCTGAGCCGCAGCCTCCCTGTGGTACGGGTCACACGCCGGACCCTTCGTGTCGCGGGCCTCACCGCCGCCCAGGATGAGGCCATGGACATAGGCATCGCCCTGCCGCAGTACGGCACCCACGCCCGCGCCGACCGCATCGCCGCCTTCGCGCGGGACGCCGAGGAGGCCGGATTCGACTCGCTCTGGGTCGGCGACCGCGCCCTCACCCCGGTCGACCCCAGCGACCTCTATCCGGGACACACGCCCGAGAACCCGTACCCCCGCCAGTACAAGACCTTCCTCGACCCGCTCACGGTCCTCACCGTCGCCGCCGGCGCGACCGGCCGCGCCCGGCTCGGCACGAGCACCCTCAACGGCCCCTGGTACCCGCCCGTCCTCCTCGCGCGCTCGCTCACCTCGCTCGACCAGGTCAGCGGCGGCCGCCTCGACGCCGGCCTCGGGATCGGCTGGCTCCGCGACGAGTACACCGCCGTCGGCGCCGACTTCCACCGGCGCGGCGCCCTCCTCGACGAACTCCTCGACGTCCTCCACGGCATCTGGACCGAGGAGGAGTTCGGCCACGAGGGCCCGCACTGGACCATCCCCGCCTCGTACGTCGGGCTGCGCCCCGTCCAGCCGGCCGGCCCGCCCGTCTACCTGGGCGGCTTCAGCCCCGCCGCACTGCGCCGGGTCGGCCGCCGGGCCGCCGGCTGGGTCGGCGCCGTCCTGCCGCCCGCCGTGGCCGGGCACCTGTGGGACGAGGCCCGGCGCGCCGCCGAGGAGACCGGGCGCGACCCCGGCGCCCTGCGTCGGGAGATCCGCCACAACCCGGCCCCGGGCGCCACCGCGGACGCCGTCGCCGCCGTCCTCGCTGGGATACGGGACACGGGCGCCGAAGGCTGCTTCGTCGACCTCCAGCAGTGCGTGGACGAGCCGGGCGAGGCCCTGGAGCTCGGCGTGAAGGTCCTGTCGCTGCTGCGGGGCTGAACGCACGGGAGCCCCGGACGTCCACAAGGACCTCCGGGGCTCCCGCGTCTGCCCGGACGCCTACAGCACCAGCGACAGCAGCAGGACGAACACGATGCCGACGACCGAGATGATCGTCTCCATCACCGACCAGGTCTTGACCGTCTGGCCGACGTTCATGCCGAAGTACTCCTTCACCAGCCAGAACCCGGCGTCGTTGACGTGGCTGAAGAAGAGCGAACCGGCACCGATCGCGAGGACGAGTAGCGAGACCTCACCGGTCGACATGCCCTCGGCGAGCGGGGCCACCAGGCCGGCCGCCGAGATCGTCGCCACCGTGGCCGAGCCGGTCGCGAGCCGGATCGCGACCGCGATCAGCCAGGCGAGCAGCAGGGCCGGGATCGACCAGCTCTTCGAGAAGTCGAGGATCATCTGGCCGACGCCGATGTCGATCAGGGTCTGCTTGAAGCCGCCGCCCGCGCCGACGATCAGCAGGATGCCCGCGATCGGGGCGAGCGACTTCTCGACGGTGGAGGACAGCTGCTCCTTGGTGAAGCCGGCCGCGCGGCCCATCGTGAACATGGCGACTATGACGGCCGCGAGCAGGGCGATCAGCGGCGAGCCGATGACGTCGGTGACCTTCTGCACGCCGTTCTCGGGGTCGTCGATCACGATGTCGACGAGCGCCTTGACGAGCATCAGGACGACGGGCAGCAGGATGGTCGCGACGGTGACGCCGAAGCCGGGGCGCTTCTCCAGGTCCGCGGAGGGGCGCGCCGGGATCATCTTCTCCGGGGCCTGGATGTCCACCCAGCGGGCGGCGTACTTGGAGAAGACCGGACCGGCGATGATCACGGTCGGGACGGCGACGACCAGGCCGAGCGCGAGGGTCACGCCCAGGTTGGCGCCGACCGCGTCGATCGCGACGAGCGGGCCGGGGTGCGGCGGGATGAGACCGTGCATCACGGACAGGCCGGCCAGGGCCGGGATGCCGATCCGCATCAGCGAGTAGTTGCCGCGCTTGGCGACCATGAGGACCACCGGGATCAGCAGCACGATGCCGACCTCGAAGAAGAGCGGCAGGCCGATCACGGAGGCGATGAGGACCATCGCCCAGGGCATGGCCTTCTTGCCGGTCTTCGCCAGGATCGTGTCCACGATCTGGTCGGCGCCGCCGGAGTCGGCGAGCAGCTTGCCGAGGATCGCGCCGAGCGCGATGAGCACGCCCACGCCGGCCACGGTGTTGCCGAGACCGGTGCTGAACGACTTGATGGTGTCCGCGAGCGGGGCACCCGCGAACGCGCCGAGCGCCAGCGACCCGATGGTCAGCGCGAGGAACGCGTGCAGCTTGAACTTGGTGATGAGCAGGACGATGACGGCGATGCCGGCGAGCACGGCGATTCCGAGCTGGGCGTTGCCTGCCGAGGTGATCGGTTCGGCGGCGTCCGCTGCCAGGATCTCGACGCTGAGACTGGTCACGGGTGGTGTCCTTCGTACGGGCAGGAGTCGGGGGACGGGGGTGCGGGGGTTACGGGGAGGGTCAGCCGGCCAGGCCGCGCAGGGCGGCGACGGCGCGGGCGGTGATCTCCTCCGGGGTGCCGGACACGTCGACGGCGACGCCGGCCTCGTCGTCCTGCAGCGGCTGCAGGGTGGCGAACTGGGAGTCGAGGAGCGCCGTCGGCATGAAGTGGCCCTTGCGTGCGGCCATCCGCGCCTCGATGAGCTCCCGGTCACCGGTCAGATGCAGGAAGACGACCCCGGGCGCGGCGGCACGCAGCCGGTCCCGGTAGATCCGCTTGAGGGCCGAGCTGCTCACGACCCCGCCGAGCCCGGCCCGGCCGTGCGCCCACTCCCCGATGGCGTCCAGCCAGGGCCCCCGGTCCGAGTCGTCCAGGGGGACGCCGGCCGACATCTTGGCGACGTTGGCCGCCGGGTGGAAGTCGTCGCCCTCGGCGTACGGCAGCGCGAGCGCCTCCGCGACCAGCGGACCGATGGTGGTCTTGCCGGTCCCGGCGACGCCCATCACGACGACGACCGGGGGAGCGGTGAGGGGGGTGGTGCTCATGGGGGGTGCCTCGCTGTCTTCTTCGACATCGATTCGGTGAATCCGTCGCGCTCATGAAACCCATTGGGTACGACGTATTCAAGAGTCTGTGACGTAAAAGTAGTACTTTTAATTCCTGGTGTGGTCACCGGGTCCCGCCCGCATAGGCTGATCACCATGACGACACCGGCCCAGGGGCTCCACTCACACGTCCTGGCCACCCTGGGCCTCGCGATCACCGCCGGGGAGTACCCCCCGGGCACCGTGCTGCGCACCGACGAGCTCGCCCAGCGCTTCGACGTCTCCCGCACCGTCGTCCGCGAGGTCGTCCGGGTCCTGGAGTCCATGCACCTCGTCGAGTCCCGCCGCCGCGTCGGCGTGACCGTGCTCCCCACGGCCAGCTGGAACGTCTACGACCCCCAGGTCATCCGCTGGCGGCTGGCCGGTGCCGACCGCCCCCGCCAGCTCCGCTCGCTCACCGTGCTCCGCTCGGCCGTCGAGCCCGTCGCCGCCGGGCTCGCCGCGCTGAACGCCACCCCCGAGCAGTGCCGCGAGCTCACCGAGCAGGCCCTCGGCATGGTCGCCACCTCGCGAGGCCGGCGCCTGCAGGAGTACCTCGTCCACGACATCGCCTTCCATCGGGTCGTGCTCATCGCCTCGGGGAACGAGATGTTCGCCCGCCTCGGCGACGTCGTCGCCGAGGTCCTCACCGGCCGCACCCACCACCACGTGATGTTCGAGGACCCCGACCCGGCCGCCGTCACCCTCCACGTCCAGGTCGCCGAGGCCGTACGGGAGCGGGACGCGGCCCGCGCCGAGGAGCTCACCCGCCAGATCGCGGTCGGCGCCCTCCGGGAGCTGGACGTCCTCGCGCCCTAGGGGGTGTCTTGCCGATCAGGCCGACACCCCCTAGCACATCGGTCGTTACGTGCGGGTAAAGCTCTGAACTAGCTCAAATATGGGCGTTCAGTGACATGCGCCACAGTCAGATGGCGCCGTTGCCGTGAGGATGTGCGCTGGCCGTGCCGGGGACACCCCCCGTTCGCCGCGGCCAGGCAAGGCACCGCTCCCCCCTCATGAAGGCGAACAACTCCATGACTGACCGCGTCATCGCGGCCGAGCCGCTGTCCGCCGCACCGGCGAACCCGGCCGCCGCCCCCCACGTCGACGCAGGCGACGCCGGATACCGCAAGGACCTCAAGTCCCGGCACATCAACATGATCGCCATCGGCGGCGCGATCGGCACCGGCCTCTTCCTCGGCGCCGGCGGCCGGATGTCCCAGGCGGGTCCGTCCCTCTTCATCGCGTACGCCGTCTGCGGCGTCTTCGCCTTCTTCGTGGTGCGCGCCCTCGGCGAGCTGGTGCTCTACCGCCCCTCCTCCGGCGCCTTCGTCTCCTACGCCCGTGAGTTCATGGGGGAGAAGGGTGCCTACACGGCCGGCTGGCTGTACTTCCTCAACTGGTCGACCACCGCCGTCGCCGACATCACCGCGGCCGCCACCTACGCCCACTTCTGGGCCATGTTCAGCGACATCCCGCAGTGGGTCCTGGCCCTGATCGCCCTCGCGGTCGTCCTCACCGCCAACCTCATCTCCGTGAAGTACTTCGGCGAGATGGAGTTCTGGTTCGCGATCATCAAGGTGGCCGCCCTGGTCGCCTTCATGCTCGTCGGCATCTTCCTCATCGTCACCTCGCACGACGTCGGCGGCCACACCCCGGGCCTCGCCAACATCACCGACAACGGCGGCATCTTCCCCAACGGCATGATGCCGATGCTGCTGCTCATCCAGGGCGTCGTCTTCGCCTACGCCTCCGTCGAGCTCTGCGGCGTCGCCGCCGGCGAGACCGAGAACCCCGAGAAGATCATGCCGAAGGCGATCAACTCGATCATGTGGCGCGTGGGCCTCTTCTACGTCGGCTCCGTGGTCCTGCTCGCGCTGATCCTCCCGTACACCGCCTACTCCGGCGACCAGAGCCCCTTCGTCACCGTCTTCGACAAGCTGGGCATCCCCGGCGCCGCCGGCGTGATGAACCTCGTCGTCCTCACCGCCGCCCTCTCCAGCCTCAACTCGGGCCTCTACTCCACCGGCCGCATCCTGCGCTCCATGTCGCTCTCCGGCTCCGCGCCCAAGTTCACCGGCGTCATGAACAAGGGCGGCGTCCCCTACGGCGGCATCCTGCTCACCGCGGGCTTCGGCGTCGCCGGTGTCCTCCTCAACTACGTCATGCCCGGCGAGGCCTTCGAGCTGGTCCTCAACTTCGCCTCCATCGGCATCATCGGCACCTGGGCCATGATCATGGTCTGCTCGCTGCTCTTCGTGCGCAGCGCCAAGCAGGGCAAGCTCACCCGCCCCGGCTACCAGCTGCCCTGGGCCCCGTACACCCAGATCGTGACCATCGGCTTCCTCGCGGCCGTCCTCGTCCTGATGTGGATGGACGGCGGCATCAGCCGCACCACCGTCAACTGCCTGCCGCTCATCGCGGCGGCCCTCGTCGGCGGCTGGTTCCTCGTCCGCCGCCGGGTCCGCGCCACCGCCGCGGCCCAGGACTGAGACTCCCCCCACGGGAGACGGCGAGACCCCCACAGGCACGGCCTGCGGGGGTCTCGCCTTTTGTCAGGAGATAGTGGTACGCAAGAGCCTTACAAGATCCGTTGAAGGGAAGGGAAGTCCGCGATGCCGCAGCACGTCCAGGGAGTCATCGCCCCCGGCAGGAACGAACCGGTACGCGTCGAGACCATCGTGATCCCCGACCCCGGCCCCGGCGAGGCCGTCGTCAAGATCCAGGCCTGCGGAGTCTGCCACACCGATCTCCACTACAAACAGGGCGCGATCAACGACGAGTTCCCCTTCCTGCTCGGCCACGAGGCCGCCGGAATCGTCGAGTCCGTCGGCGAGGGCGTCACCGACGTCGCCCCGGGCGACTTCGTGATCCTCAACTGGCGCGCCGTCTGCGGCACCTGCCGCGCCTGCACCCGCGGCCGCCCCTGGTACTGCTTCGCCACCCACAACGCGAAGCAGAAGATGACCCTGCTCGACGGCACTGAGCTCTCCCCGGCCCTCGGCATCGGCGCCTTCGCCGAGAAGACCCTCGTCGCCGCCGGCCAGTGCACCAAGGTCGACCCCTCCGTCGCCCCCGAGGTCGCGGGCCTCCTCGGCTGCGGCGTGATGGCCGGCATCGGCGCCGCGATCAACACCGGGAACGTCGGCCGCGGCGACACCGTCGCCGTCATCGGCTGCGGCGGCGTCGGCGACGCGGCCGTCGTCGGCTCCCGCCTCGCCGGAGCCGCGAAGATCATCGCCGTCGACATCGACGACCGGAAGCTGGACAAGGCCCGCGAGATGGGCGCCACCCACACGGTCAACTCCCGCACCTCCGACGCCGTCGAGGCGATCCGCGAGCTCACCGGCGGCTTCGGCGCCGACGTCGTCATCGAGGCCGTCGGCCGCCCGGAGACGTACGAGCAGGCCTTCTACGCCCGCGACCTCGCCGGCACCGTCGTCCTCGTCGGCGTCCCCAGCCCCGAGATGAAGCTGGAGCTCCCCCTCCTCGACGTCTTCGGCCGCGGCGGCTCGCTCAAGTCCTCCTGGTACGGCGACTGCCTGCCGTCCCGCGACTTCCCCATGCTCATCGACCTGCACCAGCAGGGCCGCATCGACCTCGCCGCCTTCGTCACCGAGACCATCGGCCTCGGCGACGTCGAGAAGGCCTTCGCCCGCATGCACGAGGGCGACGTCCTGCGCTCGGTGGTGGTCCTCTGATGGCCGCCCGCATCGACCACCTCGTCACCTCGGGCACCTTCAGCCTCGACGGCGGCACCTGGGACGTCGACAACAACGTCTGGATCGTCGGCGACGACACCGAGGCCATCGTCATCGACGCCGCCCACGACGCCGACGCGATCCTCGCCGCGCTCGACGGCCGCGCCCTGCGCGCCATCGTCTGCACCCACGCCCACGACGACCACATCGACGCCGCCCCGGCCCTCGCGGCCGCCACCGGCGCCCGGATCCTGCTCCACCCGGCCGACCAGCCGCTGTGGAAGCTCACCCACCCCGACCACAGCCCGGACGGCGAGCTCGCCGACGGCCAGGTCCTCACCATCGCCGGCACGGACCTCACGGTCCTGCACACCCCGGGCCACGCCCCCGGAGCGGTCTGCCTCTACGCCCCCGAGCTCGGCACCGTCTTCTCCGGCGACACCCTCTTCCAGGGCGGCCCCGGCGCGACCGGCCGGTCCTACTCGGACTTCCCGACGATCGTCGGCTCGATCCGCGAGAGGCTCCTCACCCTGCCGCCGGAGACGGTCGTCCGCACCGGCCACGGCGACACCACCACGATCGGCGCGGAGGCCCCGCACCTGGAGGAATGGCTGCGTTAGATATGCGGCTCCGCCGCGTGGCAGGGACCACTGAGAGCCAGCCGGCTCTCGAAGCGCAGCTCGTCACCCGTGAACGGGTCGGTGAACTCCAGCGTCCGCGCGAGCAGTCGCAGCGGACGCGAGAAGTCCTCCGGCCCGTCCTCGCGGACCACGGGATAGACCGGATCGTCGAGGATCGGCAGCCCCAGGCCGTTCATGTGCACCCGCAGCTGATGGGTCCGCCCCGTCACGGGCACGAGCCGGTACCGACCGAGCCCTCCCGCGTGCCCGATCAGCTCGATCCGGCTCTCGGCGTTCGGCTCGCCCGGCACCTCCCGGGCGGCCATCACCCCGCGCTCCTTCTCGATCCGGCTCCGCACCGTCACCGGCAGCGCGACGGCCGGGTCGTGCGGCGCCACCGCCTCGTACTCCTTGCGCACCACCCGGTCCCGGAACAGCGTCTGGTACGCCCCCCGGTCCTCCGGCCGTACGACGAACAGCACGAGCCCCGCCGTCAGCCGGTCGAGCCGGTGCGCGGGCTGGAGGCGCGCAAGCCCCAGGTCACGCCGGAGCCGGGCGAGCGCCGTCTCGGTGACGTGCCGCCCCCGGGGCATGGTGGCCAGGAAGTGCGGCTTGTCCACGACCACGATCCGCTCGTCCCGGTGCACGATCCCGATTTCGAAGGGCACGGGCGTCTCGGCGGGAAAGTCCCGGTGGAACCAGAGGTAGCGCCCCGCGGCATACGGCTCGTCCGCCCCGGCCGCCCGGCCGTCGGCGCCCACGAACCGCCCCTCGCGCAGCATCGTCCGCACCCGCTCGGCGCCCACGGCCCCCGCGTACCGCTCGACGAGATGCTCCCCGACGGTCGCCCAGACCCCCTCGGGGTCCTCGGGCAGCCGCACCCGCACCGGATCGATCCCCGCCCGCTGGGGGAGCGGCGCCTCCGGCGTCTTCCTTCTGCGTCCCACGCGTCCTACCGCCGTAACAGCCGTGACATAACGAGAAAGACCCCACAAGATGTGGGGTCTTTCGCTGGTGTCCGAGGGGGGACTTGAACCCCCACGCCCGATAAAGGGCACTAGCACCTCAAGCTAGCGCGTCTGCCATTCCGCCACCCGGACAGGTGATGTCGTCTTCCGGGCTTCTGTGCCCTTCCGACGAGGAAAACCATAGCAAACATTCGAGGTGGTCGATCACCACCCCCGGGCCGGTGGCAGGCCTTGGGCGGGACGCGGTCCTGGGGCGAGGATGGGAGCGACCACCAGTCATGGGGCACGTAGTGGGAGGAAGCAACGTGAGCGAGTCGAACACCGGCCGGGGCGTCACGGGCGAGGACGAGGTCGTCGACCTGTGCCGGGACCTGATCCGCATCGACACCAGCAACTACGGCGACCACTCGGGACCGGGAGAGCGGGCGGCGGCCGAGTACGTCGCCGAGAAGCTCGCGGAGGTCGGTCTCGAGCCGAAGATCATCGAGTCGCACAAGGGACGGGCCTCCACCGTCGCCCGGATCGAGGGCGAGGACCCGTCGCGCCCGGCCCTGCTCATCCACGGCCACACCGACGTCGTCCCGGCCAACGCCGAGGACTGGACCCACCACCCCTTCTCCGGCGAGATCGCCGACGGCTGCGTCTGGGGCCGCGGCGCCGTCGACATGAAGGACATGGACGCGATGACCCTCGCGGTCGTCCGCGACCGGCTGCGCAGCGGCCGCAAGCCCCCGCGCGACATCGTCCTCGCCTTCCTCGCCGACGAGGAGGCCGGCGGCACCTACGGCGCCCGGCACCTGGTCGACGGGCACCGCGACCTCTTCGACGGGGTCACGGAGGCGATCGGCGAGGTCGGCGGCTTCTCCTTCACCGTCAACGAGAACCTGCGGCTCTACCTGGTCGAGACGGCCCAGAAGGGCATGCACTGGATGCGGCTGACCGTCGAGGGCACGGCCGGCCACGGCTCCATGACCAACGACGACAACGCCATCACGGAGCTCTGCGAGGCCGTGGGCCGCCTCGGCCGCCACCAGTGGCCGGTGAGGGTCACCAAGACCGTACGGAGCTTCCTCGACGAGCTCTCGGACGCGCTCGGCACCCCGCTCGACCCCGAGGACATGGACGGCACCCTCGCCAAGCTCGGCGGCATCGCCAAGATGGTCGGCGCCACCCTCCGCAACTCGGCCGCCCCGACGATGCTCGGCGCCGGCTACAAGGTGAACGTCATCCCCGGCCAGGCCACCGCGCACGTCGACGGCCGCTTCCTGCCCGGCTACGAGCAGGAGTTCCTGGCCGACCTCGACCGGATCCTCGGCCCCCGCGTGAAGCGCGAGGACGTGCACGGCGACAAGGCCCTGGAGACCAGCTTCGACGGCGCCCTGGTCGACGCCATGCAGCTGGCGCTGCGCGCCGAGGATCCGATCGCCCGCGCCGTGCCGTACATGCTGTCCGGCGGCACCGACGCCAAGTCCTTCGACGACCTCGGCATCCGCTGCTTCGGCTTCGCGCCGCTCCAGCTGCCGCCGGAGCTCGACTTCGCCGGCATGTTCCACGGCGTGGACGAGCGGGTCCCGGTGGACGGCCTGAAGTTCGGCGTCCGCGTCCTGGACCGGTTCATCGACGCCTGCTGAGGAACCCGGGATTCGTCCACCCGTTTGCATGTGACCGGAAAGAGTGAATGCCCTCGGGGGCTCGTAGCCCCCACCATTCCCCCTCGTTACAGGTGATGCGGTCCGCGGCTGGGACCGCATTGTCAACTAGGAGGAATAATGATCAAGAAGGTCGTCGCCGCTGCGGCTGCCACCGGCGGTCTCGTTCTCGCGGGCGCGGGCATGGCCGCTGCCGACGCGGGTGCCCAGGGTGCCGCCATCGGTTCCCCCGGCGTGCTCTCGGGCAACGTCGTCCAGGTGCCGGTTCACGTCCCCGTGAACGTGTGCGGCAACACGGTCTCCGTGATCGGCCTGCTGAACCCCGCCTTCGGCAACACCTGCGTCAACGCCTGACGTTGTGCCTCGCCCCGTGAGGGTGTGAGCCGGTCCGGCCCCGGAGTGCGTGCCATGCACTCCGGGGCCGGTGGCCATTTCCGCCCCGGGCCGTCTGCCCGGTGGCACTCTTTCGAAGCCGAGCAGGCAGGGAACAAGCTATGCGACAGGTCACGCGCAAGGGCCTCATCACCGTCGCGGCCGCCGGAGGCGTTTTCGCCGCCGTCGGCGGCGGATATGCGCACGCCGATTCCGGCGCGTACGGCACGGCCACGAATTCCCCGGGCGTCGCGTCCGGGAATTCCGTCCAGGTCCCGGTGCACGCACCGGTGAACGCCTGCGGAAACACCGTCAACGTCATCGGGCTGCTCAATCCGTCCTTCGGCAACCGGTGCGCCAACTCCTCCGGGTCGAGCGGCGGCTCCTCCGCCGGCGGCCACACGAGCAACTCTCCCGGCGTGGGCTCCGGCAACACCGTCGAGGTGCCGGTCGACGCCCCGGTGAACGTGTGCGGCAACAGCGTCACGGGCGTCGGCCTGGGCAACGCCGTCATGGGCAACGACTGCGCGAACGGCGGTGGGGACACGGGGTACGGGGAGGAGACCCCTGGTACGCCCGGTACGCCTGGTACTCCGGGTACGCCCGGCACTCCGGGGACCCCTGGTACGCCGGGCACCCCCGGTACACCTGGGACCCCTGGTACGCCCGGCACTCCCGGTACGCCCGGCCACCCGGGTACCCCTGGGACTCCCGGTACCCCCGGCACTCCGGGTACGCCCGGCACTCCCGGCACTCCGGGGAACGAAGGCGGGCACAACACTCCCGGTACCCAGGTCGTCACTCCGCCGCGTGCCGTCGAGGAGCTCGCCGAGACCGGCTCCGGTCCGCTCGGCGTGATCGTCCCCGCCGGCGCCGGGATGCTGCTCGCCGGCTCGCTGATCTACCGCCGCGCCCGCAACGCCGCCTGAGCCGCCGCGCTCACGACCACGCACAGGGGCCCCGCACACCGCGGGGCCCCTTCTCGATGTTTCGGTCCTCGCTACCAGGTCGCCCGGATCTGGCGGATGATCCGCCGCTTCAGCCGCACTCTGCGGCTGCCGTCCCGGCGCAGGCTCAGACGGTCCAACTCCCAGTGTCCGTACTCGGCATGGTCGGTCAGGAGCCGCGTCGTCTCCTTGCGGGAGACGCCGCGCGGCACGTACACGTCGACAAATTCGTATTCCGGCATCGCATCTATTGTGCGGGCACCGGCCCGGTACGGATAGCGTCTGTCCCATGTCTGATGCTGCGCAGCCGACCGCTGCCGAGGTACGTGCCGCCGCCGAGGCGGTCAAGACCGCACTGGACCGTCACCTCGCGGCGGTGGAACGCCGCACGGGAGACGACGACACGGCCGTCTACGAGGCCTTCAACGCCCTCGCCTCGGCGGCCGAGGCGTACGACGAACTCCTCTACGACCGCTACGACGAGGTCACCCCCTTCGAGATCCCGGGAGCCGACGGCAACCTGCCGCCCTACGCCGGACCTGACGAACCTCACGCCCTCAGCCTCCTGATCCGCCGGGACTACGCGGTGGCCGAACCGCAACGGCTGCTCGCCCAGGCCCGCCGCGTCGCCGAGCTCGACGACGACGCGGACACCCGCGCGGTCGCCAAGGCCGGCGTCTCGCCGCTCGCCGCGCTCGGCGTGCTCTTCGGCGAGTACGAACCGGACGAGATCGCCTCCCGGCACAAGGAGTTCGGCCTGGAGGAGGGGGACTCCACGCTCTGGGTCACCGCCGCCGAGGAGCTCCCGGAGCCGGGGGAGTGGTTGGCCGCGCCCTTCGACCACGCCGACCCCGAGCGGATCGTCTGCCGCTTCGACGTCAGCTCCGTCTTCGACGAGGAGGACGAGGACGAGCCCGCGGACGCGGGAGCCCCCGGCGCGGACGCCTGACTGGACGCGCTTCCGGTCGCCTGACGGGAGAGGCTTCCCGGACGCCTGACGGGAGGGGCTTCCCGGACGCCTGACCGGACGCGCTTCCGGTCGCCCGTCCGGACGCGAGAGGGCCGGGGCGCCGCACGTGGTGCCCCCGGCTCTCCGTCGTCGTTCCCGGCCCGCCCCGCTTACTCCTCGCCGGCGGCCAGCAGGCCCTCCAGGAGCGGCCGCAGGCGTGTCGTACGCTCCGGGGCCACGCCCTCGGCCACCGCGCGGGCCAGCGCCTGGTCCACACCGTGCACGACCGACAGATGGCGCTCCGCCCGGCCGAAGGCCGTGTACACCCACGACCGGCTCAGGCCGCCCGCGGCGTCCCCGGGCAGCACCACGACCACCGCGGGCCAGCGCGTCCCGGCCGCCTGGTGCGCGGTGAGCGCCCAGCCGTGCCGCAGTGCCGACTCCACTCGCTCCTTCGGTACGAGGACGTCCGCGTCCCCGCACCGCAGCCGCAGGCCCTCGGCGTCGGCCCCCAGGACCGTCCCCGTCACCGTGCGCCCCGGCACGGGCGCGTACGCCACCCGGTCGCCGGGGTCGTAGCCGCCGAAGCGGCCCGGTCCGGGGTTGAGCCGCTCCTTCAGGGCGGCGTTCAGCGCGCGCGTACCGGCGGAGCCGCCGTGGCCGACCGTGACGACCTGCGTCTGCTCGGACGGCACCCCGATCGCCCGGGGCACCGAGTCCGCCACCAGCTGGACCGTACGGTGCACGGCCTCGCCCGCGTCCCGCACCGGGACGATCACGACCTCCTTGCCGGGGGCCTCGACCTGGTTCAGCTCGCCGACGCCGATCCCCGACACCAGCTCGCCGAGCGGGCCCGGGTCCGGGACGCGGGAGGCGATCCGGGGGCACACCCGGGCCGCGAGCACGTCTGCGAAGACCCGGCCCGCGCCCGGCGCGCCGAGCACCTCCGGGTCGCCGCTCAGGACGAGCCGGCAGCCGTCCGGCAGCGACTCCACGAGCATCGCGCCGGCCTCCACGTCCAGCTGCGGCGCGTCGAGGACCACGAGCAGGTCGAGGGCGAGGGCGCCGTCCTCGTCCCGGCCGGGACCGGCCGCGCCGGACAGCAGCGCGGCGACCGTCACGGCCTCGGCCCCGGCGGCGCCGAGCGCGCGGCGCCCGCCGTCCGCGTGGACGGCCACCAGCGTGCGCAGCCCGCGCTCCCGGGCCGCGGCGGCGAGCGCCACCGGCTCGGCACGGGAGGCCTCGCCGCCGGTGTGCAGGACGAGGCCGTGCGCCCCGGCGGCGCGCTCGAGCTCGCCGCCCTCCCAGGCGTCGGCCTCCGCCGTCCTGACGAGGCGGGCGAGACCGTCCGCGAGGCTCTCCTCCGCGAGCGCGTACCGGTCGAGCCCGATCAGCACGGGCGCGGCGGGCTCCTGTTCCTGCTCCTGCTTCTCGGAGGACTCGCCCTCGGACTCCTCCTCCTCGGACTCCTCCTGTGCCGTCTCCTCCTCCTGGAAGACGAGGACCGCGCCCTCGGAGACCGCCGTCTCGACGGCCTGCTCCGGATCGGGCACCGCGTGTCCGGCGAGTCCGGCGCGTACCGCCTGGATCTCCAGGGCCGTGTGCCCCTGGAGGGCGGCCCGCTCCAGGAGCCACACGGTCAGGGCGACCGCGCGGCGCGGATCGCCGGGACCGCACGCGGGGCCGAGCAGGGCCCGCGCGAAGCCGTCGGCCTGCTCCGGACGGACCCCGGGCACCGCGAGCAGCTGCCACGGGTCCGCGCGCAGTGCGGCGGCCGCGCCCTCGCCGAGGACGGCGGCGGCCTGGTCGGCCAGCGCCTCGGGGGCGCCGCCCTGGGCGAGGACCTCGCGGACGGCGGCCGTGGTGCCGGGCGCCGGAGCCGCCGGCCGCTCGGGTGCGGGGGGCCGCACGGTCATCGGCGGGGCCGTCTCGGCGGCGGGGCGGCGGGGGGCGGGCTCGGGTGCCTCGTAGAAGGTGCTGCCGGATGCGGCGCCGCCCTCGACGGCCCGGACGGCGGCGAGGAGATCGGCCGCGGTGCCGCTCAGCTTGGTGCCGCCGACCACCGGACCGCCCTTGTCGGCCTTCCGCGCCTCGATCTTCGCCCGCAGCTCCCGCTGCGCGGCGAGCTCGGCCTGCGCGTCACTCACCTCGGCCGCAGCCTCGCCGGCGGCCGCGGCCTCGTCGGCGGAACCAGCCTCGCCGACGGAACCAGCCTCGTCGCCGGCACCGGCCTGCTCGGCGGAGCCGGACGCGTCGCCGCTGCCGGCCTCTTCTCCGGAGCCCGGCTCGTCCCCGGCGCGGGTTTCCTCGGCGGAGCCGGACCCGTCGCCGGCACCGGCCTCTTCGGACGCCCCCGACTCCTCACGGGCGCCCGGCTCCTCACCCGTACCCGGGTCCTCGGTCTTCTCCGGCTCTGCGGCCGTACCCGGCTCCTCGGCCGTCCCCGGCCGGTCGGCGGGGTCCACGGCCTCGGGCGCGGTCTCCCCGGAAGGCTCGGTCACAAGGTGCTCCAGTCGTGATCCGGATAGCGGTGCACGGGCGCCGACACATCGTCCAGCGCCCGACAGATCTCGTCAGGAAGACTAAGCGCCTCCACTGACAACGCGGCCGTGAGCTGCCGCGCCGTGCGCGCGCCGACGATCGGGGCCGTCACTCCGGGGCGGTCGCGCACCCACGCGAGGGCGACGTGCAGCGGGGTGGACGCCAGGCCGTCCGCCGCCGTCGTCACCGCGTCCACGATCCGGCTCGCCGCCTCGTCCAGGTACGGCTCCACGAAGGGCGCCATCGTCTCCGATGCGCCCCGCGAGTCCGACGGCGTGCCGCTGCGGTACTTGCCCGTCAGGACCCCGCGCCCCAGCGGGGACGAGGGCAGCAGGCCTATGCCGAGGTCCATCGCGGCCGGCAGCACCTCCCGCTCGATGCCCCGCTGGAGCAGCGAGTACTCGAGCTGGGCGCCCGCGAGCCGGGTCCGGTCGCCGCCGAGCTGCCAGGTGCCCGCCTTGGCGAGCTGCCAGCCGCAGAAGTTCGCCACGCCCGCGTACCGCGCCCGACCGCTGCGTACGGCGATGTCGAGGGCCTGGAGCGACTCCTCGAGCGGCGTGTGCGGGTCGAAGGCGTGCAGTTGCCACAGGTCCACGTGGTCGGTGCCCAGGCGGGCGAGGGAGGCGTCGAGCGCGGCGAGCAGGTGCCCGCGCGAGCCGTCCGTGCGCCGGTCCGGGTCCGGGACGCTGCCGGCCTTGGTCGACAGGACGAGGTCCTGCCGGGGCACCAGACGCTCCATCAGGCGCCCGAGCAGATACTCCGCCTCGCCCCCGCCGTACACGTCGGCGGTGTCCACGAGCGTGCCGCCCGCGTCCCAGAACGCCTTCAACTGCTCGGCGGCGTCGTGCTCGTCGGTGTCCCGGCCCCACGTGAGGGTGCCGAGTCCGATGCGCGACACGCGCAGGCCGGTACGTCCGAGATGCCTCTGCTCCATGGGCGCGAGAGTACTGGCCAGGGCACCACGCGGAGAGAGCCTGTGGACAACCACGTCCTGACGGATGGCTCGCACGCGCGCTAGAGTCCCGCCCACAGAGACGTTACCGATGGGTAAGGGGTGCGTGGAATGCGGCTCGGCATCAACCTCGGCTACTGGGGCGCCGGCATGGACGGCGACAATCTCGCCGTCGCCCAGGAGGCGGACCGCCTCGGCTACGACGTCTGCTGGGCCGCCGAGGCCTACGGCTCCGACGCCCCCACCGTCCTCGCCTGGGTGGCGGCGAAGACGGAGCGGATCGACGTCGGCTCCGCGATCATGCAGATCCCGGCCCGCCAGCCCGCCATGACGGCGATGACGGCGGCCACCCTCGACTCGCTCACCGGCGGCCGCTTCCGCCTCGGCCTCGGCGTCTCCGGACCGCAGGTCTCCGAGGGCTGGTACGGCGTGAAGTTCGACAAGCCGCTCGCCCGGACCCGCGAGTACGTCGAGATCGTCCGCAAGGCCATGACCCGCGAGCGGCTCAGCTACGACGGCGAGCACTGGACGCTGCCGCTCCCCGGCGGCCCCGGCAAGCCCATCAAGCTCACCGTCCACCCGCAGCGCGAGCACATCCCGCTGTACATCGCCGCGATCGGGCCGAAGAACCTGGAGCAGACCGGCGAGATCGCCGACGGCGCCCTGCTGATCTTCCCCTCCGCCGAGCACCTGGAGGAGACCGCGCTGCGGCATCTGCGCGCGGGCCGCGAGAAGGCCGGCCTGACGCTGGACGGCTTCGACGTCTGCCCCACCCTGCCGCTCGCCCTAGGCGACGACGTGACCGCGCTCGCCGACGTGTTCCGCCCGTACACCGCGCTGTACGTCGGCGGCATGGGCAGCCGGAAGCAGAACTTCTACAACCAGCTCGCGCAGCGCATGGGGTACGAGAAGGAGGCCGCCGAGATCCAGGACAAGTACCTGGCGGGCGACAAGGCCGGGGCCGCGGCCGCCGTCCCCCACTCCCTGATCGACCAGACGACGCTGCTCGGCTCCGTCGAGCGGATCGCCGAGCGGATGACGGCCTACGCGGAGGCGGGGGTCACCACCCTCACCCTCGCCCCGGCCGGCTTCACCCTGGACGAGCGCCTCGCGGCGCTGCGGGCGGGCGTCGAGGCGATGGAGCACGCGGGCCTGGCGTAACACTCCGGGCGTGGCGCCAGACCCGGCGGACGGAGTCCGGCGCGGGCGGTCGAAGCCCGCGAGGCCCCCAGGGGCCGAGCGGTGCGAGAGCGCCGTCAGAGAAGAGACCCGCGGCCGTGGTGGGGGCTCGGGGGTCTTCCCCGCCACGGCCGTCACGCAGCACAACGCGCCGGCGGGCCCCCGGTTACGCCCCGGGGTCTCACTCTTTCGGCCGACCCTCCGTGCCCTCCTGTTGCCCGATGTTCCGGACCGCATTTGACTCGTTCTCCTGGGGGCGTACGGAGGTGGCGGCGATGCTCACGGCCAAAGGCCTGTTCCAGGAAATCATCGACAACGACGAGTCCTTCCGGCTCTTCTGTTCCATCGCCGCGAGCGGCGAGTCCCAGGGCGGCTGGGAGAACGCCCGGATCGCGGCCCTCGTCGCACCCGGCATGCGCGCCCTCGCGCCCAAGATCGCCCGGCACGGCGCCGACGAGGACAAGCACGGCCGGATCTTCAACGCGTTGATGAGGAAGCGCGGCCTCGAACCCGTCCCCGTGCCGCCCGACACCGACTACACGATGCTGCTCGAACAGCGCGGCATCGGCCTCGCGCACGAGAAGCTCCGCGCCGACCGGCCGCTGACCGAGGAGGACGTGGTCGTCTACCTCGCCCACAGCCGGGTCACCGAGGAGCGCGCCGCCGACCAGATGCAGCTGCTCGTGAGGTACTTCGGCGACGATCCGGAGCTCGGCAAGGCGATCCGGATGATCTGCAACGACGAGGACAACCACCTCGCCTACTGCCACGAGGAACTGCTCCGGCTCGCCGGCCAGGGCCACGGCAGGCTCATCCAGCGGACCCTGCGCGAGTCCGCCCTCGCCGAGATCCGGGTCTACCGCGACGTCAGCCTCGCCGTGATGCGCCACATGGGCCGCATCCTGAAGTGGCCGAAGCCCAAGGCGACCGTCCTCGCCGCCGGGATCCACGCCGTGTACGTGTACGAGCGGGCCGCCGGCTGGCACCGGATGGTCGACCTGCGGATGCCCGAGCGGCTGAACGCCCTCGGCGGCCCCGCTACCCCCGCGCCCGCCTTCTGAGACCTCGGCTCACAGCCAGCCGCGCCGCTTGAACACCCGGTACAGCGTGACGACGATGCCCGCCATCAGGACGATGACCGCCGGGTACGAGCCGACCCACCGCAGCTCCGGCATGTGCTCGAAGTTCATCCCGTAGATCCCCGCGACCATCGTGGGGACCGCGGCCATGGCCGCCCAGGCCGAGATCTTCCGCATGTCGTCGTTCTGCCGGACGCCCATCTGCGCGAGATGCGCCGACAGCATGTCGGACAGCAGCCGGTCGAGGCCCTCCACCTGTTCGTTGGAGCGCAGCAGATGGTCGTTGACGTCACGGAAGAACGGCTGCGAGCGCTCGCTGACGAACGGGAGGGACCCGGACGTCAGCCGGGCCATCGGCCCGGCCAGCGGGCCGCTTGCCCGCCGGAACTCCAGGACCTGCCGCTTCGCCGTGTAGATCCGCTCCGCGGTGTTGGACGGATTGCCGCCGCTGGGCGCGAAGACGTCCGCCTCCAGCTCCTCCAGGTCGACCTGGAGCTCGGCCGCCACGTCGAGGTAGTGGTCCACGATCGCGTCGCTCACCGCGTACAGCACCGACGTCGGCCCGTGCTTCAGGACCTCCGGGTCGGCCTCCAGGCGCCGGCGGACCTCCGCGAGCGGCGCGCCCTCGCCGTGCCGGACGGTCACGACGAACGAGTCGCCCATGAACAGCATCAGCTCGCCCGAGGACACCCGGTCGCTCTCCGGCTCGTACACGACCGGCTTGAGCACCACGAAGAGCGAGTCGTCGTAGACCTCCAGCTTGGGCCGCTGATGGGCCTTCAAGGCGTCCTCGACGGCCAGCGGGTGCAGCGCGAACTCCGACGTGACATGGTCGAACTCCGCCTCCGAGGGCTCGTGCAGCCCCACCCACAGGAACGCGTCCCCCGTCGCCCGCGCCTCCGCCAGGGCGTCGGAGAGGTCGGCGGGTCCGTCCGTACGGTGCCCGTCCCGGTAGATGGCTGAGTCCACGATCACCCGGCGCATTCTGCCCCGGAACGCCCCCACCACGCACGCGCGTGCGGAACACGGGGGCGGCGGACACCGGCACGCGCGCGCCGTACCCGGACCCGGCGGGCACGATGCCCGCGCGCCCGCCCTCTCCGTGCCCGCACCGCCTAGGCTGGCCCGCATGGCCACGCTGATCCTCGTCCGGCACGGACGTTCCACCGCCAACACCTCCGGGGTCCTCGCCGGGCGCATGCCCGGGATCGCGCTCGACGAGCGCGGGGCCGCGCAGGCCGCCGCACTGCCCGGGCGCCTCGCGGACGTGCCGCTCGCCGCGGCCGTCACCAGCCCGCTCCAGCGCTGCCGCGAGACCCTGCGGCCCCTCCTCGACGCCCGCCCCGGCCTCCCGCTGCACGTCGAGGACCGGATCAGCGAGTGCGACTACGGCGACTGGTCGGGCCGCAAGCTCGCGGAGCTCAACGACGAGCCGCTGATGGAGATCGTCCAGGCGCACGCCTCCGCCGCCGCCTTCCCCGGCGGCGAGTCGATGCGCGCCATGCAGAACCGCGCCGTCGAGGCCGTCCGCGACTGGAACGCCCGGATCGAGGCCGAGCACGGCGAGGACGCCACGTACCTCATGTGCTCCCACGGGGACATCGTGAAGGCGATCGTCGCCGACGCCCTCGGGCTCCACCTCGACCTCTTCCAGCGCATCCACGCCGACCCCTGCTCGGTCACCGCGATCCGCTACACGCGCCTGCGTCCCTTCCTCCTCCGCCTCGGCGACACCGGGGACTTCGCCGGCTTCGCGCCCCGCGAGCACCCCGGCGGCAGCGGGGCCGCGGAGGTGGGTGGCGGTGCGGGCGCACCGTGATCCGCTCGCGCAGTAGGGTGGACGCGCCGCTGTAGTACGACTGTCGAGACTCAAGGGAGCCGGGAAACGTGTCCCGTCAGGTGTTCCTCTACGACCCACCGGAGCGTTTCGTGGCCGGCACGGTCGGGCTGCCTGGCCGCCGTACCTTCTTCCTCCAGGCGTCCGCCGCCGGCCGGGTCACCAGCGTCGCCCTGGAGAAGACCCAGGTCGCGGCCCTCGCCGAGCGCATGGACGAACTCCTCGACGAGGTCGTCCGCCGCACCGGGGGCAACGCGCCCGTGCCCGCCGTCGCCCCCGCGGAGATCGCGGACACCGCCCCCCTCGACGTGCCCGTCGAGGAGGAGTTCAGGGTCGGCACCATGGCCCTCGCCTGGGACGGCGAGGAGCAGCGCATGATCGTCGAGGCGCAGGCACTCGTCGAGCTCGACGCGGATTCCGAGGAGGACCTCGCCGAGGCCGAGGAGCGGCTGCTCCAGGACGAGGAGAACGGCCCGCCGATGCTCCGGGTCCGCCTCAGCGGCGCCCAGGCCCGGGCCTTCGCCAAGCGCGCCCTGGACGTCGTCAACGCCGGCCGGCCGCCGTGCCCGCTGTGCAGCCTGCCGCTCGACCCCGAGGGGCACGTCTGCCCGCGCCAGAACGGATACCGCCGCGGAGCATGAGCAGCCCCGAGAGCCCGCGCGACACGGAGCTGCTCGCGCGCGGTGAGCTGACCGTGCGCGGACAGATCCGCGAGGCGTCCAACGCCGTGCTGTACTGCTCCGTCGCCCACGAGGGCCGGGAAGCCGCCTGCGTCTACAAGCCGGTCGCGGGGGAGCAGCCCCTGTGGGACTTCCCCGACGGCACCCTGGCCCAGCGCGAGGTCGCCGCGTACGAGATCTCCGAGGCCACCGGCTGGGGCCTGGTCCCGCCGACCGTGCTCCGCGACGGTCCGTACGGGGAGGGCATGGTCCAGCTGTGGATCGAGGCCGACCCCGGGGCGCGGCTCCTGGCGCTCACCGAGGACGAGGAGGCGGGCGAGGGCTGGAAGGCCGTGGGGCCCGCGCAGATCGACGAGGAGCGCACCGCGCTCCTCGTCCACGCGGACACCCCGGAGCTGCGCCGGCTCGCCGTGCTGGACGCCGTCATCAACAACGGCGACCGCAAGGGCGGCCATCTGCTGCCGGCCCCGGGCGGGCGGCTCTACGGCATCGACCACGGGGTGACCTTCCACGTCGAGGACAAGCTGCGCACCCTGCTGTGGGGCTGGGCGGGCGAGGAGCTGCCCGCCGACGCGGCCGGCGTGCTCGACGCGCTCGGCCGGTCCCTGGCGCCGGGAGAGCCGCTCGCCACCCGACTGGCGGAACTCCTGACCGGAGCCGAGGTCGAGGCCGTACGCGCCCGCGTGGAGGCGCTCCGCACCACGGGCCGTCACCCGGAACCCTCGGGCCGGTGGCCCGCGATCCCCTGGCCACCCGTCTGAGATCCCGGTCACATCGGCGATCGTCCCGGTCACACCCGTGACCGAACGGTTTCGGCCACAGTCCCGGCGGGGCCTGGACCCCTCGGGGGTATGCACGCACGCCTCCGACCCGCAAGAGCGCCTAATCGGTCAAGATCCCGGATCCGGTTCGTATCCGGAACACCTGTCCGGTTACGCTCGGGTCATGCATGCCTGGCCCGCTTCTGAGGTCCCCGCCCTTCCCGGCAAGGGCCGCGACCTCCGGATCCACGACACCGCGACCGGTGGACGAGTGACCCTCGCCCCCGGCCCCGTCGCCCGTATCTACGTCTGCGGCATCACGCCGTACGACGCGACCCACATGGGTCACGCGGCGACCTACAACGCGTTCGACCTCGTTCAGCGCGTGTGGCTCGACACCAAGCGGCAGGTGCACTACGTCCAGAACGTGACGGACGTGGACGACCCGCTCCTGGAGCGCGCGATCCGCGACGGCATCGACTGGGTCGGCCTCGCCGAGCGCGAGACCGCCCTGTTCCGCGAGGACATGACCGCCCTGCGGATGCTGCCCCCGCAGCACTACATCGGCGCGGTCGAGGCCATACCGGGCATCATCCCGCTCGTCGAGCGGCTGCGTGACTCCGGCGCCGCCTACGAGCTGGACGGCGACATCTACTTCTCCGTCGAGGCCGACCCGCACTTCGGCGAGGTGTCGCACTACGACACCGAGCTGATGCGCCACCTCTCCGCCGAGCGCGGCGGAGACCCGGACCGCCCGGGCAAGAAGAACCCGCTCGACCCGATGCTCTGGATGGCCGCCCGCGAGGGCGAGCCGAGCTGGGACGGCGGCAGCCTCGGCCCCGGCCGCCCCGGCTGGCACATCGAGTGCGTCGCCATCGCCCTGGACCACCTCGGCATGGGCTTCGACGTGCAGGGCGGCGGCTCCGACCTGATCTTCCCGCACCACGAGATGGGCGCCTCCCACGCCCAGGCACTCACGGGCGAGTTCCCCATGGCCAAGGCGTACGTCCACGCCGGCATGGTCGCCCTGCACGGCGAGAAGATGTCGAAGTCCAAGGGCAACCTGGTCTTCGTCTCCCGGCTCCGCCGCGACGGCGTCGACCCGGCCGCGATCCGGCTCGCGCTGCTCTCGCACCGCTACCGCGACGACTGGGAGTGGACCGACCAGGTCCTGGAGACGGCCGTGGAGCGGCTCGGCCGCTGGCGCGCCGCCGTCTCGCGTCCCGACGGCCCGTCGGCCGACGCGCTCGTCGAGGAGCTCCGCGAGGCGCTCTCCGACGACCTGGACACGCCCACCGCGCTCGCCGCGGTCGACCGCTGGGCCGCGCTCCAGACGGCCGAGGGCGGCACGGACGAGTCCGCCCCCGGACTCGTCTCGCGCGCGGTCGACGCCCTCCTGGGCGTCGCCCTGTAGCACCCTCCGGGGAGCAACTTCCTTTTGTGCAACCGCCCTTGGACTTCCCGACGAAGTCCGGGGGCGGTTCCTTTTTGTCCTGTCGCGATGCTCGAATCTGCGCTAAAGAAGCCCCATGCAATCATCAATGCGCATGAGAGCAGCAGTCGCCGGTGCACTCCTCGGGTTCGTCGCCACCCTCGCGGGACCCGGTGCCACCGCCACGGCCGAGCCGTCCGACACCACCGTCGGCGACGTCACGGGCTTCGCCGCCGACGGGGCCGCCTACCGGCTGACCGCCGGCCACACGGAGGCCCGCGTCTCCTTCGTCACCGCCGACACCTTCCGCATCGAACTCGCCCCCGACGGCAAGTTCACCGACCCCACCGGCAGCGACATCACGCTGCCCCAGGGCCCGCCCCCGGCCACCCGCTGGCGCGACCTCGGCGACCGGTACGAACTCGCCACCGACAAGGTGACCCTGCGCGCCACCAAGTCACCCCTGCGCTTCTCGGCCGTACGCGCCGACGGCACCCCGCTCTGGACCGAGACCCAGGGCCTCACCTGGAACCAGGACCGCACCGTCCAGACCCTCGCCCGCGGCGCCGGCGAGCAGTTCTACGGCGCAGGCATGCAGAACGGCCGCGGCAACACCTCCCACCGCGGCAAGACCGTCGAGGTCGGCGTCGACTACAACTGGAACGACGGCGGCCACCCCAACTCCGTCCCCTTCTACCTCTCCTCCGCCGGCTACGGCGTCTACCGCAACACCTACGCCCCCAACACGTACGTGTTCGGCGAGCCCGTCACCACCACCGCCCGCGAACAGCGCTTCGACGCCTACTACTTCGCCGGCGACGGGAAGGACGCCCTCAAGGACGTCATCGGCGAGTACACCCGGCTCACCGGCAAGCCCTTCATGCCGCCCGTGTACGGCCTGGAGATCGGCGACTCCGACTGCTACCTGCACAACGCCAACCGCGGCGAACGCCACACCCTCGACGCCCTGAAGGTCGCCGACGGCTACGTCGCGCACGACATGCCCAACGGCTGGATGCTCGTCAACGACGGCTACGGCTGCGGCTACGAGAACCTCGCCGAGACCACCGCAGGCCTCGGGACGCGGAACATGAAGCTCGGCCTGTGGACCGAAGACGGCATCGACAAGCTCGCCGACCAGGTCAAGGCCGGCCAGCGGGTCGCCAAACTCGACGTCGCCTGGGTCGGCGACGGCTACAAGTTCGCCCTCGACGGCTGCAAGGACGCCCACGCCGGCATCGAGGCCAACAGCGACGCCCGCGGCTTCACCTGGGCCCCCGAGAGCTGGTCCGGCGCCCAGCGCTGCGGCGTCCAGTGGTCCGGCGACCAGTCCGGCAGCTGGGAGTACATCCGCTGGCAGATCCCCACCTACGCGGGCGCGTCCATGTCCGGACTCGCCTACACCACCGGTGACGTCGACGGCATCTTCGGCGGCAGCGCCAAGACCTACACCCGCGACCTCCAGTGGAAGATGTTCCTGCCCGTCACCATGACCATGGACGGCTGGGCGGCCAACGACAAGCAGCCCTTCCGGTACGGGGAGCCGTACACGTCCGTCAACCGCGCCTCGCTCAAGCTCCACGAGGCCCTGCTCCCGTACATCTACAGCCACGCCTACCGGGCCACGAAGACCGGCGTCGGCCTCGCCCGGCCGCTCGCCCTGGAATACCCGGACGACCCGAAGGCCGCGACCGAGGCCGCGACGTACGAGTTCCTCAGCGGCGAGGACTTCCTCGTCGCGCCCGTCTACCGGGACGCGGTGGAGCGCGACGGTATCTATCTGCCCAAGGGCACCTGGATCGACTACTGGAGCGGGCGCGTCTACCAGGGCCCGCTCACCCTCGACCACTACAGTGCTCCGCTCGACACCCTGCCCCTCTTCGTACGCGCCGGGGCGGCCGTCCCCATGTGGCCCGGCTCCGTCCGCTCCTACCAGGACCGCGCCCCCGGCGACCCGATCGCCTGGGACGTCTACCCGAAGGGCAGCTCCTCCTTCGAGCTGTACGAGGACGACGGCGTCACCCGCGAGCACCGCACCGGCAGGTACGCCACCCAGCGCGCCGACGTCGGCGCACCGGAGGCCGGCCCCGGCGACGTCACCGTCCGCGTCGGCGCCAGCGCCGGAACGTACACCGGGAAGCCCGCCGCCCGGCCGTACGCCTTCACCGTCCACACCGGCGACGCCCCCGACGCCGTGAAGCTCGACGGGCGCCCGCTGCCCGCCCTCACCTCCCGCGCCGCCTTCGACGCGGCCGACCGGGGCTGGTGGTACGACCGCGACGAGCGCGGGGGAGTGGTCCGGGTCAAGACCGCCGCCCTGTCCACCGACCGCGCCTTCGAGCTGCGGCTGACCGAGACCAGCGCCGTCGGCGGGGCCGTCCCCGGCGCCTCCGCCGCCCTCGCCGCCCCCACCGGGCAGGAGCTCGGCGCCGGCACGCCCGGCACCGTCGCCGTGGACGTCACCGCAGGCACCCGGGACGCCACCGACGTACGGGTCTCCCTGGACGCCCCGGCGGGCTGGCAGGTCACCCCGGCCGCCCCGATCGCCCGCGTCCCGGCCGGCACCACCCGCCGGGTCGAGGTCGCCGTCACCCCGGCGGCGGACGCGAAGCCCGGCGAGGCCACCCTCACCGCGACCGCCCGCCACCGCGCCGCGGGCACCGACCGCACGGCCGTCCAGCGGTTCGCGGTCGGCGTGATGCCCCCGCCGCCGACCGCCGACGCCTGGGCGAGCGACCTCGTGTGGCTGCGCGCGACCAACGGCTGGGGACCGCCCGAACGCGACCGCTCCAACGGCGAGTCCGGCACCGCCGACGGCCACACCCTCACCCTGGCCGGGCAGACCTACGCGAAGGGCGTCGGCGCCCACGCCGACTCCGACATCGAGGTCTACCTCGGCGGCCGCTGCACCACCTTCACCGCCGACGTCGGCATCGACGACGAGATCAACGGCTACGGGGACGTGGCCTTCTCCGTCGAGGCCGACGGCCGGGTCCTGTGGACCTCGCCCCGGCTCACCGGGGCCTCCGCGACCCTGCCCGTGAACGTCGACGTGACCGGCGCCCGGCACGTCCGACTGAAGATCACGGACACCAACGGGTCGAAGAGCGGCGACCACGGCGACTGGGCGGCGGCCAGGTTCGGCTGCGCCTGACGCCCCCCGGCGGTCCAGGATTCGGTCAACCGCCTTGTCGGAGCCTCCTGTTGTGATGGGGTGAGGGTGTCCATCGACCGGTTGTACGAAAGGGCACTCAGTGCAGCAACACCTCGCACGCAGAGGATTCCTGGGAGCCGTCGCCGCCCTCGGCGCGGCGGCTCTCACCGCTCCCCTCACCGAGGGCACGGCGCACGCGGCCGGACCCGGCGGGACCTGGCCCACCGGGTTACCCCTCCCGAGGGGCTTCCAGCCCGAGGGCGTCGCGATCGGGCACAGCCCGTACGCCTACTTCGGCTCGCTCGCCGACGGCGCCGTGTACCGGGCCTCCCTGGCCACCGGCGAGGGCCGGATCATCCACCCGGGGCTCGGCGCCGGCCGCAGCACCGTCGGGCTCAAGATCGACCGCGCCGAGCGGCGGCTCTTCCTCGCCGGCGGCTGGAGCCGGGAGATCCGCGTCGTCGACGCCCGCTCCGGCGCCCTGCTGCGCCACTTCACCGGGCTCGGCGCGGACACCACCATGGTCAACGACGTGATCCTGACGCCCGGCGCGGCCTGGTTCACGGACTCCTTCCAGCCGCAGCTCTACCGGCTCGCCCTCGACCGCACCGGCGAGCCCGCGGACGAGCTGACGGTCCTCCCGCTCGGCGGCGACTGGACGCAGGGCCCCGACTTCACCGCCAACGGCATCGAGCGGACCCCCGACGGGCGGGCGCTGCTCGTGGTGAACGTCTTCCAGGACGGCGGCTCGCTCCTGCGGGTCGACCCGCGCACCGGCACCGCCCGGGCACTCGACCTCGGTGGCCTGGAGATCCCGTACGGGGACGGGCTGCTGCTCCTCGGCCGCGATCTGTACATCGTCCAGCAGGCGATCAACCAGATCGACGTGGTCCGGCTCGACGCGGCCGGGACGCGCGGCACCGCGATCGCCCGGATCACCGACCCCGAGCGGTTCCGCGTCCCGACCACCGCGGCCGTCTGGGGCGACCGGATCTACCTGCCCAACGCCCGCTTCGGTCTGGACCCGGACCCGGCGGTGGCGGACTACGACGTGGTGTCCGTACCCCGGGTCTGAAACGCCGTACGGGAGGGGCGGCCGCGCCACCCCTCCCGTACCGGCTACTCCTGGGACTCGCCCTCGTCGCCGTCGTCGCCCTCCGTGTCGCCTTCGGCGGAGTCGGACGGCGGCTCCGTCCCCGGCACCGACTCCGGGCCCGGCTGCTCCGGCTTCGGCGGGCGCGTCCGGCCGCTCCCCGGGTCCCTCAGGAACTCGCCGCCCTCGGTCGCGACCCCCGGGCCCGTCCCCGGCTCGCGCCGCCGCAGATACCGCTCGAACTCGCGGGCGATCGCCTCGCCCGAGGCCTCCGGCAGCTCCGCCGTGTCCCGCGCCTCCTCCAGGGTCTGCACGTACTCGGCGACCTCGCTGTCCTCGGCGGCCAGCTGGTCCACGCCCACCTGCCAGGCCCGCGCGTCCTCGGGCAGCTCGCCCAGCGGGATGCGCAGACCGATCAGGTCCTCCAGGCGGTTGAGGAGCGCCAGCGTCGCCTTGGGGTTCGGCGGCTGCGACACGTAGTGCGGCACCGCCGCCCACAGGCTCACCGCCGGCACGCCCGCGTGCGTGCACGCCTCCTGGAGGATGCCCACGATGCCCGTCGGGCCCTCGTACCGGGTCTCCTCCAGATCCATCGTCCGCGCCAGGTCCGGATCCGAGGTCACCCCGCTGACCGGGACCGGCCGGGTGTGCGGGGTGTCCCCGAGCAGCGCGCCCAGGATCACGACCATCTCCACGCCCAGCTCGTGCGCGAAGGCGAGCAGCTCGTTGCAGAAGGAGCGCCAGCGCATCGAGGGCTCGATCCCGCGCACGAGAACCAGGTCGCGGGGCTTGTCCCCGCCGACCCGGACCACGGAGAGCCGGGTCGTCGGCCAGGTGATCTTCCGGACGCCGTTGTCCAGGAAGACGGTGGGCCGGTTGACCTGGAAGTCGTAGTAGTCCTCTGCGTCGAGCGCAGCGAAGACCTCGCCCTTCCATTCCCGGTCCAGGTGGGCGACCGCGGTGGAGGCGGCGTCGCCGGCGTCGTTCCAGCCCTCGAACGCGGCCACCATGACCGGGTCGATCAGCTCGGGTACCCCCTCGAGCTCGATCACCCAGCGCCTCCTTATTCGAAGTTCCTGTCGTACGGCCCCACCTTACGGCTTTCCGGCGGGCCGCCCGCAGCCCCGGGACGTCCCCGAAAACCCGTGCGGCCTTGATCGACTACCCAGGAACTCGCCTCCGCACACGGCGGAGTCACTCCGCCCAGAGCGTGCTCGGCGCCTCCCTCCGCACCACGGGCGCGATCTCCTCGGCGAAGCGCTGGAGCGTCTCGGTCTGCTCGGCCGTCGACTGGCCGAAGGTGTCGACCGTGACGGACTGCAGGTCGTGCCCGTAGTGCGCGTGCCAGCCGAGGATCTTGTCGATGATCTGCTGCGGCGAGCCGATCAGCTGGGGTCCGTCCGCGATGGCGTCCTCGATCGTGCGGAACGGGGTGTTGTACCCGGCCTTGCCCTCCAGGTGCGGCTTGAAGCTCTGCCGCACCTTCGCCTCGTACAGCTCCTTGTACCGGGCGACCGCCCGCTCGGAGGTGTCGGCGATGAGCAGCCCGCCGGAACCGGCCGCCACGCGCGCGTGGGCCGGATCGTGCCCGTACTCCTCGAACTTCTCGCGGTAGTGGGCGATGAGTCGCGCGTACGCCTCGCGCGGCTGGATCGCGTTGGCGGTGAAGAGCGGATCGCCGTGCCTCGCCGCGAGCTCGGGGGAGTGGAGGCTGGTGGCCGAGCCGTGCCAGATCCGGGGCGGACCGGCGTACGGCCTCGGGATCGTGGTCACGTTCTTCAGCGGCGGCCGGAACTCGCCCTCCCAGTCGACGCCTTCCTCCGTCCAGAGCCGGCGAAGGAGCTCGTACTTCTCCTTCTGGAGGTCCCACTGCCGTTCCTCGTCCAGGCCGAAGAGGTCGAAGTGACCGGCCTCCGCGCCCTTGCCGACGACGAGTTCGAGCCGGCCCCGGGAGAGCTGGTCGAGCGTCGCGTAGTCCTCGGCGACCCGGACGGGGTCGAGGATCGCGACCACCGTGACACCGGTGAGCAGCCTGATCCGGCGGGTGCGGGCGGCCAGCGCGGCAAGCAGCACGGTCGGGGAGGAGGAGAGGAACGCGCCCGCGTGCCGTTCGCCGACCGCGTACGCGTCGAAGCCGAGGTGTTCCGCGGTCTCGCCGAGGGTGACGACCTGCTCCAACCGGTCGGCGGCGGACAGCAGTTCGCCGGTGAGGGGGTGCGGGGAGTGGTGGACGATCGAGAGCACCTGAAACTTCATGACCCCACTCTGCGCGCCGGGTGTTGCGGGGGTGTGGCGGGCGCATGGCACGCCTCAGGGGCGGCCCCTCGAAGAGGAACCGCCCCTGAGAGCACGGGAGTTACTTCCGCAGCATCGACTCGACGTCGGCGCGGATCTCGTCCGTCGCGAGGCCGCGGATGGTCAGCGTCGTGCGGCGGCGCAGCACGTCGTCCGCCGTCTCGGCCCACTCGTGGTCGCGGGCGTAGGCGACCTGCGCCCAGATCTCCGGGGCGTCCGGGTGGATCCGGCGGGCAAGGTCCGGGTTCTCGTTCGCCATCCGGGCGATGTCGAAGGAGAGCGAGCCGTAGTGCGTGGCCAGGTGCTTGGCGGTGTCGGCGGCCATCCGGGGGCCGGGCGCCGGGCCGTCGACGAGCAGCCGGTGGGCGACCGCGTTCGGGTTGGCTATGCCGGGCAGCGGCAGCCGCTTCGGCAGCGCCGACACCGGCTCGTAGTCCTCGCCGAGCGGGCGGCCGGGCAGCTGCTCCAGCTTCTTCATGACCGTGCGGCCGATGTGGCGGAAGGTCGTCCACTTGCCGCCGGCCACCGACAGCATGCCGCCGCGGCCCTCGGTGACGACCGTCTCGCGCTTGGCCTTGGAAGTGTCGCCGGGACCGCCCGGGAGCACCCGCAGACCGGCGAAGGAGTACGTGATCAGGTCGCGGGAGAGCTGCTGGTCGCGGATGGAGAAGGCGGCCTCGTCCAGGATCTGGGCGGTGTCCTTCTCGGTGACCTCGACCTGGCCGGGGTCGCCCTCGTACTCCTCGTCGGTGGTGCCGAGGAGCAGCATGTCCTCCCAGGGGAGGGCGAAGGTGATGCGGTACTTGTCGATCGGGGTGGCCAGTGCGGCCTTCCACGGGGAGGTCCGCTTGAGGACCAGGTGCGCGCCCTTGGAGAGGCGGATGGAGGGGGCCGCGTTCGGATCCTCCATCTTGCGCAGGTGGTCGACCCACGGGCCGGTCGCATTCAGCACGAGACGGGCGTCGACGCCGAACTCGTCGCCGGTGGTGCGGTCCTTCAGCTCCGCTCCGGTGACCCGGCCGCGGGTGAAGCGGAGCCCGGTGACCTCGGCGTGGTTGAGGACGGTGGCACCGGCGTCGACGGCGGCGCGGACGGTCATGAGGGCCATCCGGGCGTCGTTCATCTGGTCGTCGCCGTAGACGGCGACGGCCTTCAGGTTGTCGGTGCGCAGCTCCGGCACGTCCTGGGCGGCCTTGGCGGGGGAGAGCAGGTGCCCGACGCCGTCGCCGAAGGCCGAGAGGGCGCTGTAGGCGAAGACACCGGCGCCGAGCTTGGCCGCGCCGTGCGGGCCGCCCTTGTAGACGGGCAGGTAGAAGGTGAGCGGGTTGGCGAGGTGCGGTGCCACCTGGCGGGAGACCGCACGCCGCTCGAAGTGGTTCTCCGCCACCAGCTTCACCGCGCCGGTCTGCAGGTAGCGCAGGCCGCCGTGGAGCAGCTTGGAGGAGGCGGAGGAGGTGGCGCCGGCGAAGTCGCCGGCGTCCACCAGGGCCACCCGCAGGCCTGACTGCGCGGCGTGCCAGGCGGTGGAGATGCCCAGGATGCCGCCGCCGATCACCAGGAGGTCGTACGTCGCCTTGGAAAGCTGTTCCCGGGTCTCGGCGCGGCTCGGCAGGGAACCGGCAGCCGGGTGCGTCCCGAGGGCGGGGACGCTCTGCAGGGTGGTCATGTCGATCTACTCCTCGTCCTCGATCCAGCCCATGGTCCGCTCGACGGCCTTGAGCCAGCTCTTGTACTCGCGGTCACGCTTGTCGGCGTCCATGCGAGGGGTCCATTCCGCCGCCCGGCGCCAGTTGGCGCGCAGCGCGTCGGTGTCCGGCCAGAAGCCGACGGCCAGACCGGCGGCGTAGGCGGCGCCGAGGCAGGTGGTCTCGGCGACCATCGGACGCACGACGGGCGCGTCCAGGAAGTCCGAGAGGGTCTGCATCAGCAGGTTGTTGGAGGTCATGCCGCCGTCGACCTTGAGCGCGGTCAGCTCGACGCCGGAGTCCTTCGTCATGGCGTCGGTGATCTCGCGGGTCTGCCAGGCGGTGGCCTCGAGGACGGCGCGGGCGATGTGCGCCTTGGTGACGTACCGGGTGAGGCCGGCGATGACACCCCGGGCGTCGGAGCGCCAGTACGGGGCGAACAGACCGGAGAAGGCCGGCACGAAGTAGGCGCCGCCGTTGTCCTCGACCGAGGACGCGAGGGTCTCGATCTCGGCGGCCGACTTGATCAGGCCCATCTGGTCGCGCATCCACTGCACCAGCGAACCGGTGACGGCGATCGAGCCCTCCAGGGCGTAGACCGGCTTCGCCTCGCCGATCTGGTAGCCGACCGTGGTCAGCAGGCCGCTGTAGGAGTTGATGATCTTGTCGCCGGTGTTCATCAGCATGAAGGTGCCGGTGCCGTACGTGGACTTGGCCTCGCCCTCGGCGAAACACGTCTGGCCGAACAGGGCGGCCTGCTGGTCGCCGAGCGCGGAGGCGACCGGGACGCCGTCGAGGATGCCGCCCTTGACCGTGCCGTACACCTCGGCGGAGGAGCGGATCTCCGGCAGCACGGCCGCCGGGATCTCCATGGACTGAAGGATCTTCTCGTCCCAGGCCATGGTGTGCAGGTTCATCAGCATGGTGCGGGAGGCGTTGGTGACGTCGGTGACGTGGTGGCCGCCGTCGACGCCGCCCGTGAGGTTCCAGATGACCCAGGAGTCCATGGTGCCGAAGAGGATGTCGCCGCGCTCGGCGCGCTCGCGCAGGCCCTCGACGTTGTCGAGCAGCCAGCGGACCTTCGGACCGGAGAAATAGCTCGCGAGGGGCAGGCCGGTCTCGCGGCGGAAGCGGTCCTGGCCGACGTTGCGGCCGAGCTCCTTGCAGAGGGCGTCGGTGCGGGTGTCCTGCCAGACGAGGGCGTTGTGGACGGGCTCACCGGTGTTCTTGTCCCAGAGCAGCGTGGTCTCGCGCTGGTTGGTGATGCCGATGGCCTTGACGTCGGCGGCGGTGATGCCGCCCTTCTCCAGGGCGCCGGCGACGACCTCCTGGACGTTGGCCCAGATCTCGGCGGCGTCGTGCTCGACCCAGCCCGGCTTCGGGAAGATCTGCTCGTGCTCCTTCTGGTCGACCGAGACGATCCGGCCGTCCTTGTCGAAGACGATGCAGCGCGAGGAGGTGGTGCCCTGGTCGATGGCCGCGATGAAGGGGCCGGAGGTGTGAGCGTCGGTCACGGTGTGCTCCAAGGGAAGTCTGGAAGAAGGACGGCTCAGGCGAACGCGATGTTGTAGATACCCGCGCCGAGGGCGCCACCGATCAGCGGACCGGCGACCGGGATCCAGGCGTAGCTCCAGTCGGAGCCGCCCTTGTTCGGCAGCGGGAGCAGGGCGTGCACGATGCGCGGGCCGAGGTCACGGGCCGGGTTGATGGCGTAACCGGTCGGGCCGCCGAGCGAGAGGCCGATGGAGACCACGACGAACGCGGTGATCAGGGCGCCGAGGACGCCGAGGCCCTTGCCGCTGTCGTTGAGGCCCTGGGTGAGCACGGCCAGGACCAGAACGACGGTGCCGATGATCTCGGTGGCCAGGTTCTGCCAGGTGTTACGGATCTCGGGACCCGTGGAGAAGACGCCGAGCACCGGGCCGGGTCCCTCGATCGGCTTCTCGCCGACGGTCTCCGGGTCCGTGAGGTGCGCCTGGAACTGGCCGTAGTAGGCCACCCAGACCAGCGCCGCGCCGATCATCGCGCCGAGCAGCTGGCCGGCGATGTAGACCGGGACGTTGCTCCAGTCCCCGTCCTTGATCGCGATGGCGATCGTGACGGCGGGGTTCAGATGGGCGCCCGAGAGGGAAGCGGTCATGTAGACGGCCGTCATGACGGCGAAGCCCCACCCGAAGGCGATCGCGAGCCAGCCCGCGTTGCGGGCCTTGGAGTTCTTGAGCGTGACGGCGGCGCACACACCGCCGCCGAGCAGAATGAGTACGGCGGTACCGATGGTCTCGCCGAGGAAGATGTCGGAGCTGGACACCCGCGACTCCTTTGTCCTTCGTCCAGGGGAAGGCGAACCCCGGGTCCCTCCGGTGGTCCGCGCCCTCGTGTGAGGGCGTTGCCGGCCCTTGGCACTGTCATACCCTAGCGTGTATTGCCGTTAGGTGTTCGACAATGCCGACCGATGAACGGAAGTTTTGCCCCCGGGTTAACAGCGCGTCAAGGGTCTGGGAAGTGAAAAACCCGCCGATAACGCGATCGTTACCGGCGGGTTCGATGCGGTACGGCGGGCGGTGTGACCGCACCCGTACGGACGGTCAGAAGCGGCCTGCCCCCAGGTCCCGGGAGACCGCGCGGGCGCAGTCCCGCACCGCCGCCACCAGCTCCGGGCGCAGCTCCCCGCCCGGGCAGACCCGCTCCACGGCGCCCGTGACCGCCACCGCGCCCACCGGCATCCGCCGCCGGTCGTGGATCGGCGCCGCCACCGAGGCCACGCCCTCCCAGGTCTCCTCCACGTCCGCCGCCCAGCCCCGGGCCCGCGTCATGTCGAGCAGCGACTCGAAGGTGCCAAGGTCCGTGGTCGTCCGGGGCGTGAACGCCTCCCGCTCGACCTCGAGCACCTCGCTGTGCGCCACCGGGTCGTACGCCGACAGGACCTTGCCCAGAGCCGTGGAGTGCAGCGGCTGCATGGCCCCCACCTCCAGCACCTGACGGCTGTCGTCCGGCCGGAAGACGTGGTGCACGATCAGCACGCCCCGCTGGTGCAGCACCCCCAGGTGCACGCTCTCGCCGCTGGACCGGGCCAGGTCGTCCGTCCAGACCAGGGCGCGCGCCCGCAGCTCGTGCACGTCCAGATAGCTGTTGCCGAGCCGCAGCAGCTCCGCGCCCAGCTGATAGCGCGAGGCAGCGTCCTGCTCCACGAAGCCCTCCGCCTGGAGGGTGCGCAGGATGCCGTGGGCCGTTCCCTTGGCGAGCCCCAGCGAGGACGCGATGTCGGACAGACCGAGCCGGCGCTCGCCACCCGCGAGCAGTCGCAGCATGGCCGCCGCCCGTTCAAGCGACTGGATGTTCTTCGCCATCGCCCGGCCCCTCACCCTTCTCACACTGTTCGACAATGCTGAACACTATCGGTCGATGCCGACCTCGCGTCACACCACACAGTGTCGGCCAAGGAGGGGCAGAACCGGGAGTCCCCGCACACAGGATGCCGTCCGCCCCGTGGGACGCCGTGTCCACCCCGGGCCGAGCGCGGTTACGCTGACCCCGTGCACCCTCCCCCGAGAGTGCAAAGCCGACAGCCGTCGCATCCCAGGGAGCTCATCCATGGCCTCGTTGCCGACCCCTTCCGCTGACAGCCGGAACCGCGCCGCCGCCCTCCGCGAGGCACTCGCCAGCCGAGTCGTCGTCGCCGACGGAGCCATGGGCACCATGCTCCAGGCCCAGGACCCCACCCTCGAGGACTTCCAGGACCTCGAAGGATGCAACGAGATCCTGAACGTCACCCGGCCCGACATCGTCCGTTCGGTCCACGAGGCGTACTTCGAGGTCGGCGTCGACTGCGTCGAGACGAACACGTTCGGCTCCAACCACTCGGCCGCCGGCGAGTACGAGATCGCGGACCGCATCTTCGAGCTCTCCGAGGCGGGCGCCCGGATCGCCCGCGAGGTCGCCGACGAGTTCGGCGCGAAGGACGGCCGCCAGCGCTGGGTGCTCGGCTCGATCGGCCCCGGCACCAAGCTGCCCTCCCTCGGCCACATCGCGTACGACGTGCTGCGCGACGGCTACCAGCAGAACGCCGAGGGCCTGCTGGCCGGCGGCGCCGACGCCCTGATCGTCGAGACGACCCAGGACCTGCTGCAGACCAAGTCGAGCCTCATCGGCGCGCGCCGTGCGATGGACGCCCTGGGCGTGGACGTGCCCCTGATCTGCTCGCTCGCCTTCGAGACCACGGGCGTCATGCTGCTCGGCTCCGAGATCGGCGCGGCCCTGACCGCCCTGGAGCCGCTCGGCATCGACCTGATCGGCCTGAACTGCTCGACCGGCCCCGCCGAGATGAGCGAGCACCTGCGCTACCTCGCCCGCCACTCCCGTACGCCCCTGATGTGCATGCCGAACGCCGGCCTGCCCGTGCTCACCAAGGACGGCGCCTACTTCCCGCTCACGGCCACCGAGATGGCCGACGCGCAGGAGAACTTCGTCCGCGACTACGGCCTGTCCCTGGTCGGCGGCTGCTGCGGCTCCACGCCCGAGCACCTGCGCCAGGTCGTCGAGCGCGTCCAGGGCATCACCCCGCCCGAGCGCTCCCCCCGCCCCGAGCCGGGCGCCGCCTCCCTCTACCAGACCGTGCCCTTCCGGCAGGACACCTCGTACCTGGCGATCGGCGAGCGGACCAACGCCAACGGCTCGAAGAAGTTCCGCGAGGCCATGCTCGAAGGCCGCTGGGACGACTGCGTCGAGATGGCCCGCGACCAGATCCGCGAAGGCGCGCACCTGCTCGACCTCTGTGTCGACTACGTGGGCCGGGACGGCGTCGCCGACATGCGGGAGCTCGCCGGCCGCTTCGCGACCGCCTCCACCCTGCCGATCGTCCTCGACTCCACCGAGGTGGACGTCCTGCGCGCCGGCCTGGAGAAGCTCGGCGGCCGCGCCGTCATCAACTCGGTCAACTACGAGGACGGCGACGGATCCGAGTCCCGCTTCGCCAAGGTCACCCGACTGGCCCAGGAGCACGGCGCCGCCCTCATCGCCCTCACCATCGACGAGGAGGGCCAGGCCCGTACCCCCGAGCACAAGGTCGCCGTCGCCGAGCGCCTCATCGAGGACCTCACCGGCAACTGGGGCATCCACGAGTCCGACATCCTCATCGACACCCTGACCTTCACCATCTGCACCGGCCAGGAGGAGTCGCGCAAGGACGGCATCGCCACGATCGAGGCGATCCGCGAGCTGAAGCGCCGCCACCCGGACGTCCAGACCACGCTGGGCCTCTCCAACATCTCCTTCGGCCTCAACCCGGCCGCCCGCATCCTGCTCAACTCCGTCTTCCTCGACGAGTGCGTGAAGGCGGGCCTGGACTCGGCGATCGTCCACGCCTCGAAGATCCTCCCCATCGCCCGTTTCGACGAGGAGCAGGTCACCACCGCCCTCGACCTGATCTACGACCGGCGCGCCGAGGGCTACGACCCGCTGCAGAAGCTGATGGCCCTGTTCGAGGGCGCCACCACCAAGTCGCTCAAGGCCGGCAAGACCGAGGAGCTCCTCGCCCTGCCCCTGGACGAGCGCCTCAAGCGGCGGATCGTCGACGGCGAGAAGAACGGCCTGGAGGCCGACCTCGACGAGGCCCTCGTCGAGCGGCCCGCCCTGGACATCGTCAACGACACCCTCCTCGACGGCATGAAGACGGTCGGCGAGCTGTTCGGCTCGGGCCAGATGCAGCTGCCGTTCGTGCTCCAGTCCGCCGAGGTCATGAAGACGGCCGTCGCCCACCTCGAACCGCACATGGAGAAGTCGGACGCCGAGGGCAAGGGCACGATCGTCCTCGCCACCGTCCGCGGCGACGTCCACGACATCGGCAAGAACCTCGTCGACATCATCCTCTCCAACAACGGCTACAACGTCGTCAACATCGGCATCAAGCAGCCGGTCTCCGCGATCCTGGAAGCCGCCGAGGAGCACAACGCCGACGTCATCGGCATGTCCGGCCTCCTCGTGAAGTCCACCGTGATCATGAAGGAGAACCTTGAGGAGCTGAACCAGCGCGAGCTGGCCGCCAAGTACCCCGTGATCCTCGGCGGAGCCGCCCTCACCCGCGCGTACGTCGAGCAGGACCTCCACGAGATCTACCAGGGCGAGGTCCGCTACGCCCGCGACGCCTTCGAGGGCCTGCGCCTCATGGACGCGCTCATCGGCGTCAAGCGCGGCGTCCCCGGAGCCGTACTCCCCGAGCTGAAGCAGCGCCGCGTCGCCAAGAGCGCCACCGCGGCCCTCCAGGTCGAGGAGCCGGAGCCCGGCGGCCGTTCCGACGTGGCCACCGACAACCCGGTGCCCACCCCGCCCTTCTGGGGCACCCGCGTCGTCAAGGGCATCCCGCTCAAGGAGTACGCCTCCTGGCTAGACGAGGGCGCGCTCTTCAAGGGCCAGTGGGGCCTCAAGCAGAACCGGGCCGGCGACGGACCGGCGTACGAGGAACTCGTCGAGACCGAGGGCCGGCCCCGGCTGCGCGGCTGGCTGGAGCGCCTCCACACCGAGAACCTCCTGGAGGCGGCCGTCGTCCACGGCTACTTCCCGTGCGTCTCCAAGGGCGACGACCTGATCATCCTGGACGAGGCGGGCAACGAGCGGACCCGGTTCACCTTCCCGCGCCAGCGCCGCGGCCGCCGCCTCTGCCTCGCGGACTTCTTCCGTCCCGAGGAGTCCGGCGAGACCGACGTCGTCGGCCTCCAGGTCGTCACCGTCGGCTCGAAGATCGGCGAGGCCACGGCCAAGCTCTTCGAGTCCGACTCCTACCGCGACTACCTGGAGCTGCACGGCCTCTCCGTCCAGCTCGCCGAGGCCCTCGCCGAGTACTGGCACGCCCGCGTCCGCGCGGAGCTCGGCTTCGGCGGGGAGGACCCCGAGAACGTCGAGGACATGTTCGACCTCAAGTACCGCGGCGCGCGCTTCTCGCTGGGCTACGGCGCCTGCCCCGACCTGGAGGACCGGGCGAAGATCGCCGAGCTGCTCCGGCCGGAGCGGATCGGCGTCCACCTCTCCGAGGAGTTCCAGCTCCACCCCGAGCAGTCCACCGACGCCATCGTCATCCACCACCCGGAGGCGAAGTACTTCAACGCACGGTGACCGCGCGGTGACGGCGCAGGGTAAATCCGCGCTTTCCCGTTGATCGCGACGTACACTTGTCGGTCCAGTGCAGGCCGGTCATCCTCCCCGTACCGGGGAGGGGGCCGGCCTTCTCGTCCCTCCATGGAGGTGTGCCGGATGACCAGTACGGTCCCCGCGTCCCTGTTCCGTACGAACGGCAGCTCCGCCCTGCAGGCGGTCTTCCTCGACATGGACGGGACCCTCGTCGACACGGAGGGGTTCTGGTGGGACGCCGAGGTCGAGGTCTTCGCGGACCTCGGACACCGTCTTGACGAGGCCTGGCGCGACATCGTCGTCGGCGGCCCGATGACCCGCAGCGCGGGCTACCTCATCGAGTCCACCGGCGCCGACATCACCCTCGAAGAGCTCACCGTCCTGCTCAACGAGAAGTTCGAGCGGCGCATCGACCGGGGCGTGCCCCTCATGCCGGGCGCCGAGCGGCTGCTCGCCGAGCTGGCCCGGCACTCCATCCCCACCGCCCTGGTCTCCGCCTCGCACCGGCGGATCATCGACCGGATCCTCGCCTCGCTCGGCCATGACCGCTTCACCCTCACGGTCGCCGGCGACGAGGTCGAGCGCACCAAGCCGCACCCCGAGCCGTACCTGACGGCCGCCCGGGGCGTCGGCGCCGACCCCGCGCTCTGCGCCGTCATCGAGGACACCGCGACCGGTGTGGCGGCCGCCGAGGCGGCCGGCTGCCGGGTCGTCGCCGTGCCCTCCGTCGCTCCGATCGCGCCCTCCCCGGGCCGGGTCGTCGTGCGCTCCCTGGAAGAGGTCGACGTACCGTTCCTGCGCACCTTGATCACAGGAATTTGAGCTTCGTCTGAGAAAAGCGATCCGGTCGAAGTCCGACCGAAGAGCGCGGGCCATTCACCGAAAAGCACCCGAGTGACCTTGGTCACCCAGAGTGCCGGACGGTGGGTGGCCCGTTCTCGTCTCCTGTCTCAAAAGCGGATGTTTCGATGCCCCCTGTGTCCCGATTGGGTAAGCGTCGTCCGCAACGTCCGGCGCATGGTTATCGAGCTCCGCGCATTCATGATCACTCTGCGATTACGCCCCCCGCACCTCCCCGGTCAAGGCATACCGGCTCCGCCCACTAATCTTTCGCGAGTACTTCGCCGCATAACCGCGTGCACCGGCGCACACCCAAGTCGCCGTGAACACAGGACCGATCGCAACACCCGGCCCGATCGCTCCCGCCCCGACCGGGCGGCAGGCGGCGGAGTTTCCACTGACCGCTGTACCCCAGTGCCGGATGAGGAGATCGTCCCTGATGAACCGCAAGACCCTGGTGCTGCCGGCCGTGGCCGGACTGCTCGTCCCTCTGCTCGCCGGCTGTGGCGGAGCCGAGGAGAACCGGGCGATCACCGTCGGCACCACGGACCAGTTCATCGTCACCGAGGACGCCCCCGCCCCGCTCGACCCGGCCTACGCCTACGACACCGGCGCCTGGAACATCCTCCGCCAGACCCTCCAGACCCTGCTGCACGTGCCCCGCGGCGGCGGCGAGCCCGTCCCCGAGGCCGCCAAGACCTGCGGCTTCTCCGACAAGGCCAGCGAGAGCTACCGCTGCACCCTGCGCGACGGCCTCACCTTCGCCGACGGCACCCCCCTCACGGCCGACGACGTCAAGTTCTCCATCGAACGCGTCCTGAAGATCAAGTCGGACAACGGCACCGCCGCCCTCCTCGCGAACATCGACACCGTCGAGACCCAGGGCACCGACGGCATCGTCTTCCACCTCAAGACCCCCGACGCCACCTTCCCGTACAAGCTCTCCACCCCCGTCGCCGGCATCCTCAGCAAGGACAAGTACGCCGCCGACAAGCTCCGCGACGGCTTCGACGTCGACGGCTCGGGCCCGTACACCATGAAGGTCGAGCGCGAGGGCGACAAGGCCACCCGCTTCGTCTTCACCAAGAACCCCGCCTACAAGGGCGACGTCACCCTGCGCAACGACAAGGTCGAACTGCGCCCCTACGCCGACTCCGGCGCCATGGGCGCGGCCCTGGAGAGCGACGACATCGACATGATGGCCCGCTCCCTGTCGCAGAAGCAGATCAAGGACCTCACCGAGACGCCCAAGGACAAGATCCGCGTCACCGAGGTCCCCGGCCTGGAGATCCGCTACCTCGGCTTCAACACCGACGCCCCCTCCGTCGAGCAGAAGGCCGTGCGCCAGGCCATGGCCTCCGTCGTCGACCGGGGCGCCCTCGTCAGCCTCGTCTACGGTCCCACCGCCGAGCCGCTGTACTCGCTGATCCCCTCCAGCATCACCGGCCACGCCACCCCCTTCTTCGACGAGTACGGCGAGCCCGACCCGGCCCGCGCCGCCAAGCTCCTCAAGGACGCGGGCGTCAAGACCCCGGTCAAGGTGACCCTCAACTACACCACCGACCACTACGGCACCGAGACCGCCCAGGAGTTCGAGGCGCTCAAGAAGCAGCTCGTCGCCAGCGACCTCTTCGACGTCAAGATCCAGGGCGCCGAGTGGTCCACCTTCCGCACGGCCCAGAAGCGCGGCGACTACGCCGTCTACGGCCTCGGCTGGTTCCCGGACTACCCGGACCCCGACAACTACATCGCGCCGTTCCTCGACAGCGACAACTTCCTCAACACCCCCTACGTGAACAAGACCGTTCGCGAGAAGCTCATCCCGCGCTCGCGCCGCCAGGCCGACCGCAACGCCGCAAGCCCCGTCTACGCGCAGATCCAGAAGATCGTCGCCAAGGACGTCCCCGTCCTGCCCCTGTGGCAGGGCAAGCAGTACGTCGCCGCCCGCGACGACCTCAACGGAGTCGAGTACGCCCTCAACACCTCCTCCGACCTGCTGCTGTGGGAACTGGGCCGCGGCACCGCCTGACCCCTTCGTTGTCCCGGCCGCGCGCCCCTGCGCGGCCGGCCTGACAAGAGATCAAGAGGCAAGTTCTGTGAAGGCACGAAACAAGTGGCTGACGGCCCCGCTCGCCGCGGGCCTGTCCGCCGCCCTCCTCGGCGGCTGCGGCACCGAGCAGGGCGGCGGCTCCGGAGGCTCCGGAGGCGGAATACGCGTCGGCATGTCCGACGAGATCCTCGCCACCGACCCGGCGGCCGGCTACGACCCCGGCTCCTGGCTGCTGTTCAACAACGTCTTCCAGTCCCTCCTCGCCTTCCCCAAGGGCGGCTCCGAGCCCGAGCCCGAGGCCGCCGACAAGTGCGAGTTCTCCGCGGGCAGCAAGGTCTACACCTGCACCCTGCGCGACGGCCTCACCTTCTCCAACGGCAACAAGCTCACCTCGGAGGACGTCAAGTACTCCTTCGAGCGAGCCCTCAAGATCGCCGACCCCTCGGGCCCGGCGCCGCTGCTCTCCACCATCCAGAGCATCGAGACCCCCGACGAGAAGACCGTCGTCTTCCGCCTCAAGGTCCCGGACGCCACCTTCCCCAGCAAGATCGCCTCCGGCGCCGGCTCCATCGTCGACCACCACGACTACCCCGCCGACGCCCTGCGCACCGACGGCAAGGCCACCGGCTCCGGCCCGTACAAGCTGGACTCCCTCAGCGAGTCCGAGGCCGGCTTCTCGGCCAACCCCGGCTACAAGGGCAACGCCAAGCCCAAGAACGACGCCGTCACCCTCAAGCTCTACCGCGGCGACCGCGCCGCCCTCGCCAAGGCCTTCACCGACGGCGACATCGACGTCGCCTACCGAGGCCTCTCCGCCGACGACATCTCCGCCCTCGAGAACTCCGCCACCACGGCCGACAAGGGCATCGAGGTCGTCACCGGCAGCAGCGCCGAGGTCCAGCACCTGGTCTTCAACATGAACGACCCGGTCGTCGGCAAGCTCGGCGTCCGCAAGGCCATCGCCCACCTCGTCGACCGCGAGGCCCTCGTCGAGAACGTCTACAAGTCGACGGCCACCCCGCTCTACTCGATCGTCCCGGCCGGCATCGCCGGACACAACACCGCCTTCTACGACACCTACGGCACCCCCGACAAGGCCAAGGCGAAGAAGGCCCTCCGCTCCGCCGGCATCACCGAGAAGGTGAAGCTCACCCTCTGGTCCACGCCCAGCCGCTACGGCCCGGCCACCGACCAGGAGCTCAAGGCCATCGCCCAACAGCTCAACGCGAGCGGCCTCTTCGACGCCGACGTGAAGTCCGTCGCCTTCGACCAGTACGAGAAGGACATCGCCGCCGGCAAGTACGGCGTCTACGTCAAGGGCTGGGTCCCCGACTACCCCGACGCCGACAACTTCACCAGCCCCTTCTTCGGCGAGGGCAACGTCCTCGGCAACCACTACGACAACAGCACCATCACCGGCACCCTCCTCCCCGAGACCGCCGCCGTCGCCGACCGCGCCGGCACCGCCGACACGTACGGACGCCTCCAGGACCTCGTCGCCGAAGAGCTCCCGCTGCTGCCGCTGTGGCAGGGCAAGCAGTACGCCGTCGCCCGCGAGGACGTCACCGGCCTCGAATGGACCCTCGACGCCTCGACCGTCTTCCGCTTCTGGGAGATCCGCAAGGGCTGACACCCCCGTCCCCACGCACGAGGGCCCGGTACGCGCACCGGGCCCTCGCCGCTCGTGCGGCCACCGGCTACTGACCGCCGGCCCCCGGCCGCACCAGACCGCTCTCGTACGCGTACACCGCCGCCTGCACCCGGTCCCGCAGGCCCAGCTTCGTCAGCACATGGCCCACGTGCGTCTTCACCGTCGTCTCGCTGACGAACAGGTCCGCCGCGATCTCGGCGTTCGACAAGCCCCGCGCCACCAGCTTGAGCACCTCCACCTCACGGTCGGTCAAGGTGTTCAGCGTGTCCGGCACCTGCTCCTCACCCGTCGGCAGATGCGCCGAGTACTTGTCGAGCAGCCGGCGCGTGATCGACGGCGCCAGCATCGCCTCGCCCGCCGCCACCACACGGATCGCCTGCACCAGCTCGTTCGCCGGAGCGTCCTTCAACAGGAAGCCGCTCGCCCCCGCCCGCAGCGCCTCCACCACGTACTCGTCCAGATCGAAGGTCGTCAGGACCAGCACCTTCGCCGGACCGTCCCGCCCCGGGCCCGTGATCTGCCGCGTCGCCTCCACCCCGTCCATCCGCGGCATCCGGATGTCCATCAGCACCACGTCCGGCTGCAGCGCGCGCACCTGCTCCTGCGCCTGCAGACCGTCCCCGGCCTCACCCACCACCGCGATGTCCTGCTCCGCCTCCAGAATCATCCGGAAGCCGGTCCGCAGCAGCGGCTGATCGTCGACCAACAGGACGCGGATCGTCACAAGGGCTCCTTCACGGGGGCTGAACCCAGCCCCTCCACGAGGGCTGGGCTCAGGAAGACGGCTGGGCCGGGTCCATTCTGCCCTGCCCGGATTCACCCGACTCCGGCGGGCGCGCGGAAACGATCTTCAACGGATAGACCGGGGGAGTCCCCCCGAACTCCGGACAGACCGCCTGATGGTCACACCAGCCACACAGCTTCGTCGGCCGCGGCCGCCAGTCACCCGACTCCGTCGCCAGCCGGATCGCGTCCCACAGCGCCAGCAGCTTCCGCTCCACCCGCAGCAGATCCGCCTCCACCGGGTCGTACGTCAGCACCTCACCGCTGCCCAGATACACCAGCTGCAGCCGCCGCGGGATCACCCGCTTCAGCCGCCACACCACCAGCGCGTAGAAGGTCATCTGGAACAGCGCACCGTCCCGGTACTCCGGCCGCGGCGCCTTCCCCGTCTTGTAGTCGACGATCCGCACCTCGCCCGAGGGCGCCACGTCCACCCGGTCGATCACCCCGCGCAGCCGCAGCCCCGACTCCAGCTCCGTCTCCACGAACAGCTCACGCTCGGCCGGCTCCAGACGCGTCGGATCCTCCAGCGAGAACCACCGCTCGACCAGCTGCTCCGCCTCGCCCAGCCAGCCCGCAAGACGCTCCCCGCCCGCATCCTCCGCGAACAGGCCGGCCAGCTCCGGCTTCGCCTCCAGGAGCCGGTCCCACTGCCCCGGCACCATCGACCTCGCCCGCGGCGCCGTCCGCTCCGCCGCCGGATCGTCGAAGAGCCGCTCCAGCACCGCGTGCACCAGCGTGCCCCGCGTCGCCGCCGCACTCGGCTTCTCCGGCAGCCGGTCGATCACCCGGAACCGGTACAGCAGCGGACACTGCATGAAATCGCTCGCCCGCGACGGCGACAACGACATGGGCGCCCGGGGCTCCGCCGGCACCTGCTCGCTCGTACTCATGACGAAGACCCTACGACCCGCCACCGACAACGAGCGGAATACCATCGACCTGGGACCCCGTCGCACTGCATGATCGAACCGTGACACATCCGACGCGGGTCACCCCACGCGACGAAAGGAACCCGTGAACCAGGACGAGCCCAAGCCGCAGCGGACCGAGGAGCCCGGCGGCGGGATCCTCATGGGACGGCCCTTCGGCGTGCCCGTCTACGTCGCCCCCAGCTGGTTCGTCGTCGCCGCCCTCATCACCTGGGTCTTCGGCGACCAGATCGACCGCGTCCTGCCCGAGCTCGGCGCCGCCCGCTACCTGGTCTCCCTCTTCTTCGCCGTCGCCTTCTACGCCTCCGTACTCGTCCACGAGCTGGCCCACACCATCGCCGCGCTCCGCTTCAAACTCCCGGTCCGCCGCATCCAGCTCCAGTTCTTCGGCGGCGTCTCCGAGATCGAGAAGGAGACCGAGACCCCCGGCCGCGAATTCGTCCTCGCCTTCGTCGGCCCCCTCCTCTCCCTCGTCCTCGCCGGCGTGTTCTACCTCTCCCTGTACGCCGTCGAGCCCGGCACCGTCCCCGGCGTCCTCCTCGGCGGCCTGATGATCTCCAACCTGATCGTCGCCGTCTTCAACCTGCTCCCCGGCCTCCCCCTCGACGGCGGCCGCATGCTCCGCGCCGTCGTCTGGAAGATCACCGGCAAGCCCATGAGCGGCACCGTCGCCGCCGCCTGGGTCGGCCGCGCCCTCGCCGTCCTCGTCCTCGTCGGCCTGCCCCTGCTCACCCGCACCGGCCTCCTCGGCAACTCCACCGACGACATCAGCGGCTTCGAGACCGTCACCGACGCCCTCCTCGCCGCGATCCTCGCCGCCATCATCTGGACCGGCGCCGGCAACAGCCTCCGCATGGCCCGCCTCCGCGAGCACCTCCCCGAGCTCCGCGCCCGCGCCCTCACCCGCCGCGCCATCCCCGTCGAACCCGCCACACCCCTCTCCGAAGCCCTCCGCCGCGCCAACGAGGCCGGCGCCCGCGCCCTCGTCGTCGTCGACGGCGCCGGCGAACCCACCGGCATCGTCCGCGAGGCCGCCATCGCCGCCGTACCCCAGCACCGCCGCCCCTGGGTCGCCGTCAGCACCCTCGCCCAGGACCTCACCGACGGCATGCGCGTCCCCGCCGAACTCACCGGCCAGCCCCTCCTCGACCACCTCCGCGCCAGCCCCGCCACCGAGTACCTCGTCGTCGAGGACACCGGCGAGATCTACGGGGTCCTCGCCACCACCGACGTCGAACGGGCCTTCGTCCAGGCCATGGCACGACCGTCCACGTAACCCCGGTACTCTGGTCACATGTCCGAACCGACCGGTGCCGCCCGCCGACGCGGGCCCTTCAAGGTCGGGGACCAGGTTCAGCTGACCGACCCCAAGGGCCGTCACTACACGTTCACGCTCGAAGAGGGAAAGAACTTCCACACCCACAAGGGTTCTTTCCCGCACGACGAACTGATCGGCGCCCCCGAGGGCAGCGTTGTCCGTACCACCGGAAACGTCGCCTACCTCGCGCTGCGCCCCCTGCTCCCCGACTACGTCCTGTCCATGCCCCGCGGCGCAGCCGTGGTCTACCCCAAGGACGCGGGGCAGATCCTGGCCTTCGCCGACATCTTCCCCGGCGCCCGCGTCGTGGAAGCGGGAGTGGGCTCGGGATCGCTGAGCAGCTTCCTCCTGCGCGCCATCGGAGACAGCGGCATGCTGCACTCCTACGAGCGCCGCGAGGACTTCGCCGAGATCGCGAAGGGCAACGTCGAGCGCTACTTCGGCGGCCCCCACCCCGCGTGGCAGCTGACCGTCGGCGACCTCCAGGACAACCTGTCCGACACCGACGTCGACCGCGTCATCCTGGACATGCTCGCCCCCTGGGAGTGCCTGGAGGCCGTCTCCAAGGCCCTCGTCCCCGGCGGTATCCTCTGCTGCTACGTGGCGACCACCACCCAGCTGGCCCGCACCGTGGAGTCCATCCGCGAGTTCGGCTGCTACGCCGAGCCGCAGCCCTGGGAGTCCATGATCCGCAACTGGCACGTCGAGGGCCTCGCCGTCCGCCCCGATCACCGCATGATCGGCCACACCGGCTTCCTCGTCACCGCCCGTCGCCTCGCGGACGGGGTCGAGCCCCCGATGCGCCGCCGCCGCCCCGCCAAGGGCGCCTACGGCGAGGACTACGAGGGCCCCAACAAGGGCTGACGTCCCGACATCCCGACCACGCCGCCGCCGAGTTCCCCGCCCACGCGGAAGAACTCGACGGCGGCGTCCTCATGTTCGCCCCGACGCCGGCAGTGAGCGCCGCTGTCGGCCTGCCACGATGCCGGCCGCGTGCCGGCTGCCGTCGGTCCGCCGTGGTGTCTGCCGTGTGTTCGGCCGCTGTCGGTCGGCCGCGATGCCCGCCGTGTGCCGGCCGCTGTCGGTCCGCCGCGGTGTCTGCCGTGTGTTCGGCCGCTGTCGGTCGGCCGCCGGGTCCCGGTGTGTTCGGCCGGCATCGGTCCGCCGCGGTGTCTGCCGTGTGTTCGGCCGCCGTCGGTCCGCCGTGATGTCCGCCCCCTGCCGGACGGTGCCGGTCCGCCGCCGGATCCGCCGTGCGCAGGCCGCCGCCGGCCGCCGCCGTCGGTTCGTGGCCTTCTGTCCGCCGGCCTCCAAGACCGGTCGACCCAGGCCCACCCCAGCTGTTCCGTCCCCCTGTGACGTGTGGCACGATGCCGGGAACCCCGCCGCACCACCCCACAGGAGACGTCTCGCGTGCAGCACTCCGCCGCCCCGGACCTCGCGGACCTCGCCCACACCCACGCCCGGACGGCCCACTGGCTGGCCACCGCCACCGCGACCGCCGCGGTCGTCGCCCTCGCCGGACTGCTCCAGCCCGGCCCCGCCTCCGCGGGCGCCGCCCCGCGCCCGGCACCCGCCCCTGACGCCGCCGCAGCCGACTACCCCCTGGAATGCGGCGGAGCCCGCCACACGGTCGCGAAGCGGGCCTCCGGAGACCTCGACGGCGACGGGAACCCCGAGACCGTCGCGGTCGTGCACTGCGAAGCCGGCTCCGGCACCCCGCCGAGCGCCGTCTACGTCCTCACCCGCGGCAAGGGCGGCGGCACCCCCGCGCGCGTGGTCGCCACCCTCGTCGCACCCGAGCAGCACCGGAACGTCACCGCCCTCTCCGTACGCGACGGAGCCGTACGCGCCACCCTGCTCGGCTACTCGTCCCCCGACGTCCCCAGCTGCTGCCCCGACGAGAAGGAGCAGGCCAGCTGGCGCTGGCAGGGCGGCGCCTTCGTCCGCGGCGACGGGACCGACGCGCTCGGCGCCTGAGACAGGCGCCCGGTCCGCTACTCGGCGTCGGGGCCGTACACCTCGACCCGGTCCGAGACCCGGCGCACATGGATGCAGTCCCCCGGGCACTCCTTCGCGGAGTCCACCACGTCCTGGAGCAGCGGCAGCGGCACCCGCGTGGTGGCCCCCGCGTCCTGGAGGAGCTCGTCGTCCGCGCTCTTCACATAAGCGAGCCCGTCGATGTCGAGCTCGAAGACCTCGGGAGCGTACTGCACGCAGATCCCGTCCCCGGTGCACAGGTCCTGGTCGATCCAGACTTCCAGCGCCTCCTCGGCGCCCGCCGCCGGGGCCTCGTGCTGCACGGTCATATCTCCTGCCGTTTCTGCTTCGCGCGATAAGTCGGGCCACCCCTGACGGGTGTTGACCCATGACGACGATACAACCGCCCGCTTTCAAGCGGTGAAGGGTGGGTATTCCCCTGGCGAGAGGGGAAGCGCAAGGGTGAAGATCGGACATACCCCGGAGTCTTTTTGATCTAGGGGTTTCAATCACCACCCACGCAGGTAGGGTCAGGAAGCGTCCAGCTCCCCTTGGAGGAGGTGAGGACCGTGGCAGCCCACGACGACGACATCAACCGCGGCATCCGGCCGGGGCGGGGGTCTGAAGACCCCGCCGGTCAGGTTGCCTATCTCGAGCAGGAAATCGCCGTCCTGCGCCGCAAGCTCGCCGACTCTCCGCGCCACACGAGGATTCTCGAAGAGCGGATCGTCGAGCTGCAGACCAACCTGGCCGGCGTGTCCGCGCAGAACGAACGACTCGCGAACACGCTCCGTGAGGCCCGCGACCAGATCGTGGCCCTCAAGGAGGAGGTCGACCGGCTCGCCCAGCCGCCGGCCGGCTTCGGTGTCTTCCTGCAGGCCAACGAGGACGGCACATGCGACATCTTCACCGGGGGCCGCAAGCTCCGGGTGAACGTCAGCCCGAGCATCGAGCTCGAAGAGCTCAGGCGCGGCCAGGAAGTCATGCTCAACGAAGCGCTCAACGTGGTCGAGGCCATGGAGTTCGAGCGCGCCGGGGACATCGTCACCCTCAAGGAGATCCTCGAGGACGGCGAGCGCGCCCTGGTGGTGGGGCACACCGACGAGGAGCGGGTGGTGAGGCTCGCCGAGCCTCTGCTGGACGTCACCATCCGCGCCGGCGACGCCCTGCTGCTCGACTCCAGGTCCGGCTACGTCTACGAGGTCGTCCCCAAGAGCGAGGTCGAAGAGCTCGTTCTGGAAGAGGTCCCGGACGTCGACTACGACAAGATCGGCGGTCTGGGCAACCAGATCGAACTGATCCGCGACGCGGTCGAGCTCCCGTACCTCTACCCGGACCTCTTCAAGGAGCACGAACTGCGGCCGCCCAAGGGCATCCTGCTCTACGGCCCGCCCGGCTGCGGCAAGACGCTGATCGCGAAGGCCGTGGCCAACTCACTGGCCAAGAAGGTCGCCGAGGTGACCGGCCAGCCCGCGGGGAAGTCCTACTTCCTCAACATCAAGGGCCCCGAGCTCCTCAACAAGTACGTCGGAGAGACCGAGCGGCACATCCGCCTCGTCTTCCAGCGTGCCCGGGAGAAGGCGAGCGAGGGCACCCCCGTCATCGTCTTCTTCGACGAGATGGAATCCCTCTTCCGCACCCGCGGCTCCGGTGTCAGCTCGGACGTGGAGAACACCATCGTCCCGCAGCTGCTCGCCGAGATCGACGGCGTGGAAGGCCTGGAGAACGTCATCGTCATCGGCGCCTCCAACCGCGAGGACATGATCGACCCCGCGATCCTGCGGCCCGGCCGGCTCGACGTCAAGATCAAGATCGAGCGTCCGGACGCGGAGGCCGCGAAGGACATCTTCGCGAAGTACCTCACGGAGACCCTCCCGCTCCACGCGGACGACATCTCCGAGCACAGCGGGTCGAAGGCCGCCGCCGCCCACGGCATGATCCAGTCGGTCGTCGAGCAGATGTACGCGGAATCCGAGGAGAACCGCTTCCTCGAAGTCACGTACGCCAACGGCGACAAGGAAGTCCTGTACTTCAAGGACTTCAACTCCGGCGCGATGATCCAGAACATCGTCGACCGGGCCAAGAAGATGGCCATCAAGGCCTTCCTCGACCACAACCAGAAGGGCATCCGGGTCTCCCACCTCCTCCAGGCCTGCGTGGACGAGTTCAAGGAGAACGAGGACCTGCCCAACACCACCAACCCCGACGACTGGGCCCGGATCTCCGGAAAGAAGGGCGAGCGGATCGTCTTCATCCGCACGCTCGTCACCGGAAAGCAGGGCGCGGACACCGGACGCTCCATCGACACGGTGGCCAATACCGGTCAGTACCTGTAAAACGCCCACCGGCTGCGGATGTCCGGAAACCGGGCATCCGCAGCCGACGCATTCCATCCAGCATTTCCCCCGGCATCACAGGGAAATACCGCAACGATCTCCCCACCAGCGCGGAGCCGTTCTAGGCTCATCGGTACCGCCGAGTCGCGCACAGTGAGCGCCGCCGGGCAAGGAGGGCCGCATGACCGTACGGCGAGTAATGGGCATCGAGACGGAGTACGGGATCTCCGTCCCCGGACACCCGAACGCCAATGCCATGCTCACCTCGTCCCAGATCGTCAACGCCTACGCGGCGGCGATGCACCGGGCGCGCCGCGCCCGCTGGGACTTCGAGGAGGAGAACCCGCTGCGGGACGCCCGCGGCTTCGACCTCGCCCGCGAGGCCGCCGACTCCAGCCAGCTCACCGACGAGGACATCGGCCTGGCGAACGTGATCCTCACCAACGGGGCCCGCCTCTACGTGGACCACGCCCACCCCGAGTACAGCGCGCCCGAGGTCACCAATCCGCGCGACGCGGTCCTCTGGGACAAGGCCGGCGAGCGGATCATGGCCGAGGCGGCCGAGCGCGCCGCCCAGCTCCCCGGGGCGCAGCCCATCCACCTCTACAAGAACAACACCGACAACAAGGGCGCCTCCTACGGCACGCACGAGAACTACCTGATGAAGCGGGAGACCCCCTTCTCGGACATCGTGCGCCACCTCACCCCCTTCTTCGTCTCCCGCCAGGTCGTCACCGGCGCGGGACGGGTCGGCATCGGCCAGGACGGCCGGGAGAACGGCTTCCAGCTCAGCCAGCGCGCCGACTACTTCGAGGTCGAGGTGGGCCTGGAGACCACCCTCAAGCGGCCCATCATCAACACCCGGGACGAGCCGCACGCCGACGCCGAGAAGTACCGCCGCCTGCACGTGATCATCGGCGACGCGAACCTCTCGGAGATCTCCACGTACCTCAAGCTGGGCACCACCGCCCTCGTCCTCTCCATGATCGAGGACGGCTTCATCACCGTCGACCTCGCCGTCGACCAGCCGGTCCGCACCCTGCACCACGTCTCCCACGACCCGACGCTCCAGCACCTGATCACGCTGCGCAGCGGCCGGACACTCACCGCGGTCCAGCTCCAGATGGAGTACTTCGAGCTGGCCAGGAAGTACGTGGAGGAGCGGTACGGCTCGGACGCGGACGAGCAGACCATGGACGTCCTCACGCGCTGGGAGGACACCCTGGGCCGGCTGGAGACCGACCCGATGAGCCTCTCCGGCGAGCTGGACTGGGTCGCCAAGCGGGAGCTCATGGAGGGCTACCGGCGCCGCGACGGCCTGGACTGGGACGCGGCCCGGCTGCACCTGGTGGACCTCCAGTACGCGGACGTACGCCCCGAGAAGGGCCTCTACAACCGCCTGGTGGCCCGCGGGCGGATGAAGCGGCTGCTGGACGAGACCGAGGTGGAGCGGGCCGAGACGGCGCCTCCGGAGGACACCAGGGCCTACTTCCGGGGCCGCTGCCTGGAGCAGTACGCCGACGACGTCGCCGCGGCCTCCTGGGATTCGGTGATCTTCGACCTGCCGGGCCGGGACTCCCTGCAGCGCGTCCCGACCCTGGAGCCGCTGCGCGGCACGAAGGCCCATGTGAAATCGCTCCTGGACCGCTGCCGTACGGCGGAGGAACTGGTGCGGGTCCTCTCGGGCGGCTGAAACAGCCGCCCGGCACGGGCCTGAAATACCCGGGCACTGGGAATCATGGAATCAGTGCCCGGGCGTTGTGGAAACTGCGGGGCCGAAGTCGGACCCGACCTATAGGGTCTGATCTTGTACGGACTCAACCGAGCGGGCCGATTCGAGCGGGGTGAGGGATATGGCGACCAAGGACACCGGCGGCGGACAGCAGAAGGCGACGCGATCCACGGAGGAGGTCGAGGAGACCACCACCGAGGCGAGCTCCGACCTCAAGGAACGCCAGGAGAAGCTGAGCGACGACGTGGACTCCGTCCTGGACGAGATCGACGACGTGCTCGAGGAGAACGCCGAGGACTTCGTCCGAAGCTTCGTTCAGAAGGGCGGCGAGTAGCCGCCCCACGCGCCTGTCGTCCTCCGTCCCCGGAACCCTGGTGAAAGCCGTGGGTCCGGGGACGGATGACAAGCGGTGGCACGGGTAAGGTCCGTGCACAGCATCCAAGATCAGCCGGTGCTTCCCACGACCGGCCGACTGTCCCACCGGAAGGAATCGCGTGGAAGCCAACCCTCGAAGCACCGGGCGTCTGCCGGCGGCCTTCCTGACGCCGGGCTCGTCCTCGTTCATGGACTTCCTGGCCGATCACTCGCCGGACCTGCTCCCGGGGAACCGGAAGCTGCCCGAGGGGATCGTCGAGGCCCCGCACGGCACCACCATCGTGGCCGCCACGTTCCCCGGCGGGGTCGTGCTCGCCGGTGACCGGCGGGCGACCATGGGGAACATGATCGCGCAGCGGGACATCGAGAAGGTGTTCCCGGCCGACGAGTACTCGGCCGTCGGCATCGCCGGCACCGCCGGTCTCGCCGTGGAGATGGTCAAGCTGTTCCAGCTGGAGCTGGAGCACTTCGAGAAGGTGGAGGGCGCGACGCTCTCCCTGGAGGGCAAGGCGAACCGTCTCTCCACCATGATCCGGGGCAACCTGGGCATGGCCATGCAGGGGCTCGCCGTCGTCCCGCTCTTCGCGGGCTGGGACGAGGGCAAGGAGAAGGGCCGGATCTTCTCGTACGACGTGACCGGCGGCCGCTCCGAGGAGCACGGCTTCGCCGCCACCGGCTCCGGCTCGATCTTCGCGCGCGGCTCGATGAAGAAGCTGTACCGCGCCGACCTCACCGAGGAGCAGGCCACCACACTGGTGGTGCAGGCGCTGTACGACGCGGCGGACGACGACTCGGCGACCGGTGGTCCCGACATGGCCCGCCGGATCTTCCCGATCGTCACCGTCATCACCGAAGAGGGCTTCCGCAGGCTCACCGAGGCGGAGTCCTCCGGGCTGGCCCGATCGGTCACCGAGCGGCGTCTGGAGCAGCCCGACGGGCCGCGCGCCGCCCTGCTCTGACCGCTCGTCGCCCGTAGAAGCCCTTCAGACCGGAAGAAAGGGACGGTAGCCGGTGTCCACGCCGTTCTATGTCTCACCCCAGCAGGCCATGGCCGACCGGGCCGAGTACGCCCGCAAGGGCATCGCCCGCGGCCGCAGCCTGGTCGTCCTCCAGTACACCGACGGCATCGTCTTCGTCGGTGAGAACCCGTCCCGTGCCCTGCACAAGTTCAGCGAGATCTACGACCGGATCGGCTTCGCGGCCGCCGGCAAGTACAACGAGTACGAGAACCTCCGCATCGGCGGCGTGCGCTACGCCGACCTCCGGGGCTACACCTACGACCGGGACGACGTCACCGCGCGCGGCCTGGCCAACGTCTACGCCCAGACCCTGGGCACGATCTTCTCCAGCGCGGGGGAGAAGCCGTACGAGGTGGAGCTCGTCGTCGCCGAGGTCGGCGCCGAGCCGGAGGGTGACCAGATCTACCGGCTGCCGCACGACGGCTCGATCGTGGACGAGCACGGCTCGGTCGCGGTCGGCGGGAACGCGGAGCAGATCAGCTCCTTCCTGGACCAGCGGCACCGGGACGGCATGTCCCTCGCCGAGGCCCTGAAGCTGGCCGTGCAGGCCCTGTCGCGGGACACCAACGGCACCGAGCGGGAGATCCCCGCGGAGCGGCTCGAGGTGGCGGTCCTGGACCGCACGCGTCCGCAGCAGCGCAAGTTCAAGCGGATCGTCGGCCGTCAGCTGTCGCGCCTCCTGGAGGCGGACAACGCGGCGGCGGCGAAGACGGACGAGCCTTCGGACGAGGCTCCCGAGGAGTAGCCCGAGGAGTAGTCGGCCGTACCCGAAGGGCCCCGGTCCGCGCGCAAGCGGCCCGGGGCCCTTCGGCGTACCCGGGCTCGGGCGCGGACCGTTCGGCGTGGCGCCCGTCAGGCGGCCGGTGCGGGGCCCGTGGAGCCGCGGGGGATGAGGTCCACGGGCAGGGTGACCGGCGGGGCCGGTTCGCCCGCGAGGACGGCGAGGAGCGCCTCCATGCCCCGTCGGCCGAACTCCTCGGCGGGCAGTCGGACCGTGGTGAGTTCGGGTTCGACCGCGGTGGCCAGGGCCATGTCGTCGAAGCCGGTGACCGAGAGGTCGTCCGGGACGCGCAGTCCGAGGCGGTGCGCGGCCTTGGCGACGCCGACGGCGAGGATGTCGTCGTCGCAGATCACCGCGGTGGGGTGCGGGCCGGGGGCGGCGAGGGCGAGGTGGGCGGACTCCCGCGCGTCGGCGACGTTCAGTGGCGCACGCACGGTGCGCAGCTCCGTCCCCCGCAGGGCGTCGGCGAGGGCGGCCGCGCGGACGTCGAAGGTCCAGGACGGGACCGCGGACGCCAGGTGCAGGAAGCGGCGGTGGCCCAGGTCGAGCAGGTGCCGGGTGACCCGTCGCATGCCGTCGGCGACGTCGAGGTTCACGTGGGCGGCGGCGCCGGTGTCGGCCGGGTCGCTGTCGAGCATGACGAGGGGCAGGTTCGTGCCCCGGAAGGCCTTGAGGGCGTCGGCGGCCATGGAGGAGGCGATGACGCCGTCCAGGGCGGCCTGGGCCGAGGCGAAGGGGTCGCGGGCGGGGCCGACGCCGTCGGGGGAGGGGTAGAGGACGACGCCGAAGCCGTGGCGTGCCGCGACGGCGGCGGCGCCGGTGTAGACGTGGGCGAAGAACTCGTTGGTGAGCGCGGGGACGACGAGCAGCGCCGTACGGGTGCGGCCGAGGCGGAGGTTGCGGGCGGCGAGGTTGGGCCGGTAGCCGAGCTCGTCGGCGGCGTGGCGGACGGACTCGGCGGTGCGCTCGGAGACGCGGCCGCGCCACTTGTCGCCGAGGACGAGGGAGACGGTGGCCTGGGAGACGCCCGCGGCCCGGGCCACGTCCCTGCTGGTCGGGCGGGCGCCGCCGAGGGGTTCGTGGGACTGCACGGGGAGCCTCCGCATGGGACGGTGGTCGGGGGTCGTGGGTGCGGGCTGGACCCGGTTCACGCCGACATGGTACGTATGACCCCGGACGTTATACGTAAAACCTCGGCGCTGTTCCGAGGCGAGGGGAGAACGACATGGCCACCGAGGCCCCCGCGCACGGCGGCTATCTCGACATACTCCGGGCGCCCCACGCGGCCCGGCTGCTCGCCGGGACCCTCGTCGGGCGCCTGCCCAACGGCACAGGGCCCATCGCCATGACGCTGTTCGTCCGGGACCAGGGCGGCAGCTACACCCTGGCCGGCGGCCTGATCGCGGCCTACGGCGTCGCCAACGCCATCGGGCAGCCGCTCCTCGGCCGGGCCGTCGACCTCAAGGGCCAGCCCCGCGTCCAGCTGCCCGCCGCCGTGCTCTCCGCCCTCGGCATGGCCCTGTTCGCCCTCGCCGGCATCGGGAACCTGGCCCTGGCCTACGCCGCCGTCGTGGTCGCCGGGCTCTTCACCCCGCCCCTGGAGGGCGGCCTGCGCGCCCTGTGGCCGAGCGTCCTGGGCCGTGAGGACCGGGTGCACCGGGCGTACGCGCTCGACGCCGTCGCCCAGGAGGTCATGTTCACCGTCGGCCCGCTCCTGGTGACGCTCCTGGTCGCCCTGCGGTCGCCCGCCGCCGCCCTCCTCGTGATCAACGTCCTGGGGATCCTCGGCGCCCTCGCCGTCGTCCTCTCCGAGCCCTCCCGCACCTGGCGCTCCGCCACCCGCGAGGCCCACTGGCTGGGGGCCCTGCGCTCGCCCGGGCTGCTCGCGCTCCTCGGCTCGTTCTTCTTCGTCGGCCTCGCCCTCGGCTCCATCACCGTCGCCGCCGTGGCCTACGCCGACGACCAGGGCAGGCCGTCCGTGTACGGCTGGCTGATGGCCGCCCTGGGCCTCGGCGCCCTGGTCGGCGGTGTCCTCTACGGCGCCCGGCAGTGGGCCGGGGCGCCCGAGCGGCGGCTGAGGGTCCTCGTGGGCCTCCTGGCCGTGTGCTACCTGCCGCTGATGCTGACCCCCGGCCCCGTCGCCATGACCGGCCTCTCGGTGCTCTCCGGGGTCTTCCTGGCCCCGGTCCTCGCCTGCGCCTTCATCGTGGTCGACCGGCACGCCCCGAGCGGCACGGTCACCGAGGCCTTCTCGTGGCTCGTCACCACGTTCGGCGTCGGCGCGGCCCTGGGCTCCGCCGTCGCGGGGCCCGCGGTCGAACTGGCCGGAACGGTGGCCGGGTTCGCCGTGGCCGGCGCGGGCGGTCTCGTCGCGCTGCTCGTCCTGCTGGCCACCGGCCGTGTCCTGGCCGTCCCCGACACGCCCGGCAGCCTCGCCTCCGCCGTGCGACACGCCGACGGAGAGGCGGTCCCCGGCGCCGTACACGCCGAAAAGAACACGCACTGATCGGAAAATGATCGAAACGGGAACGTCCAACCCGGTTTCAGCGCACGCCGTCAGGCGTAATGTTCAGACATGGACCGCCGCATTTTCGGGCTGGAGAACGAGTACGGCGTCACGTGCACGTTCAGGGGACAGCGCCGACTGTCTCCTGACGAAGTGGCGCGCTACCTCTTCCGCCGTGTCGTGTCATGGGGCCGCAGCAGCAATGTCTTCCTGCGGAACGGCGCCCGCCTGTACCTGGACGTGGGTTCGCATCCGGAATACGCCACACCGGAATGCGACAACGTGACCGAACTGGTCACCCACGACAAGGCCGGCGAGCGCATTCTCGAGGGCCTGCTCGTCGACGCCGAACGCCGCCTGCACGAGGAGGGAATCGCGGGCGACGTCTACCTCTTCAAGAACAACACCGACTCGGCCGGAAACTCCTACGGCTGCCACGAGAACTATCTCGTCGCCCGTCACGGTGAGTTCTCCCGGCTCGCGGACATCCTCATTCCGTTCCTCGTGACGCGGCAGCTCATCTGCGGCGCGGGAAAGGTCCTCCAGACCCCGCGCGGCGCGGTCTACTGCGTCTCCCAGCGTGCCGAGCACATCTGGGAGGGCGTCAGCTCCGCCACCACCCGCTCGCGGCCCATCATCAACACCCGGGACGAGCCGCACGCCGACGCCGAGCGCTACCGCCGGCTGCACGTCATCGTCGGCGACTCCAACATGTCCGAGACGACCATGCTGCTCAAGGTCGGCGCCACCGACCTCGTGCTCCGCATGATCGAGGCGGGCACGGTGATGCGCGACCTGACCCTGGAGAACCCGATCCGGGCCATCCGCGAGGTCAGCCACGACATCACCGGCCAGCGCAAGGTCCGCCTCGCCAGCGGCCGCGAGGCCTCCGCCCTCGAGGTCCAGCGCGAGTACTACGAGAAGGCCGTGGACTTCGTCGACCGCCGGGGCATCCGCTCCGGGACGGTCGCCCAGGTCCTGGAGCTGTGGGGCCGTACGCTCGACGCGATCGAGAGCGAGCAGCTCGACCGGATCGAGACCGAGATCGACTGGGTCATGAAGCACCGGCTCATCGAGCGCTACCGGGCCAAGCACAACATGACCATGTCGAACCCGAGGGTCGCGCAGATAGACCTCGCCTACCACGACATCCACCGTCGCCGGGGGCTGTACTACCTGCTGCAGAAGAACGGGCAGGCGGCGCGGATCTGCAACGACTTGAAGATCTTCGAGGGCAAGTCGGTGCCCCCGCAGACCACTCGGGCCCGGTTGCGCGGCGACTTCATCCGCCGCGCGCAGGAGCAGCGGCGGGACTTCACCGTCGACTGGGTCCACCTCAAGCTCAACGACCAGGCGCAGCGCACGGTGTTGTGCAAGGACCCGTTCCGTTCCGTCGACGACCGGGTGGAAAAGCTGATCGCCGGAATGTAGGCCGTTCATTTCAGTCGGCCGAGCCCCGCACGTTCGACGTGCGGGGCTCTCGACGTGACAGGAGGAACGCCTAGAGTGTCGGCACAACTACTGTGCCGTCTGAGATCTGAGGAACACGTGCGCCGACTTGCCGGCCTTCTCGTCGTCCCGCTGCTGCTGCTCTCCACAGCGGCCTGCGGTAGCGACGGGGGCTCCGATTCCGCCTCGATGAAGAACGGACTGCCCGCCATCACGGCGGGGGAGAAGTTCGGGGAGAAGCCGACCCTCGCCAAGGGCGAGGGCGCCCCGCCCAAGGAACTGAAGGTCAACGTCATCAGCGAGGGCAAGGGCGCGGTGACGAAGAAGGGCGATGCCCTCCAGGTGAACTACCTGGGTCAGGCCTGGGACTCCACCACCCCCTTCGACAACAGCTTCGACCGCGGGCAGCCCTTCGACCTCACGCTGGGTGCCGGTGGCGTCATCAAGGGCTGGGACCAGGGCCTGGAGGGCCAGAAGGTCGGCAGCCGCATCGAGATCGGCATCCCGCCGGAGCTCGGTTACGGCGCGGCCGGCTCGCCTCCGGCCATCAAGCCGAACGCCACCCTCGTCTTCGTCGTGGACATCCTGAAGGCCGTGACGATCCCGAAGTCCGCCACGGGCACCCCGGTCGCCCAGGACGACAAGGACCTGCCGAAGGTCGGTACGAACACCGACGGCAAGGCCCCGTCGCTGACGGTCCCGAAGACGGACCCGCCGACCAAGCTCGTCTCGAACTACGTGCTCGAAGCGAACGGCGAGGCCGTCAAGGCCACCGACACGGTCGTCGTGAACTACGTCGCCGCCCTGTGGAAGGACGGCAAGGTCTTCGACTCGACCTACACCACGGGCAAGCCCGCGAACTTCCCGCTCCCGCAGCTCACGCTGAAGGGCCTCAAGGACGGTCTCGTCGGCAAGAAGGTCGGCAGCCGTGTCCTGATCGTCGCCCCGCCGTCGGAGGCCTTCGGCGACCAGGAGAAGCAGGGCATCCCGAAGAACTCCACGCTGGTCTTCGCCGTGGACATCCTGACGAAGATGTAAGACTGTCCCGTTCGCGCGGCCCATCGCCGCGCAGTTCATCGGTTTGAGGAGCAGTTCAGTGAGCATCGAGAAGCCCGAGATCGACTTCCCGGGTGGCGAGCCGCCGAAGGACCTGGAGATCAAGGACCTCTGGGAGGGTGACGGCGAGGTCGCCAAGGCCGGCCAGTTCGTGAAGGTCCACTACGTGGGTGTGGCCTTCTCCACCGGCGAGGAGTTCGACGCCTCCTGGAACCGCGGCGCCCCGCTCGACTTCAAGCTCGGTGTCGGCCAGGTCATCGAAGGCTGGGACAAGGGCGTCCAGGGCATGAAGGTCGGCGGCCGCCGCCAGCTGATCATCCCCGCGGACATGGCGTACGGCGAGCAGGGCGCGGGCAGCGCGATCGCCCCGGGCGAGACGCTGATCTTCGTCTGCGACCTCGTGGCCGTGCAGGGCTGACCTGATCCAGGTTCCTCCGAGGGCCCCCGCCGTTCGCGGCGGGGGCCCTCGGCTTTGGCCCCCGACACCCCGGGGCGGTACGGTCGGACGTCCGAGAAGTGGAACCGGCAAAAGAGGTGCGGGGCGTCGATGGCGATTGCCAAGTCCGAGCGGCTGATGAATCTCGCGCTGTGCCTGCTCGGGACGCGCCGCCCGCTGAGCAAGCGGGAGCTCCGCGGCTCCATCGAGGCCTATATGGAGGCGAGCGGGGACGACGCCTTCAACCGCATGTTCGAGCGGGACAAGGACGACCTCCGCGAGCTCGGCCTCGTCATCGAGACCGTCGAGAACCTGGACGGCGAGACCGGCTACCTCGCGCGCCGCGACTCCAACCGGCTGCCGCCGATCACCCTCGACGCCGAGGAGGCCGCCGCGCTCGGCCTCGCCGCGAAGGTCTGGCAGCAGGCCCGCCTCGCCGGGGCCGCCAGCGGCGCGCTCCAGAAGCTCCGCGCCGCCGGCATGCCCGAGGCCGGGGACTCGTACGACGCCCAGCCAAGCGCCCTCGAGCCGCGCATCCCGGTCCACGAGGCCGCCTTCGAGCCGCTCATGCTGGCCTGCCGGGACCGCCGGCCCGTCGTCTTCGACTACCGCAAGGCCAACGCCGCGCGCCCCGAGACCCGCCACGTCGAGCCCTGGACCCTGGAGTGCTGGCGCGGCCACTGGTACCTGGCCGGCTGGGACCGCGACCGCGGTGCCGAGCGCGTCTTCCGGCTCTCCCGCATCACCGGCAAGGTCCGCTCGCGGGCCGGCGCCTTCACCGCGCCCGTCCCCGACGTCGTGACCGTCCGCGAGACCGTCGAGAGCTGGGCCGGCGAGACCGCCACCCGCTCCGCCCGGATCCGGCTCCGCGCCGGCTGCGGCTACCCGCTGCGGGCCCGCGCCCAGGCCGTGACCGAGGGCGGCGACGGCTGGGACGAGCTGGAGATCCCGTACGGGCACGGGCTCGACGCCTGGCTGGTCGAGTTCGGCCCCGACGTCGTCGTACTGGAACCGGCCGATCTGCGGGCCGATGTGGTGGAGCGGCTGCGCGCCGTGGCCAAGGGCTGAGGGGGAGACGTACCGCATGGCTGCCAACGCGATCGACCAGACGAGGCGGATGCTGTCCCTCGTCACCTATCTCCGTGAGCGCCCCGGCGCCCACGTCGCCGACGTGGCGCGCGCCTTCGGGATCACCGAGGACGAGCTGATCTCCGACCTGGACGTGCTGCCCATGTGCGGCACCAGCTTCCGGGGCGGGGACCTCCTCGACATCGACACCGACGGCGACCGGATCTGGTGGCACAACCCCGACGACGTCGCGGAGCCGCTGCGGCTCGCCGCCGACGAGGCCACCGCGCTGCTCGTCGCCGCCCGGGCCGTCGCCACCCTGCCGGGACTCCGCGAGAGCGACCGGGACGCGCTGCTGCGCGCCACCGCCAAGCTGGAGGCGGCGGCCGGCGAGGCCGCCGGGGCCAGCGCCCGTCTCTCGGTGACCTTCGAGTCCGAGGGCGGGGTCTTCGCCGAGGTCGACCGGGCCATCTCGGAGCGCAGGCGGCTGTGGGTGCGCTACTACTCGCCCGCGCGCGACGAGCTCACCGAGCGCGAGGTCGACCCGATCCGGCTCTTCGCCGTCGGCCACACCTACATGGAGGCGTGGTGCCGGCTCTCCGAGGCACGCCGCACCTTCCGGCTCGACCGGGTCGCGGAGATCCGGATCCTCGACGAGCACGCGGCGCCGCCGGAGCTGGAGCTGCGGGACCTCTCCGAGGGCCTGGTGCAGCCGTCCGCCGACGACCCGGAGGTCGTGGTCGAGGTGGGGCCCGGTGGCCGCTGGGTCGCCGAGTACTACCCGCACGACCGGGCCGAGGAGCTGCAGGAGGGCGGACTGCGGATCACGCTGCGGACGCCGGACCCGGCCTCGTTGCGCCGCCTCGCACTGCGTCTGGGCCGCGACGGGCGGATCGTCGCGCCGGCGGAGCTGGCCGACAGCGCGCGGACGGCCGCGACGGCGGCGCTCGCGGCGTACGAAGGCGTGTGACGGTCGGCGCGTACGCGTACGCGTGGAACCTCACCGCCCACGAGGGCGCGGGGACCACACCACCCCCGAGCATGTGTGGGACGTCACCGTCGATGAGCGAGTGGGGGACGTCACCGCCCACGAGCGTGTGGGGGACGTCACCGCCCATCTGCGCGTGGGGGACCTCACCGCCCACGAGGGCTGTGACCTCGCCGCGTACGACGGCGTGTGACGTTCCCCGCCCGGCGGACGCTGATACTGACGTGATGCCAGAGTCGAGAGAGATGAGGGAGATGTCCGCGATGCACGGTTTTGCGGCGACCATGGCCCCGGTCCTCTTCAAGGCCGCCTGCCCCGACTGCCGCTCGCGCTTCGAACTCTCCGCGAGCTCCCTGCGCCTCGCCATCGGCGCGAGCCGGCGCACCACCTTCTACTCCTTCACCTGCCCGGAGTGCGGCAGCTCCGTCCGCAAGCCCGCCGGCGAGCGCATCGTCGAACTCCTCACCGGCGGCGGCGTCCGCACCCTCCGCCTGCACACCACCGTCTGAACGACCCCCACCTGCCCACGGTCTAGGCTCAGTACATGTTCTGGCCCATGCTCGCCGTCGCTCTCGGCTTCCTCGGCATCGCCGTCCTCGGCGTCCTCGGCGTCAAGGTGTTCCTGGAGGTCCAGCGCCTCGGCCGTCAAGTGGCCCACACCACACAGCGGATCCAGCTGGCCGCCGAAGAGCTCGAAACCGCCGCCGTGGGCCTCGCCCGAACCGGCGAGACACTCCGCTGAGTCCGTGCCGTACGCTGCACGAAGCGGCCCCGGTCACACCCGGTGCGACGCAATCGGGAGTATGCAGGGGCATTGCCCCGCGTTTACTCCTGGGGGTTACGATCGCAGGCAGCGCGGTGGCCGGACGCATGTCCGACCCGCCGGGCACGCACACCCTGTCGCCTCGGTGAAGAAGGTAAACAGCTATGGGTAGGCTCGGCCCCACCGAGATCATTCTCATCCTCGTCGTCGTCATCCTGCTGTTCGGCGCCAAGAAGCTCCCCGACATGGCGCGCTCGCTGGGCAAGTCGGCCCGCATCCTCAAGAGCGAGGCCAAGGCGATGAAGGCGGACGACCAGCAGAGCGCCCCCGCCGACCCGCCGCACGCCGGAACCGGCGCGCAGGAGCCCGCCCCGCGTACCATCCAGGCCGCTCCCGGCGACGTGACGAGCGCGCGTCCCGTGACCGAGCCCTCGGACACCACCAAGCGCTGACCCGGTCCGCCGCGGCCGCCGCACCGTGCGGCGGCCTGCCGCACGAGATGAGGACGTGGGTTGCCCAAGTCTGCCCGCAAGCAGGTCAAGGATCCCGAGGGCCGGATGCCCCTCGTGGAGCACCTGCGTGAACTCCGCAACCGACTGGCGAAGGGTCTCCTCGCCATCGCAGCGGTGACGATCGTGGCCCTCGTGTACAGCGAGGAGCTCATGCAGTTCCTGACGAGATCGGTGCCCACCTGCGCGCCGGGCGTCAACAGCAACGGCGGCAACTGCGCGATCGTCTCCTTCAACACGCTGATGGCCCCCTTCAGCACGACGATCCAGCTGTCCCTCACGGCGGGCCTCGTCGTCGCCAGCCCCGTCTGGCTCTACCAGCTGTGGGCCTTCGTCGCGCCCGGCCTGCACAGGAACGAGAAGAAGTACACGTACGCGTTCGTCGGCGCGGCCGTGCCGCTGTTCGCCGCCGGCGCCTACCTGGCGTACCTCATCCTTCCCGTCAGCGTGAAGGTCCTCATCAGCCTCACGCCCGAGGGCTCCGCGAACATCCTGTCGCTCGGCGACGTCCTCGACTTCACCCTGCGCATGGTGCTCGTCTTCGGCCTCGCCTTCGAGCTCCCGCTCGTCCTGGTGATGCTCAACATCACCGGCGTCCTCTCCGGCCGCCGCATGGCCCGCTGGTGGCGCGGCGTGATCATGGGCGTCTTCATCTTCGGCGCCGTGATCACCCCGACCACCGACCCCGTCGGCATGATGGCCCTGGCCGGACCCATAAGCATCCTGTACTTCGGTGCCGTCGGCTTCTCGCTCCTCAACGACCGGCGGCGCAAGCGCGCCAACCCGGACGCCGGGCTCGACGACGACGAGGCCTCCTCGCTCGACCTCACCCCCGAGGCCGTCGGGGGCGTCGAGCCCGTGACCGCCGCCCGTGCCCTGCCCGAGCAGGCCACCGGGGAGCACGGCGCGAGCGCGCAGCGGCTCAACGGATACGACGACATCACGTGATCGCGTAGACGGCGTCAACCGATCGCGCAAGGGCCCCGGACCCGGTCCGGGGCCCTTCGGCGCACCCGGGGTCCTTCGGTGCATCCTGGAGTCCTCCGGCCCACCCCGGGGCCCTTCGATGCACCCTGGAAGCGCTCGGCGCACCCTGGAACCGGGCCCTCCGCATCCCCTCGATAAAGATCGCGTCACTGTCACAGGGGGCGGGTAGGCTCGACAACAAGATGACAGAGGACCTCACACCAGCCGAGGCGTACGCGGCCGCCCGCGCCCGCAACGCCGAGCAGCGCACTGCACTGGCACCCTTCCGCGAGCTGTACGAGTTCGGTCTGGATCCCTTCCAGATCGAGGCGTGCGAGGCGCTCGAAGCGGGAAAGGGCGTGCTCGTCGCCGCGCCCACGGGCTCCGGCAAGACCATCGTCGGCGAGTTCGCCGTACACCTCGCCCTCACCCAGGGCCGCAAGTGCTTCTACACGACGCCCATCAAGGCGCTGTCGAACCAGAAGTACGCCGACCTCGTCAAGCGGTACGGCGCCGACAAGGTCGGCCTGCTCACCGGTGACAACAGCGTCAACGGCGACGCCCCGATCGTCGTCATGACCACCGAAGTCCTCCGCAACATGCTGTACGCGGGCTCCCAGGCCCTCTCCGGCCTCGGATACGTTGTGATGGACGAGGTCCACTACCTCTCCGACCGCTTCCGCGGCGCCGTCTGGGAGGAAGTGATCATCCACCTCCCCGAGTCCGTCACCCTCGTCTCGCTCTCCGCGACCGTGTCCAACGCCGAGGAGTTCGGCGACTGGCTCGACACGGTGCGCGGCGACACCGAGGTCATCGTCTCGGAGAGCCGCCCCGTACCCCTCTGGCAGCACGTCCTCGCCGGACGCCGGATGTACGACCTCTTCGAGGAGGAGACCGACCACGGCGGCCGTGGCGCGTCCCGGCGCGAGCTCAACCCCGACCTCCTGCGCCTCGCCCGCACCGAGAACACGCGCACGTACAACCCGCGCGACCGGCGGCGCGGCAAGATGGTCCGCGAGGCCGACCGCGAGCGCGAGCGCCGTCAGCGCTCCCGGATCTGGACCCCGGGCCGACCCGAGGTCATCGAGCGCCTCGACGCCGAGGGGCTCCTGCCCGCCATCACCTTCATCTTCAGCCGCGCCGGCTGCGAGGCCGCCGTCCAGCAGTGCCTCTACGCCGGCCTCCGGCTCAACGACGAAGAGGCGCGGGAGCGCGTCCGCGAGATCGTCGAGGCCCGCACGGCCGCGATCCCCACCGAGGACCTCCACGTCCTCGGGTACTACGAGTGGCTCGAAGCCCTGGAGCGGGGCATCGCCGCCCACCACGCCGGCATGCTCCCGACCTTCAAGGAGGTCGTCGAGGAGCTCTTCGTCCGCGGCCTCGTCAAGGCCGTCTTCGCCACCGAGACCCTCGCCCTCGGCATCAACATGCCCGCGCGCACGGTCATCCTGGAGAAGCTCGTCAAGTGGAACGGCGAGCAGCACGCGGACATCACCCCCGGCGAGTACACCCAGCTCACCGGCCGCGCCGGCCGCCGCGGCATCGACGTCGAGGGCCACGCCGTCGTCCTCTGGCAGCGCGGACTCGACCCGGAGCACCTCGCCGGACTCGCCGGCACGCGCACGTACCCCCTGCGCTCCAGCTTCAAGCCCTCGTACAACATGGCGGTCAACCTCGTCGAAGGGTTCGGGCGGCACCGCTCGCGCGAGCTCCTGGAGACGTCCTTCGCGCAGTTCCAGGCCGACCGCTCCGTCGTGGGCATCTCGCGCCAGGTCCAGCGGAACGAGGAGGGACTCCAGGGCTACCGCGAGGGCATGACCTGTCACCTCGGGGACTTCGAGGAGTACGCGCGGCTCCGCCGCGACCTCAAGGACCGCGAGACCGAGCTGGCCCGGCAGGGCGCCGCCCAGCGCCGCGCCCAGGCCGCCGGCTCGCTGGAGAAGCTCAAGCCCGGCGACGTCATCCACGTCCCCACCGGCAAGTTCGCGGGCCTCGCCCTGGTCCTCGACCCAGGCATCCCGGCCGGCCGCACCAACGGCCACCGCGGCTTCGAGCAGCACGACGGACCGCGCCCCCTCGTCCTCACCGCCGAGCGGCAGGTCAAGAGGCTCGCCTCCATCGACTTCCCGGTCCCCGTCGAGGCGCTGGAGCGCATGAGGATCCCCAAGTCCTTCAACCCGCGCTCCCCGCAGTCCCGCCGCGACCTCGCCTCCGCCCTGCGGAGCAAGGCCGGGCACATCAACCCCGAGCGCCACCAGCGGCAGCGCGCCGCCGCGGCCGACGACCGCGAGATCGCCCGGCTGCGCACCGAGATCCGCGCGCACCCCTGCCACGGCTGCGACGAGCGCGAGGACCACGCCCGCTGGGCCGAGCGCTACCACCGCCTCCAGCGCGACACCCAGCAGCTGGAGCGGCGCATCGAGGGCCGCACCAACACCATCGCCCGCACCTTCGACCGGATCGTCGCGCTCCTCACCGAGCTCGACTACCTGCGCGGCGACGAGGTCACCGACAACGGCAAGCGGCTCGCCCGGCTCTACGGCGAGCTCGACCTGCTGGCGAGCGAATGCCTCCGCGACCGCGTCTGGGAGGGCCTCACCCCGGCCGAACTCGCCGCCTGTGTCTCGGCGTTGGTGTTCGAGGCGAGGCAGGCCGACGACGCCGTCGCGCCCAAGCTGCCCACGGGCAACGCCAAGGCGGCGCTCGGCGAGATGGTCCGGATCTGGGGCCGGCTCGACGCCCTCGAAGAGGAGTTCAAGATCAACCAGGCGGAGGGGGTCGGCCAGCGCGAGCCCGACCTCGGCTTCGCCTGGGCCGCCTACCAGTGGGCCTCCGACAAGAGCCTCGACGAGGTGCTCCGCGAGGCGGAGATGCCCGCGGGCGACTTCGTCCGCTGGTGCAAGCAGGTGATCGACGTCCTCGGACAGATCGCCGCGGCGGCGCCCAAGGAGAACAGCACGGTCGCCAAGAACGCCCGCAAGGCCGTGGACGCGCTGCTGCGCGGAGTCGTCGCGTACAGCTCCGTGGGCTGACGGACCGGCGGTCGTCGAAGGGCCCGTGGCATGCGCGCCACGGGCCCTTGGCATGCCGCCGACAGAGGTTGTCCACAGGTCGTCGTCCACAGGGGTGGCATGTGCGGGGCCGTTCCGCTTGCATGGACTCGCAAGCAGGGAAGGTCCGTTGGGGAGGGGACGTACATGACCACGCAAGCAGGTCACTCGCATGCCGGGGCACGGGACGAGGGGCGGTCGACGGGGGAGGAAGCCCCGGCGGAAGCTCCGGTTGTCGTCGAGGGGCCGCGGGGGGTGCCCTTCCTCGGGAACCTGCCGGCCTTCGGCAAGAACCCCCTCGCCTTCTTCGAGGAACTGCGGGGGCGCGGCGACTTCGTCCGCTGGCGCTTCGGCGCCAAGCCCTCGCTCTTCATCGCCGACCCCGACGCGGTCGGCGAGCTCCTCACCGAGGTCGAGCGCACCTTCGACCAGCCCGACCTGGGCATCGCCTTCCGTACCCTCCTCGGCAACGGCGTCATCGTCTCCAAGGGAGCGGACTGGCGGCGCAAGCGGTCCCTGGTGCAGCCCTCCGTCCGCCCCAAGCAGGTCAGGTCGTACGCGGCGACGATGGCCGAGTGCGCGGTCGCGCTCGCCGACCGCTGGACCGACGGGCAGCGGGTCGACATCAAGAAGGAGATGGCCGCCCTCACCCAACTCGTCGCCGTCCGCACCATCTTCGGTGTCGACACGGCGGCCGACGCCGAGGCCATCGGCCGGGCCATGGACATCGCGCAGAAGGAGATCGGGGCCGAGTTCAGCGGCATCGGAGCGGTCCTGCCCGACTGGGTCCCCACCCCCGGCCGCGCCCGGATCAAGCGCGCCACCGCCGTCATCGACGCGGAGGTCGCCCGGGTCGTGTCCCAGCACCGGGACGGCGAGACCGAACGCCCGGACCTGCTCAGCCGCCTGCTCGCGGCCCGGGACGAGACCGGTGCGTCGCTCTCCGACCAGGAGATACGGGACGAGACCGTCACGCTCTACATCGGCGGCCACGAGACGACGAGTTCCACCCTCGTCTGGGCCTGGTACCTGCTCTCCCGCAACCCCCGGGTCCGCGAGGCGCTCACGGAGGAGCTCGACCGGGTCCTCGCCGACCACGAACCCGGCTACGACGACTACGCCTCCCTGACGTACACCCAGGCGGTCATCAAGGAGACGCTCCGCCTCTACCCCACGATCTGGCTGATCACCGGTCTCGCCAAGGAGGGCGCCACCCTCCGCGGCATGCCCGTGCCGGCCGGCACCCGCGTCTGGTCCAGCCAGTGGGCGACCCACCGCGACCCCCGGTGGTACGGCGACGCCGAGGCCTTCCGCCCCGAGCGGTGGATCGGCCAGGACGGCGAACCGGCGGAGGAGATACCCGAATACGCCTGGTTCCCCTTCGGCGGCGGCCCCCGGGTCTGCCTCGGCACCCGCTTCGCCCTCGTCGAGGCGGTCCTCGTCCTCGCGGTCCTGGCCCGCCGCTACCACCTGGACCTCACGTCCGACGAAATCCTCCCGGTCCCCAGCCTCACCCTCCAGCCGGATCGCGAGGTCCTCGCGACGGTCAGCGCGCGGAAGTGAGACGCGGCTGACTTTTCGTCGCGGAATGGCTCAAGATCACGAGAAGTTCGACACCGCGATGACCACCTGGCAGGAATGGCAGGAGGCTCCCTGGGGCCGCCTCCGCTACACGCTCGCCGAGTCGAACCTGATGCGCCACCTCGACGAGGGCCCCGGCGGCGGGCCGCTGCGGATCCTCGACCTCGCGGGCGGCGACGGCGGTGACGCGATGCGGCTAGTGATCTGGTTCGGAGATCCTGTCGCAGTATCGGCAGATGCGGTCGAGGATCTGGTCGGCGGTCTTGGTCCATTTGAAGGGTCGGGCCTGGT
>NZ_JBVJWR010000014.1:222693-226074 GCF_055602235.1 Streptomyces sp. NPDC037410 | reverse complement strand
CCCCCCCCCCCCCCCCCCCCCCCCCCCCCCCCCCCCCCCCCCCCCCCCCCCCCCCCCCCCCCCCCCCCCCCCCCCCCCCCCCCCCCCCCCCCCTCTCCCCCCCCCCCCCCCCCCCCCCCCCCCCCCCCCCCCCCCCCCCCCCCCCCCCCCCCCCCCCCCCCCCCCCCCCCCCCCCCCCCCCCCACGGCCGGTCGTCGCCGTCGCCGGTGGGGCCGCTTTCACGTTCTCGTACGCCGAGCACACCGAGCTGCTCACCGCCGCCGGTGCCGACGTCGTCACCTTCGACCCGCTCCGCGACGAGGCCCTCCCCGAGGGCACCCGCGGGCTCGTCATAGGCGGCGGATTCCCCGAGATGTACGGGGCCGAGCTGTCCGCCAACGAACCGCTCCGCAAGGCCGTCGCCGAGCTCGCGGCAGCCGGCGCGCCCGTCGCCGCCGAGTGCGCCGGGCTGCTGTATCTGGCGCGGTCGCTCGACGGCACGCCCATGTGCGGGGTGCTCGACGCCGACGCGCGGATGTCCGAGCGGCTCACGCTCGGCTACCGGGACGCCGTCGCCGTGAGCGACAGCGTCCTCGCCCCGGCCGGGGCGAGGATGCGGGGCCACGAGTTCCACCGCACGGTCATCGAGCCGGGCGCGGGGCCGCTCGCGGCCTGGGGGCTGCGGCAGCCGGAGCGGCGGGTGGAGGGCTTCGTGCAGGGCGGGGTGCACGCGAGCTATGTGCACACCCACTGGGCGGGGTCCCCGGAGGTCGCCGCGCGGTTCGTGGAGCACTGCGCGTGAGATCAGCCGCCGGAGACGCCCACCACGAGCCAGATGAAGGCCACGCCCGCCACCGTGCACAGCAGGGTGGAGCGGGCGGGGTGTTCGTGGTGGGCCTCCGGCAGGATCTCGGCGGCGGCGAGGTAGAGCAGGGCGCCTCCGAAGAAGCCGAGATAGCTCCCGAGCAGTTCCTCCGGAAGGGTGAACAGGGTGGCGAGTCCGGCGCCGACGAGCGGGGCGACGGCGTCCGCGACGAGCATGGCGAGGGCCTTGTGGCGGGCGTTCCCGTAGAGGCTCGTGATCGTGTACGTGTTGAAACCGTCGGCGAAGTCGTGGGTGATGACGGCGAGCGCGACGGTGGCGCCCATGCCTCCGCTGACCTGGAAGGCGGCGCCGAGCGCGATGCCGTCCATGAGGCTGTGGAGGACCATCGCGGCGGCGGCCGTGAGGCCGACCTGGGGGACGCGTTCGTCGGCGCCGACCCCGTGGGCGGCCCGGCGGACCGCGAGGAGCCGTTCGACGACGTGGGCGAGGAGGAAGCCGCCGACGAACAGCAGCAGGGCCTCCGGGACGCCGAAGACCTTCTTCCCCGCGGCGTCCAGGGCCTCCGGCAGGAGGTCGAGTCCGACGACGCCGAGCATGAGTCCGCCGGCGAGGCCGAGGACGAGGTGGCGGCGGTCGGTGACGCGCCCGGCGACCCAGCCGCCGAAGAGCGTCATGAGGAACGCGCCGAACGCGACGACTACAGCCATGGGCCTTTGCTATCCGATGGGGTGCGGGGTGCGCACCTCGGCGTGGGGGTACGGCCGGGGACGGCGGCGGACGAGGTCCTCGCGCTCGTCGGCGCGGTGCTGCGGGAGGCGGGTCTGACGGGCGCGGACGTGCGGTCGCTCGGCACGCTCGACGCGCGGGTGGCGGAGCCGGGGATCGTGGCGGCCGCGGCGGCGCTCGGGGTGCCGGTGCGCGGGTTCACGGCCGGGGAGCTGGCGGCCGTTCCCGTACCGCATCCGTCCGCCCTGCCGCTGGCCGCGACAGGGACGGCCTCGGTGGCGGAGGCCGCGGCGCTGCTGGCGGCGGCCGCGATGGCGGGAGGCGACGGGCGCGGGGGGCCGGCGGGACCGGTGGTGCCGGCCGGCGGACGGGGCGGGGGTGTCCTGCCCGCCGGCCCGGAATGCGCCGTTCTTCTCGTCCCGAAGCGGAAATCCCGGCGCGCGACCTGCGCAATCGCCGCTTTTGGCCTGTTTCGCTCGAAACAAGTGATGTCCGTCGCACGGTTGTTGCCCTTGACTCACGGGTACATCGCTGGCGAGCCTGGCTCACCCCCCACCATCCCCACCCCCCATACGACGGCGGCCATGGACACGCACACGCACCCCGACGCCCACGACCTGCGCCACCACGGTGACGCCGAGGTCCGGGACGAGAAGCTCATCGATCTGGCGGTCAACGTCCGGACGAACACCCCGCCGGACTGGCTGCGGGAGCGGATCGCCGACTCGCTGACCGGTCTCGCCGCCTATCCCGACGGGCGCGCCGCGCGGGCGGCGGTCGCGGAGCGGCACGATCTGACGTCGAACCGGGTGCTCCTGACGGCCGGTGCGGCGGAGGCGTTCGTGCTGCTCGCGCGGGCCCTGCCGGTGCGGCGGCCGGTGGTGGTGCATCCGCAGTTCACCGAGCCGGAGGCGGCGCTGCGGGACGCCGGGCACGAGGTGGGCCGGGTGCTGCTGCGCGAGGAGGACGGTTTCCGGCTGGATCCGGCGGCCGTCCCGGAGGACGCGGACCTGGTGGTGATCGGGAACCCGACGAACCCGACGTCCGTGCTGCATCCGGCCGCCTCGATCGCCGCGCTCGCCCGTCCGGGGCGGATCCTGGTGGTGGACGAGGCGTTCATGGACGCGGTGCCGGGCGAGCGGGAGTCGCTGGCCGGGCGGACGGACGTGCCGGGGCTCGTGGTGCTGCGCAGCCTCACCAAGACGTGGGGGCTCGCCGGGCTGCGGATCGGGTACGTCCTGGCCGAGCCGGAGACGATCGCGGCCCTTGAACGGACGCAGCCGCTGTGGCCGGTGTCGACGCCGGCCCTGGTGGCGGCGGAGGCGTGCATGGCGCGGGCGGCGCTGGCGGAGGCGGAGCACGCGGCGCGCCGGATCGGGGTGGAGCGGGCGCATCTTCTTGCCGGGCTCGCGGAGTTCGACGAGGTCCGGACCGTGGCGGGGGCCGAGGGCCCCTTCGTGCTGCTGCGGATCGACGGGGCGGACGTGGTACGGGAGCGGCTGCGGTCGCTCGGGTTCGCGGCCCGCCGGGGCGACACGTTCCCGGGGCTGGACCGGAACTGGCTGCGGATCGCGGTCCGGGACCGGGCGACGACGAACCGTTTCCTGCAGGCGCTCGACCAGGCACTGCTGATCTGCGGCTGACCTGCCGCTGATCGGCGGCTGCCCGGGCGATCGATCGGCGGCTGACCGTGCGGCGCTGAGCCGCGTACCACCGCGGAAGGGTCCGGGGGGGGGGGGGGGGGGGCCCCCCCCCCCCCCCCGCCCCCCCCTCTCCCCCCCCCCCCCCCCCCCCCCTCCCCCCCCGGCCTTCCACCCCCAGTGGGGTGCGCAGGAGGGTCCCCCCGAAAG
>NZ_JBVJWR010000014.1:214638-222683 GCF_055602235.1 Streptomyces sp. NPDC037410 | reverse complement strand
TCTTACCTTACTCTTGCGCTGCGGTTCCAGGGACAACCGATGGCCGCCGACCCGTGCACCCCTGATCCCCACACCACCGGAAAGGTTTCGGGGGGGGGTGTTCCCCCCCCCCCCCCCCCCCCCGGACCCTCGCTTCCCTCCCGGCGCCCCCCGGCGCTTCCCCCTCGGGCCGTCAGCCGCGGTTGCGGGCGCGCGAGCGGGTCACCACGAGGGCGCCGCCGCCGGCGACGAGGAGGGCGAGCGCTCCGGCCGCGATGTACGGGGTGGTGGAGCTGCCGCCGGTCTCGGCGAGGTTCTCGGTGGGCGTGGTGCCGCCGTTGTCGGTCTTGATGCCGCCGGCGTCGCTCGGCCGGGCCGAGGGCTGCTCGCTCGGCTGGTGGGTGGGCCGGTCGGTCGGGTTCCCGGTCGGCTGCTCCGTGGGCTTCTCGGTCGGGGCCGGGCCCTTGGGCGTCTCGCAGGTGGCCTCGGCGAGGGTCACCGTGCCGTTGACCTCGGCGACGCCGAGCTTCAGCGGGTCGACCTCCACCTTGAGTTCGAGGGCCGTGGCGGCGGCGGTGCGGGAGGTCGTGGAGGTACGGGAGAGGTCGAGGGTGACCTTGCCGACGCCCGGCACGGCGACCTGGGTCCGGCCGCCCGCGGACAGGGTGGTCTTCTTGCCGAACACGGTCACGTGGCCGAGGACGTTGGACTCGGCGACCGGCTTCCTGCCCGCCTCGCACAGGGCCTTGGAGGTGACCTTCTCGACCTCGATGAGCGAGAGCAGCGGGATGCCGGGGACGTGGACCCGGGCCTTGACGAGGTTGACGTACCCCTCGGCCTTCTTCTCGTCCACGGTGGCGTCGGCGGTGGCGACGTCGGCCTTGAGGAGGTCGATCGGCTCCCCGCCCTCGGCTCCCTGCACCTTCACGGAGAGCGCGGTCTCGTTCTCGCTCTCCGGCGCCCTGACCTCGTTGAGGGAGGCCCGCACCGGCACGTTCACGGTCTTGCCGAGCAGCGAGACGTCGAGGCCGGCCCGAAGCACGACGGCGGTGGAGCGCCCTTCGCCGTCCGTGGCGTGCGCCGCCGGGGCCGCGAGGAGCACGGGTCCGGCGGCCAGGGCGGCGACGGTCGCGGCGGCGGCGGAACGGCGTACGGGCCGGCGGAAGGTGTTGCTGTTCAAGATGGTGGAACCCCCACAGGAGACATGGCGTCGCCGGCCGCTCACCACGGGGACGGTGGGTCGGCGCGGCCTCGGCGACTTGAGACACCGGAATCTTTACGCACGGAGAGTGAACCGGCAGTCGCCTGACGTGAGTTCACTCCAAAGGGGGGTTTCCGTGTTCATTTTCGATTTTTTGCGACACAACCGTTCTTGGTTGTCCCGTGTGTTTCGTACGACGAGGGGCGTACGGGAGAGGTGAGAACGAGCCGCGGCGCCACCGGGTCACGGATCGTCAACCTGGCGAGGAGGGCGGGACCTGGACTCCTGTAGGCTAATTTAGGCCAGCCTAACCTAAGAAAGGTTTCCGTCTCCGTGAGCATCGAGGTCTACCGGGACGCCTGGGGCATCCCCCATCTGCGCGCCGCGGACCCGGAGGAACTCGCCTTCGCCCAGGGCCGGGTCACCGCCCGCGACCGCGCCTGGCAGCTGGAGGTCGAGCGGCACAGGGCCCAGGGCACCACCGCCGCCTTCCTCGGCGCCGCCGAGCTCGGCTGGGACACCTTCGCCCGGCGGTCCCGGCTCGCCGACACCGCCCGCCGCTGCTTCGACCGGCTCACGGAGACCGATCCGGAGACGGCCGCGTGGGTACGCGCCTACGTGGCCGGGGTCAACGACGGACTCGCCGAAGGGGCGGGCCGCGCACCCGAGTTCGGGGCGACCGGCCTCGCGCCCGGCCGGTGGGAGCCGTGGACCCCGCTCGCCGTCTGGCTCTCCACCCACATCCTCTTCGCCGGCTTCCCCACCAAGCTGTGGCGGGACGAGGTCGCCCGGCGGCTCGGCGAGGAGTGGACGGAGCTCTTCGCGACCGACGGGCCCGGCACCGCCGGCTCCAACGGCTGGGTCGTCGCGGGCGACCGGACCGCGAGCGGGGCGGCCCTGGTGGCCGGCGACCCGCACCGGTTCATCGAGGCGCCGGGCGTCTACCAGCAGATCCGGCTCGCCTGTCCCGCGTACGACGTGGTGGGCCTCGCCGTGCCCGGCGTCCCCGGACTCGCCCACTTCGGCCACAACGGGCCGGTGGCCTGGGCGATCACCAACGCGATGGCGGACTACCAGGACCTCTACCGGGAACGGCTGCGCCGGCTCCCCGACGGCACCGTGGAGGCCCTCGGCCCGGACGGCTGGGCCCCGGCGGCCGCGCACCGGGAGACCGTCGAGGTCGCGGGCGCGGAGCCGGTGGCGGTCGAGGTGATCGAGACGGCCCGGGGGCCCGTGATCGTCGGCGGGCCGCCCGGGGACGGTTCCGCCGAGTGGGAGGCGATCGCCCTCCGGTACCCGCCGCGGGTCACCGGGGAGCTCGGCTTCGGAGCGCTGCCCGCGCTCCTTCGCGCCTCGACCGTCGCCGACGTGGACGCGGCGCTCGACGGCTGGGTCGAGCCGGTGAACGTCGTCCAGGCCGCCGACACCCGGGGCGGTCTCCTGCACCGGGTCGCCGGGCACGTGCCCGTACGGGACCGGGCCAACTCCCTGCGCGTCGTGCCGGCCTGGGACCCGGCGCACACCTGGGCCGAGGCCCCGGCGCCGCTCCCCCGCGCCGAGGTCCACGGCCACGCCGTGATGGCCAACGCCCGGGGCCTGGCCGCACCCCTGGGCGTCGAGTTCGCCCCGCCGCACCGGGCGGCCCGGATCGACGAACTGCTCGCCGCGTCGACGACCTGGACCCCGGAGACGACGACCACGATCCACACGGACACGGCGAACCCCTCGGCGAGCCGCCTGCTCGATGCGGTACGGCGGGCGGGCGGGAACGCGGCCACGCTCGACGGAGCGGACGGCGTGGACGCCGTCGGCGGAGGAACGGTCGCGGGCGCCGTCGGCGGCGCGCCCGCCCCCCTCTCCCCCGCCGGCTCCGCCGTTCGGGCGCGGCTGCTCGACTGGGATCGGCGGATGGGCGCCGAGAGCGTCGGTGCCGGGCTCTACGCGGCCGTGCGCGGGGCCGTCGTGCGGCGGCTCGCCCGGCACGAGGCCTTCGCGGCGCTGCGCGAACCCGCCCCGTACCCCGAGCTCTTCCAGCCCTGGCTCGCGCTCGGGCCGCGCGTCGCCTTCGCCCTGGAGACGCTGCTCGTGGCCGGGCCCGTGCCCGCCGGGGACGTCGACCGGATCGTGCGCGAGGCGCTCGACGAGGTCGGCGCCGGTGAGCCGCCCGCCGCCTGGGGCGTGACGCACCGGCTCGCGCCCTGGCAGGCGCTGCCCGATCCCGACGACGGGCAGTGGCCGGGGCTCGGCGGAGACCACGACTGCGTGCTCTCCACGTCCAGCGTCCCCGGGTGGACCGACCGCAGCGCCCGCGCCTCCGCCGCGCGCTACGTCTGGGACCTCGCCGACCGGGAGCGGAGCCGCTGGATCGTGCCGTTCGGCGCGTCCGGCGTGCCCGGCGACCCGCACCACCGCGACCAACTCCCCCTGTGGCTGCGGGGCGAGCTCGCCCCCGTCACCACCGACTGGCAGAACCTAGAGAAGGAGCAGGGCATGACCGTCCCCGTACACGTCCAGACCGTCGAGGGCTTCGGCACCGTCACGGTCCGGCCCGTCGACCCCGACGCCGACGCGCCCCTCCTGCACGGCTGGGTGAACGAGGAGCGGGCCCGCTTCTGGGGCATGGTCGGCACCACGGTCGAGCAGGTCCGGGACGTCTACGCGCACCTCGACTCGCTGACCACGCACCACGGTTACCTGGTCAGCCGGGACGGAAGGCCGGTCGCGCTGTTCCAGACGTACGACCCGGCGGCGGACCGGGTGAGCGAGTGCTACGAGGTGCTGCCGGGCGACATCGGCGTGCACCTGTTCGTCGCGCCGGGGCTCGCGCCCGAGCCCGGCTTCACGGGCCGGCTGCTCACCGCGCTCGTCGCCTTCTCGCTGGCGGACCACACCCGGATCGTGATCGAGCCGGACGCCGCGAACGAGAAGGCGCTCGCCCGCATGGCGCGGGCCGGTTTCGAGCTGGGCCCGGAGGTCGTGCTCCCTGAGGTGAACCTCCCGGAGGTCTTCATCCCGGAGAAGCGGGCCCGACTGGCATTCCTGAGCCGCTGACCGACCGGGCGGCTCGCCCGGTGCCGTCGACCGGCCGGACGGGCTCGGCCCGGTGTCGTAAACCAGCCGGGCGAGGTCGGCCCGGTGTCGTAAACCAGCCGGGCGGGCTCGGCCCGCCGACAACCGGCCGGTGGCTCAGCCGGTACCCCTGACCGGCCGGGCGGCTGAGCCCGATGCCCATGACCGGACAGGCGGCTGAGCCCCATGCCCATGGCCTGCCGGGCGGGCTCGGCCCGGCCGGCGACCGGCCGGCTCGCCCCGGTGCCGCTGACTGGCCCGGCGCTCAGCCCACCACCCGCCCGTTGACGACGATCCGCCGCGGCGCCGCCAGGGCGCGGACGTCCGCGCGCGGGTCCTCGCCGTAGACGACGAGGTCGGCCGGGGCGCCCTCCTCCAGGGACGGCCGGCCCAGCCAGGCCCTGGCTCCCCAGGCGGTGGCCGCGAGCGCGTCGATCGGCGGGATGCCGGCCTTGGTGAGCTCCTCGACCTCCTCGGCGACCAGGCCGTGGGCGAGGGAGCCGCCCGCGTCGGTGCCGACGAAGACGGGCACGCCCGCGTCGAAGGCGGCCCGGACGGTGTCGTACCGGCGCTCGTGGAGCCGGCGCATATGGGCCGACCAGCGGGGGAACTTCTCCTGCCCGCCGTCGGCGAGGTGCGGGAAGGTCGCGATGTTCACCAGGGTCGGGACGATCGCGACGCCCCGCTCGGCGAAGAGCGGGATCGTCTCCTCGGTGAGCCCGGTCGCGTGCTCGACGCAGTCGATGCCCGCCTCGACGAGGTCCCGGAGCGAGTCCTCGGCGAAGCAGTGCGCGGTGACGCGGGCGCCGAGCCGGTGCGCCTCGGCGATGGCCGCCTCGACCTCGGCGCGCGGCCAGCAGGCGGTGAGGTCGCCGGCCTCGCGGTCGATCCAGTCGCCGACGAGCTTGACCCAGCCGTCGCCGCGGCGGGCCTCGCGGCCGACGTACGCGACGAGGTCGGCGGGCTCGATCTCGTGGGCGTAGTTGCGGATGTAGCGGCGGGTGCGGGCGATGTGCCGGCCCGCCCGGACGATCTTCGGAAGGTCCTCGCGCTCGTCGATCCAGCGGGTGTCGGAGGGCGAGCCCGCGTCCCGGATGAGCAGGGTGCCGGCGTCCCGGTCGGCGAGGGCCTGCTTCTCGCTGGTGGCCTCGTCGACGGGGCCGTGCCGGTCGAGGCCGACGTGGCAGTGGGCGTCGACGAGTCCGGGGAGCACCCAGCCCTCGACGGTGACGGCCTCGGCGGAGGGCCGGTCGAAGGTGATCCGCCCGTCGACGCACCACAGTTCGTCGCGTACGTCCTCCGGGCCGACGAGCACCCGCCCCTTCACGTGCAGCACCTCGTGATCACTCATACCCGCACTCTACGAGCCGCCGCCGGACGCTTTCTACGGGCGCCAGTCGGCCTCCAGGTCGTGCGAGTCGGTCGTGGTGAGCTGGGTGAGCGCGGTGCCGTCGGCCCGTACGAGGAAGAGGTGCTCGGGGTCCGCGTCGTCGGTGCCGCCCCGGGTGAAGACGAGGCGCCTGCCGTCGGGCGACCAGGAGGGGTTCTTGTCGTTGGCGCGGGCCGAGGTGATGCGGTACGTCCCGCCGCCGTCGGGCTGGACGGCGTAGAGGTGGGCGAAGCCGGTGGAGTCGACGCGGCTGAAGACGATCCGGTTGCCGCGCGACCAGTCGGGCGTCCAGTCCTGGGAGCCGGCCAGGGTGACCGGCGTCTGGGTCAGGGTGGACAGCTGGATCCTCATGAGCCTGCTGTGCCCGGTCGTCGTGTCCGCGCGGCTGTACGCCAGGGAGGTGCCGTCCGGGGACCACGTCGGGTGGTACTCGTCCTCCTCGGTCGTGGTGAGCCGGGTGTTCGGGGTGCCGTCGAGGTCGGTCACGTAGATCTCGCGCTCGCCGCCGACGGGCTTGGAGTAGGCGATCCGCGTGCCGTCCGGGGACCAGGCCGGGTCGGAGGCGCCCTGGGTACCGGGTACGGGCTTCGGGTCGCCGCCCGTGACCGCCATGGTCCAGATGCCGTCGATCGCGCCGTCGGAGCCGTAGCGGAGGAACGCCACCCGCTTGCGGTCCGGGGACCAGCTGGGCATCACGTCGCTGACGGTGGGGGTGTGGGTGAGCCTGACGGGTGTGCCGCCGAGCGGGGAGATCGTGTACAGGTCCTCGATGGGCTCCGCCGTGTCGTAGCGGGCGAAGACGATCGAGCGCATCCCGGCCGCCCACGCCGTCTCCGCCGCTCCCGCGTCTCCCGAGGCGGCGAGGGTCAGGGGTGCGGCGACGGCGAGCGCCACGGCGGCCACCGCCGCCCGGCGCAGCCGTGCCCGTCCCTTCACCTCTGCTCTGCCGCTTCTCCCGGTGCTCCGAGCCATGGTGTCCACCCCGTCTCCTCCCGGCGGCCCCGGGCGGGGCCGCTCCGGCCCGAAACATCCCACCGCCGGGGCTCCGGGGGAAGCGGTGGTACGAGCCCTGTGACACGTTCCGAACAGCACCGTGACGGGAGATCGCGCCGAGCGAGCACTTACGCTGGCACGAGCCCGAACCGATGTATGCGACACGCATGTGACACGCATGCGCCACCGAAGAAGGAGACCCGTGACCGTGACACATCCGCTGCTGGACCTGGCCCCGCTGACCGCCGCGCACTTCGCGTCCATCGAGCGCCGGGTGGCCGCCCTGCTCTCCACGGAGCAGGACGTGGTGATCACCCAGGGCGAGGCGCTGCTGCCCCTGGAGGGGTGCATCCGCAGCGGCGCGCGGGCCGGTTCGACCGCGCTGAACGTGGTCACCGGTCCGTACGGTCAGACCTTCGGGAACTGGCTGCGGGACTGCGGGGCGACCGTGGTCGACCTGGAGGTGCCCTTCCACACGGCGGTGACGGCGGAGCAGGTGGAGCGGGCGCTCGCCGAGCACCCGGAGATCGACTTCGTCTCGCTGGTCCACGCGGAGGCGGCGACCGGGAACACCAACCCGGTGGCGGAGATCGGCGAGGTCGTGCGGGCGCACGGCGCGCTGTTCTACCTGGACGCGGTGGCGTCGATCGGCGCGGAGCCGGTGCTGCCGGACGCCTGGGGCGTGGACATGTGCATCATCGGCGCGCAGAAGGCGATGGGCGGCCCCGCGGGCGTGTCGGCGGTGTCGGTGAGCGCGCGGGCCTGGGAGCGGTTCGCCGCCAACCCGGCCGCGCCGCGCCGCTCGTACCTCTCCCTCCTGGACTGGAAGGAGCGCTGGATCGACGGCGGCCGCAAGGCGCTGCTGCACGCGCCGGCGCAGCTGGAGATGCTGGCCCTCGAGGCCTGTGTGGAGCGGATCGAGGCCGAGGGCCTGGACGCGCTGATGGCCCGGCACGCCTCGGCGGCGGCCGCGACCCGTGCGGGCGCGCTGGCCCTGGGCGGCGGTCTGGAGCCGTTCGTGTACGAGGCGAAGGACGCGGCGCCGGTGGCGACGACGCTGCGGACGCCCGCGGGCGTCGACGCCTCGGAGCTGGTGGCGAAGGCCCTCGCGGCCGATCCGTCGCTGCCGCTGATCGCGGGCGGCGGGGCGCTGGCCGAGGAGATGATCCGGGTCAACCACTACGGGGTGGACGCGACCCCGGGGGCCGTGCAGTCCTCGCTGGCCGCCCTGGGCGCGGCGCTCGGCGACACGGGCCGCGCGGTGGACCTGGAGGGCGCGCGCCGGGCGGTCACGGAGGCCTGGTAGCCGGTGGTACGCGGAAGGGGGGGGGGGGGGGGGCCCCCCCCCCCCCCCCCCCCCCCCAACCCACACGCGGGGGGGGCGATGTGGCCCCCAGGGCGGCCGGGGTGCAG
>NZ_JBVJWR010000014.1:52208-214628 GCF_055602235.1 Streptomyces sp. NPDC037410 | reverse complement strand
CCGCCCCTGTCTTTGTGTTCTTGACTCCCCCCCCCCCCCCCCCCCCCGCCTCTATTCACCCCCCCGGGGGGGGGGGGGGGGGGGGGGGGGCGGCGCCCCCCCCCCCCCCCCCCCCCCCCCCCCCCCGTACCCGCGACCTACAGCGCGGGGTAGTCGATGTAGCCCTCGGGGCCGCCGGCGTACATGGTGGCGGGGTTCGGGGTGGCGTAGGGGCCGTCGGCCTTCAGGCGGGCGGGCAGGTCGGGGTTGGCGATGAAGAGCCTGCCGTACGCGACGAGGTCGGCGGTGCCGTCCTCGACCAGGGCCAGCGACTCGGCGCCGGTCGGGACGGCGCCGGTGGCCGGGTTGAGGATGAAGGCGCCGGCGAACCGCTTGCGCAGGTCGAGGACGAGCGGGCGCTGCTCGGGGCCGGCCTCCAGGACGTGGAGGTAGGCGATGCCGACGGGCTCGATCGCGGTGAGCAGCTGGGCGTAGAGCTCGTCGGTGTCGGTCTCGCTGATGTCGTTGAGCGTGCCGGCCGGGGAGATGCGCAGGCCGGTGCGCTCGGGGCCGATCTCGGCGGCGACGGCCTTGACGACCTCGACGGCGAAGCGGATGCGGTTCTCGACGGGGCCGCCCCACTCGTCGGTGCGGTGGTTGGAGCCGGAGGCGAGGAACTGCTGGATCAGATAGCCGTTGGCGCCGTGGATCTCGACGCCGTCGAAGCCGGCCTCGACGGCGTTGCGGGCGGCGGAGGCGAAGCCGGCGACGGCCTCGCGCACCTGGTCGCCGGTGAGCTCGCGCGGGGCGACGAAGTCCTTGGGGCCCTCGTGGGTGTAGACCTGGCCGGCGGCGGCGACGGGCGAGGGGCCGACGGGGTGGAGGTCGCCGTCGAGGAGGTCGGGGTGGCCGATCCGGCCGGAGTGCATGAGCTGGGCGAAGATCCGGCCGCCGCGCTCGTGGACGGCGGTGGTGACCTCGCGCCAGGCGGCGATCTGCTCGCGGCTGTGGAGTCCGGGGGTGTCGGGGTAGCCCTGGCCCTCGGCGACCGGGAAGACGCCCTCGGTGATGATCAGGCCGGCGGAGGCGCGCTGGGCGTAGTACTCGGCGACGATCGCGGTGGGGGTGCCGTCCTCGCCGTTGGCGCGGCTGCGGGTCATGGGGGCCATCGCGATGCGGTTGGCGAGGCGGGTTCCGGCGAGGTCGATGGGGTCGAATGCAGTGGTCACGACTGTCCCTCACAGAAATATGTGGTCGGCCAACTAATTGGGCCGCTGCCACTGTAACCCATTCATTTGGCCGACCAAGGTAATCTTGGGGAAGAACCGTCCCGAGGAGCCCCGCATGTCAGGAACCGACCCCGTCTGTACCGCCCCGTCCGCCGGGCCGCAGCCCTCCGCGGCGTGCACCGGGACCGTCAGCCACGCCCTCGCGTGGGTCGCGCGGCTGCATCGGATCGGCATGGGCCGGCGACTGCGGGACCTCGGGCTCTACCCGGGCCAGGAGCTGATGATGATGCGCCTGTGGGACTGCGGGGCGGTCCGCCAGTCGGAGCTCATCCAGTCGCTCGGCCTCGACCCCTCCACGGTGACGAAGATGCTCCAGCGCATGGAGCAGTGCGGATACGTCCGCCGCAGCCCGGACCCGGCCGACCGGCGCGCGGTCCTGGTCGAGGCGACGGAGCAGGGCCTGGCCCTGCGCGCCGGGGTCGAGGGCGCCTGGGCGGACCTGGAGGAGAGCACCCTCGCCGGCCTCACCCCGGCCGACCGGGCGGAACTCGCCCGCCTCCTCGGCCTCGTGGGCGAGAACCTGAAGGCAGAGGCGGACGAGGAGAGCACGTGCGGCCCGGGGGCGGGCGGAGCCTGCTGATGCCCGGGGCGGAGCGCGTTCTGGCTGGCGCAGGGCCGGGGCGGGGCGCCGTCCGGCTGGCGCTGGGCCAGGCGGGGCGCCGTCTGTCTGGCGCCGGGCCGGGCCGGGGTGAGCGCCGCCGTAACGCGAGGCCTTGCGTGGCGCCATCGGCTCACGCCGGGCCGGGCCGGGCGCCGTCCGGCTGGCGCCGGGCCGGGCCGGGGTGAGCGCCGCCGTAACGCGGGGCCGGGCTGAGCGCCGCCGTAACGCGAGGCCGGGCGTGGCGCCGTCCGCTCACACCAGGCCAGGCTGGGCGCCGCCGTAACGACGGGCCGGGCCAGGCGCCGTCTGGCCGGTGCCGGGCCGCCGGGTGCAGCCCTGGGGCTCAGCCCGCCAGGACCTCCAGGGCGTGGTCCACGTCCGCCGACGTGTTGTACACGTGGAACGACGCCCGCAGGTTGCCCGCGCGGGACGAGAGGAGGATGCCCGCCTCGCGCAGGGCGTCCGCGCGGTCGCCGAGGCCGGGGATGGCGACGACCGTCGAGTCGTCCATGACCGGCGCGTGCCCGAGGTCGAGGAGGCCGGAGCGGAAGCGGGCCGCGAGCCCCTTGTTGTGGGCCTCGATCCGCTCGATGCCTATCTCCTCCAGGAGGGCGAGCGAACGGGCGGCCCCGTGGTACGCGAGGAACGCGGCCGGCTCGTCGAAACGGCGGGCGGTGCCGGCCAGTTCACGGACCGGGCCGTAGGTGTTGCCCCACAGCTCCTCGCCCGTGACCCAGCCCGCGTGGATCGCGAGCAGCGAGTCCTGCGCCTCCTCGGTGACGGTGAGGAAGGACGCGCCGCGGGGGCAGAGCAGGTACTTGTAGCCGGCGGTGACCGTGTAGTCCCAGTCCCCCGCACGCAGCGGCAGCCAGCCCGCCGACTGGGTGGCGTCCATGAGGGTGCGGGCGCCGTGGGCGGCCGCGGCCTCCCGTATCGCCGCGAAGTCGGCCGTGCGGCCGTCCGCCGACTGCACGGCGGAGAAGGCGACGAGCGCGGTGCCGGGCCGGACGGACTCGGCGAGCCGCTCAAGCGGCACGAAGCGGGTCTTGAGGTCGCCGCGGATGGTGAACGGGGTGATGACGGAGGAGAAGTCGCCCTCGGGGAAGAGGACTTCGGCCCCGGACGGCAGCGACTGGGCGATCATCCCGCAGTGGACCGCGACCGCGCTGCCGACGGCGACGCGCTCGTGGGAGACGCCGGCGATCCGGCCGAAGGCGGCGCGGGCCTCGTCCACGATGTCGAAGCTGCCGGCGCCGTCCGCGCGGCCGACGGCGGTCTCCTCCGCGAGGAGGGTGACGGCCTCGACGGCCCGGCGGGGCAGCAGCCCGCAGGCGGAGGTGTTCAGATACGTGGTGTTCTTGGGCGCGAACTCGGCGCCGCCGAGCGGCTGGTCAAGGGAATCCATGCCCCCACCCTGGGTCCCCCACGATCATCCGTCAATGGCGATCCGATCGTGGGGAGACTCCAAGCCGCTCTTATCTCCGCAGGTCAGAGGTGGCGCGGTCAGGCCTGCGGGACCTCGCAGGCGCCGTCCGGGCCGCAGACCTCCGCGTCGGAGCCGACCGGCTGGAGGACCCGGCCCTGCCAGGCCTGCTCCAGGGCCTGGGTGAAGACCTCGGCGGGCTGGCCGCCGGAGACGCCGTAGCGGCGGTCGAGGACGAAGAACGGCACGCCGTTGGCGCCGAGTTCGGCGGCCTCGCGCTCGTCGGCCCGTACGGCCTCGGCGTAGGCGGTCTCGTCGGCGAGGACGGCCCGGACCTCGGTCTCGTCGAGACCGGCCTCCACGCCCAGGGTCACCAGGGTCTCGGCGTCGAAGACGGAGCGCTCCTCGGCGAAGTTGGCCCGGTAGGCCAGGTCCAGGAGCTCGTTCTGGCGGCCGCGCTCCTTGGCGAGGTGGAGCAGCCGGTGGATGTCGAAGGTGTTGCCGTGGTCGCGGCCGTCGGTGAGGTAGTCGAGGCCCTCGGAGTGCGCGTTCGACGCGACGTGCGCCTCCATGGCGCGGGCCTCGTCGAGGGTGCGGCCGTACTTCTTCGCCAGCATCTCCAGGACGGGTCCGGTGTCGCCCTTGGCGCGGTTCGGGTCGAGCTCGAAGGAGCGGTGCACGACCTCGACGTCGTCGCGGTGGGCGAAGGCCGCGAGCCCCTTCTCGAAGCGGGCCTTGCCGATGTAGCACCAGGGGCAGGCGATGTCGCTCCAGATCTCGACGCGCATGTGACTTCTCTCCGAGGGGTTGCCGGTGGGGGTGTTCCGCAGGGGGAACGCACACGGCGGTCCGGTTCATTCCGGTTACGGCCCCGGTGTGAGGCGCGGCACCATGCGGTTGAAGGAGGCCCGGTAGGCGCTCGGGGTGAGGCCGGTGCGGCGCACCACGTGCTGCCGCAGCGAGTCCGCGGAGCCGAGGCCGCTCGCGCGGGCCACCTGCTCCATGGGGAAGGAGGTGGTCTCCAGGAGCTCCTTCGCCCGCTCGACGCGCTGGTGCAGCAGCCACTGGAGCGGGCTGACGCCGGTCTCCGCGTGGAAGCGGCGCGAGAGGGTGCGGACGGAGACCCCGGCCTGCCGGGCGAGGTCGGTGAGGCCGAGGGGTTCGTCGAGGTGTTCCATCGCCCACGCGCGCGTGTCGGCGAAGGAGACCCCGCGCTCGGGTGGCAGCGGGGTCTGGGTGAACTGGGTCTGGCCGCCGGGCCGGACGGGCGCGACGAGCGCGAGGCGGGCGACCGCGTTGGCGACGGCGGCGCCGTGGTCGGTGCGGATGACGTGCAGGCAGAGGTCGATGCCCGCCGCGTATCCGGAGGAGGTGAGCACGGGGCCGTCCTGGACGAAGAGGACGTCGTCCTGGAGGTCGACGGCCGGATGCCGGGCGGCGAGCAGCGGCCGGTAGGCCCAGTACGTCGTCGCCGCCCGGCCGTCGAGCAGTCCGGCCTCGGCGAGCGCGAAGGCGCCGGTGCAGATGGAGGCGATCCGCTTGCCGGCGTCGGCGGCCGCGCGCAGGACGTCGAGGACGCGCGGGTCGGGGTCCGTGTACGCGCCGCTGCCCGCGAGGATCACGGTGTCGGCCCCCTCGACGGCGTCGAGCCCGCGCGGGACGACCAGGTCGAGGCCGCCGGTGGTGGTGACGGGCCCCGGGTCGGGGGCGCAGATGACCGTCTCGTACCCGGGTCCGCCGTCGATCTCGACCTTCCCGAAGAGCATCTCCGGGATGGCCAGGTTGAACATCGAGACGGGCGGGGCGGCGATCACGGCGACGCGCTGGACGCCCCGGACCCGGGACTCGACGGTCATGGCCAGAACCTCCGGTCGTATGGCATTCCCGCCACTACTGTACGGGCCCGCAGGTCACGAAGCTGGACGCATGTCCTCAACAGTCCTCAGCACAGGCCCCGTTGTCCGTCGCGACGCCCCTTCCCCCTCCCCCGGCCCCGCCCTCGCGGCCGCCATGCTCGGCTTCGCCCTCATCACCCTCGACACCTCCGTCGTCAACGTCGCCCTGCCCGCGATCGGCGCCGACCTGCGGGCCGGGATGTCCGGGCTGCAGTGGGTGGTCGACTCGTACACGCTGGCCTTCGCCGCGCTGCTGCTCTCCAGCGGGGCGCTCGCCGACCGCGTCGGGGCGAGCCGGGCGTACGGGGCGGGGGTCGTCGTCTTCACGCTCGCCTCGGCCGCCTGCGGTCTGGCCCCGGGCCTCCCGGGTCTGCTGGCCGCCCGGGCGGTACAGGGCGCGGCGGCGGCCGTGATGCTGCCGGCCTCCCTGGCACTCGTACGGGAGGCGTACGGCGATCCCGGGCGGCGGGCCCGGGCGGTGTCGCTGTGGGCGGCGGGCGGCACGGTCGCGGTGGCCCTCGGCCCGGTCGCGGGCGGGGCGCTGACCACGGCCTGGAGCTGGCGCGGGATCTTCTTCATCAACCTGCCGCTCGGCCTCCTCGCGCTCGTCCTGCTGGCACGGGTGGCCCGCTCGGCGCGCAGGCCCGCCCCGCTGGACGTGCCGGGCCAGCTGACGGCGATGACGGCGCTCGGGGCGCTGACCTTCGCGGCGATCGAGGGCGGCACGAAGGCCTGGTGGGCGCTGGGGGTCGCGGTGGCCGCGTTCGCGGCGTTCCTGCTGATCGAGGCGCGGCGGCGGCATCCGATGGTGCCGCTGGGGCTGTTCCGGAACACGACGGTGGCGGTGGCGGTGACGGCGGGCGCGGCGAACAGCGTGGCCTTCTACGGCATGGTGTTCGTGTTCAGCCTGTTCTTCCAGCAGGTGCTCGGGCTCTCGGCGCTCGGCGCGGGGCTGATGTTCCTGCCGATGACGGGGCTGCTCGCCGGGGTCAACATCCTGTCGGCGAAGGTGGCGGCGCGGTACGGGGCACGGCTGCCGATCGTCCTGGGCCAGGCGGTCGGGGTGGCCGGGCTCCTCGGTCTGCTCACCGTGGACGCGGACTCCTCGCGGGTGGCGCAGGCCCTGCTCCTCGTGCCGCTTGCGCTCGGGGCCGGGTTCTCGCTGCCGCCGCTGATCGCGGCGATGATGGAGGCCGTCCCGGCGGAGCGGGCGGGCACGGCGGCCGGTCTCCTGAACGCGATCCGGCAGACGGCGGGCGCGCTCGCCATCGCGGTCTTCGGCTCCCTGGCGGCCCGGGGCTTCGACACGGCCCTCCCGACGACCCTGCTGATCAGCGCGGGCCTGCTGACCCTGACGGCCCTGGCCTCGCTGCGCCTTCCGCGCCGCGGGACGCGCGAGGGCCTGTCCGGCGGATCAGGGCCGGGGCCGCGAGCCTGATCCGCCGGCCAGGCCCTCGGCGCCCTTGCGGTACCGGCCCGGTGCCATCCCGTACTCGCGCTTGAAGGCCTTGGCGAAGGCGAACTCCGAGGAGTAGCCGGAGCGTTCGGCGACCGCGCGGAGGGGGAGGTCGTCGGAGCGGAGCAGGCGGCCCGCCGTGGTCATGCGCCACCAGGTGAGGTACGCGAGGGGCGGGCGTCCGACGAGGGTGGTGAAACGGCGGGCGAAGGCGGCGCGGGAGAGGCCGCCGAGCGCGCCGAGTTCCTCGACCGTCCACGCCCTGGCGGGGTCGCCGTGGAGGGCGCGCAGGGCGCCCGCGACGGCCGGGTCGCTCAGCGCGGCCGACCAGCCGGTGGAGCGGTCGCCGCACTCGGTGAGCCACCAGGTGCGCAGCAGGTACAGGAGCAGGGTGTCGAGGAGGGCGGGGACGACGGCGTCGGATCCCGGCTGGGGTTCGGCGAGTTCGGCGCCGAGCAGGTCGACGGCGGCGCGCAGCCGGGGGTGGGCGCCGATCCGGGCGGGGAGGTGGACGTACGGCGGCAGTTCGGTGAGCAGGGGGTGGGCGCGGGCCCGGTTGAGCTGGTAGGAGCCGCAGAGCAGCAGGGTCTCCTCGGCGCCGACGGGTCCCCGGGCGGGCCGGGTGGGCCAGGAGCCGTCGGGGGCGAGGACGGCGTCGACCAGCGGGGTGTCGGGCCGGTCGGCGAGGCCGTGGCCGGTGGCGTGGGCGACGAGGACGATGTCGCCGGGGCCGAGCCGGACGGGGGCGCCGTCGTCCGGGGGCAGCAGCCAGGCGGTGCCCTGGAGGAGGACGTGGAATCCGGCGCCCATGCTCGGGGGGAAGCGGTAACCCCAGGGGGCGAAGCGGACCGTGCGGGAGGAGTGCGGGCGCCCGGTGCGCATGGAGGCGATGGCATCGCTCAGTACGTCCATGACCTGAACGGTAGCGGGCGAGACGATCGGACATGACGGGGAGCCGGGAGGACATGGATCGTCTTTCCCGTTCTTTCTAACGTGATCGTCATGACGACAACAGGCATGACGACGAAGGCTGTTCTCTTCCACGAGCTCGGCGGGCCCGAGGTGCTGAGGGTCGAGGAGGTGCCGCTGCCTGACCCCGGTCCCGGGGAGGTCCTCGTCCGGGTCGAGGCGATCGGACTGAACCGCGCCGAGGCGCTGTTCCGCTCCGGCACGTACCACTACCCGGCGACGCTGCCGGGTTCGCGACTCGGCTACGAGGCGGCGGGGGTGGTCGAGGCGGTCGGCGCGGGCGTCACGGCGTACGCCCCGGGCGACCCGGTGATGGCGGCGGCCAACTTCGACTTCGGCACGTACGGCGTGTACGCGGAGCGGGTGGTGCTGCCCGAGGAGTACGTGGTGGCCCGGCCCGAGGGCGTGGACGCGGTGACGGCGGCGGCGGTCTGGCTGAGCTACTTCACCGCGTACGGCGGGATGGTGCTGACCGGCGGGCTGCGTCCCGGCGACCACGTGGTGATCACGGGCGCGTCGAGCGGGGTGGGGACGGCCGCGGTGCAGACGGCGCTGCGGATCGGCGCGGTGCCGATCGCCACCACCCGCGGCGAGGGGAAGCGGAAGCGGCTCTTGGAGCTCGGGGCCGCGCATGTGATCACCACGGCTACAGAAGACCTGGTCGGTGAGGTGCGGCGGATCACCGGCGGGGCGGGCGCCGACCTGGCCTTCGACGCGATCGGCGGGCCCGGCTTCGCCCGGCTCGGCGACGCGCTGCGGCCTGGTGGCACCGCCGTCCTGTACGGCTGGCTGGACCCGCGGCCGATCGAGCTGTCGATGAACTGGCCGCTGACCACGCACACGTACGCGAACGGGGCGCTCGCCCGGACGGAGGAGGGGCGCCGGCGCGCGGCCGGGTTCATCGGCTCGGGGCTGCGGGACGGCTCCCTGGCGCCGGTGATCGCCGAGACCTTCGAGGGTCTGGAGCGGATCGCCGACGCCCACCGGCTGATGGAGTCGAACACGCACCTCGGGAAGATCGTGGTGCGCGTCTCCTCCTGAGGGGTGTCAGCGCCTCGGCACGCCCAGCGGGTTGCCGTCGCGGAGTTCCGGCGGGAGGAGGTGGCCGGGCGTCGACTGGTACGTGACCGGGCGCAGCCAGCGCTCGATCGCGGTGGCGCCGACCGAGGTGGAGGTGGAGGTGGTGGCCGGGTAGGGGCCGCCGTGGTGCTGGGCGGGGGCGACGGCGACGCCGGTGGGCCAGCCGTTGACGAGGAGGCGGCCGGCCAGCGGGGTGAGCTCGGCGAGCAGCGGGGCCGCGTCGGGGTCCTCGGCGGCATCCTCGGCGATGTGCAGGGTGGCCGTGAGGTTGCCGGGCAGCAGGCCGAGGACGGCGGTCACCTCCTCGCGGGTGGAGTAGCGGGCGACGACGGTGACCGGTCCGAAGCACTCCTCCAGGAGGAGGCCGTGGCCGCCGCCGGCGAGGGCGGCGGCGTCGACGGCGAGGACTCCGGCGCTGACGGTGTGGGCGCCGCCCGCGCCGGGGGTGACCGGGCTGTGCACTCCGGCGAGCGCGGCGCGCTCGGCGACGCCGGCGACGAAGGCGTCCCGCATCCGGTGGTCGAGCATGACGGCCGGTTCGGTCTCGCTGACGGCGGCGGTGAGGGCGTCGAGGAAACGGTCGCCGTCCGCTCCCCGGGGGGCGAGGACGAGGCCGGGCTTGGTGCAGAACTGGCCGGCGCCCAGGGTCAGGGAGCCGGCGAGCCCGGCGCCGATCTCCCCGGCGCGCTCCGCGGCGGCGGCCTCGGTGACCACGACCGGGTTGAGGGAGCCGAGTTCGCCGTGGAAGGGGATGGGGACGGGGCGGGCGACGGCCGCGTCGAAGAGGGCCCGGCCGCCGCGGATCGAGCCGGTGAATCCGGCCGCGGCGACGAGCGGGTGGCGGACGAGCTCCAGGCCCGCGTCGAAGCCGTGGACGAGGACGAGGACGTCCTCGGGGAGTCCGGCCTTGACCGCGGCCCGGCGCAGCAGGGAGGCGCAGAGCTCGGAGGTGGCGGGGTGGTCGGGGTGGGCCTTGACGACCACGGGGCAGCCGGCCGCGAGGGCGCTCGCGGTGTCGCCGCCGGGGACGGAGAAGGCGAGCGGGAAGTTGCTCGCGGCGTAGACGGCGACGACGCCGAGCGGGATCTTCCAGCGGCGCAGGTCGGGCCGGGGCGGGACGGCCGCGGCGTCGGGCCGGTCGATCCGGACGTCGAGGAAGGAACCGTCCTCGACGACCTCCGCGAAGGCGCGCAACTGACCGGTGGTGCGCGCGAGTTCGCCGGTGAGGCGGACGGGCCCGAGGGCGGTCTCGGCGTCGGCCGCCTCGACGACGTGCTCGCCGGAGGCGTCGAGGAGGTCGGCGGCGGTACGGAGGAAGGCGGCCCGCAGCGCGCGGTCGGCGAGGGCCTCGCGGGTGGCCCGCGCCGCTCTGACGGCCTGGTCGACCTCCTCGGCTGTGGCCTCCACCGCAACCTGCTCGCGCGGCTTCCCCGTCCGGGGGTCCACGCTCCACACTGGTTCTGCCGCCACCGCCACGCCCCTGTTCGCTATTCTGAACGCAGTTCCTGTAGATGAACGCATCTGGTGGGGACTCTATGGACGGCCCGGCCGTCTCCACAAGGGCCCCGTCCGGCCGGGCGGCGGGTGGGCGGCCGGACAACGGAAAAGGGGTGAGGGCGTGGCGACTGCCGACGCGGGTGGGGCGCAGGTGAAGTCCGCGGTGCGGACCGTGGAGCTGCTCGAGTACTTCGCGGGACGCCCCGGGATGCACTCGCTCGCCACCGTCCAGGAGGCCGTCGGCTACCCCAAGTCCAGCCTGTACATGCTGCTGCGCACCCTGGTCGAGCTGGGCTGGGTGGAGACGGACGCGACGGGCACGCGGTACGGGATCGGGGTGCGGGCGCTGCTCGTCGGCACCTCGTACATCGACGGCGACGAGGTGGTGGCCGCCTCCCGGCCCACCCTCGACCGGCTCTCCGACGACACCACCGAGACCATCCACCTGGCGCGGCTCGACGGCACCAACGTCGTCTATCTGGCGACCCGTCAGTCCCAGCACTATCTGCGGCCGTTCGCCCGGGTCGGGCGCCGGCTGCCCGCGCACTCGACCGCCCTGGGCAAGGCGCTGCTCGCCACCCTCGGCGACGAGCAGGTGCGCAAGCTGCTCCCGGAGGTGCTCCCGGCGCTGACCGAGCACACGATCACCGACCGCGAGAAGCTCGTCGAGGAGCTGCACGCGGTCCGCGAGCAGGGCTACGCGGTGGACCGCGAGGAGAAGACGCTGGGGCTGCGCTGCTTCGGCGTCGCGATCCCCTACCGGACCCCGGCGCGGGACGCGATCAGCTGCTCGGTGCCGGTGGCGCGGCTCACCCCGGCCCATGAGCAGATGATCAAGGACGCGCTGTTCGACGCGCGGGACCGGCTGACCCTCGCGACCCGCCGCCTCTGATCACCCGCTCACGCACGGCCGGCCTCACGCGCGGTCGGCCTCACGCGCCCCGGCCTCACGCGCCCCGGCCTCATGCGCGGTCGGCGAGGGCCTGCTGCCACACCGGGCTCTCGACGTAGTGGTTGTCGTACTGCTCCGAGGAGGCCTTGATCTCCTCGGAGCTCGCCTCGCCCCGCATGACGCGGCCGAGCAGGCGCAGGTAGTCGAAGCGGGCCATGCCGGGCGTGAAGGCGAAGAGGACGTCGGCCTCGGCGCCGGGCGCCGCGGCGAAGGCGTGCGGGGTGTGCGGCGGGACGAGCAGGAAGTCGCCCTTCTCCAGGACGGTCAGCTCCTCGCCGACCAGGACCTGGAGCGAGCCGTCGAGCACGAAGAACATCTCCGAGGCCTTGGTGTGGAAGTGCGCCGGGGCGCCGACCGCGCCCTTCGCGAAGGAGGAGCGGTAGCTGGTGAGCTCGACGGCGGGGAGGAGGGCCTCTCCCCCGTGCGGCGGAGGCGGTTCACCGCTCGGCAGGAGGTGGCCGCCCGGGGCCGCGCGGGAGCGTGGAGCCATGACACAGACCGTGCACCCGCCCGCCCCGGCGCCCGCCGCCGGCCCCCGTCCGAGCGCCGCCCGCCGGGCGCTGCGCGCCCTCGCGATCGTCGCCTGCCTCCCGTACGTCTCGCTCAAGGTCGCCTGGGTGGCGGGCAGCGAGATCGGGATCCCCGCCGGGAGCGTCCTCCTGGAACACCGGCGGATGATGGTGATCGCCAACTCGGTCACCGTCGTCGCCGACGTCCTCGTCGTCGTCCTCGCCCTGCTCCTCACCCAGGCCTGGGGCCGGCGGTTCCCCGCCTGGCTCCTCGCCCTCCCCATGTGGGCGGCGACCGGACTGCTCGCCCCGATCATGACCGGCTACCCGGCGCAGCTCGCGGTCGCTCTCCTCACCGGCGACGAGAAGGCCGCCGCCCCCAGCGAACCCTTCCTGGACGGCTGGGTCTTCGGTGTGGTCTACAGCGGGTTCATCCTCCAGGGCCTCGCCCTCGGCTCGCTCTTCGCCCTGTACGCCCGGGACCGCTGGGGCCACCTGTGGCAGGGGCGCCTCGGCGAGCTGTCCGCCCGCACGTCCGGTCCCGGGGCGCGGGCGTTCGCCGTGGCCGGATCGGTCGTCGCGCTCCTGCCCGCCGTGCTCCACCTGCTGTGGACGGCCGGCTCGACCGCGGGCCTGTCCGCCCGGCGCATCGCCGAACGCGACGCCGACTTCCACGTCCTGGAGGCCGACCGGCTCGTCTTCGTCCTCGTCGCCGTCGCCGCCACCCTCCTCCTGGTCCTGCGCCGACCGGCCCGGCTCCGGTTCCGCACCACGCTCGCCCTGGCCTGGACGGCCACGGCGGGCGCCGGCTGCTGGGGCGCCTACATGTCGCTCGTCGCGCTGCTGCCGGAGTCGGATCCGACGAAGCGCGTCCCCGGGCTCGTACAGCTGTCCTACGCTGGCGACATGATCACCGGGTTCCTGCTCGCCGCGTGCGTGGCACTGCTTCTGCGGCGGCGGAGCGCCGACGCGTGAGACCGGCGACCGCCCTCTTCGGGCAGCGGGCCAGGCTGCGGTGGCTCCATCTGATCCTGGGCGGTGCGCTGTTCATGCCGTTCTGGATGGTCGGCTCGCTGATCGTGGCGCCGCTGTTCGACGACGGCGGCCTGTTCGCCGGCGACCTCGGGACGCAGTTCGGGGCGTACGCGGCGGGGCTGCCGCTCGCCGCGGCCGTCGCGCTCTTCCCGCTGGCCCGGCCCATGTCGGTGGCGGTGGCGCGGGCGCTGTGCGGGGTGCCGGACGAGCGGTTCGCGGACGGCCCGGCGCGAGGCGCGCGGGCCAGGGCCAGGACGGCCGGCTGGTTCACCCTGCACCTGGGCGTCGGGGCGCTGGTCAGCGGGGCGACCCTCGCGCTGCCGCCGTTCGCGGTGTCGGTGATGGCGCTGCCGTTCTCGCCGGGGCTCCGGGCGTCCGAACTCGGCCGGGTCTGGGGGCTCGACCGGCCCGAGTGGGTCTGGGCGGGGCTCCCGGCCGGGCTGCTCATGCTGCTCGCGCTCGCCGCCGTCGCCGCCGCGACCGGCGCCCTGCTCGCCCGGCAGGCGCCCCTGCTGCTCGGCCCGAGCCCGGCGGACCGGCTCGCGGCGGCCGAACGGCGCGCCGCCGAGGCCGAGTCCCGCAACCGGCTCGCCCGCGAACTGCACGACTCCGTCGGCCACGCCCTCAGCGCGGTCACCCTCCAGGCGGGCGCGGCCCGCCGGGTCCTGGACGGCGACCGGGCCGACCTGGAGTTCGTACGGGAGGCGCTGACCGCGATCGAGGAGACCACCCGGCGCACGGTCGGCGAACTGGACTGGGTCCTCGGCCTGTTGCGGAACGACGGCACACCGGAGCAGGGTCCGGGGCCGGGGCTCGACGCCCTGGAGGCCCTCGTGCGGGGCGCGGGGCCGCGGGTCGCCCTGACGGTGGACGGCGCGCTGGGCTCCGTACCGGAGACGCTGTCGCGGGAGGCGTACCGGATCGTCCAGGAAGGGCTGACGAACGCGGCCCGGCACGCGGGCGGCGCGCCCGTGACCGTACGGCTCGACGCCCGTACCGAGGAGTTGGAGATCACGATGGAGAACCCCCTGCCCGACCGTCCCCCGGTCACCCGGCCCGACGGCGGGCGCGGCCTGCGCGGGATCGCCGAGCGGGCCCGGCTGCTCGGCGGCACCGCCGACGCCGGTCCGGCGGGCGGCGTGTGGCGCCTCGCGGTCAGGATCCCCCGGTGAGCGCGGCGGCGGCGATCAGGATCGTCCTCGCCGACGACGAGCGGATGGTCAGGACGGCCCTGCGGGTCATCCTGGACGCGGAGCCCGACCTGGAGGTCGTCGGCGAGGCGTCCACGGGCGCGGAGGCGGTGTCGGTGGTACGGGCGGAACGGCCGGACGTCGTCCTCATGGACGTGCGGATGCCGGAGATCGACGGGATCCGGGCCACGGAGCAGATCCTCGCGGGCTCGGCGGAGCCGCCGCGGATCGTGGTCGTGACGACCTTCGAGAACGACGCGTACGTGTACGACGCGCTGCGGGTCGGCGCGGCGGGCTTCCTGCTGAAGCGGGCGGCGGCGGAGGAGCTGGTGAGCGCGGTCCGCCTGGTCGCGCGCGGCGACTCGCTGCTCTACCCGGCGGCGGTACGGGGCCTCGCCGCCGAACACGCCCGCCGGCGGCCCCCGGCGGCACCGCCCTGGGCGTCACGGCTCACCGAACGCGAGGCGGAGGTGCTCCGCCTGGTCGCGACGGGCCTCACGAACGCGGAGATCGCCACGCGGATCGGCGTCGGCGCGGCGACGGTGAAGACGCACGTGGCGGCGGTGCTGTCGAAACTGGGGGCGCGGGACCGGACGCAGGCGGTGATCCTGTCGTACGAGTCGGGGTTCGTGGGGCCGAACTGAGGCCCACACGGGCGGGGGCACCGCCCAGCGGGCGGGCGTGCGGGCCCGTGTGGGTCAGGAGCGCGTGGCGACCCCGCAACCGCCCCGCCCGACCCCCACCGCCCCCGTCCGGTCGTACGGGTCCACCGCCTCGCCGGTCCCGCCGCCACCACCCCCGCCGAACTCCGGCCGGAAGTAGCCCGTGGCGTTGTCGCATCCGCCGTTCGTCATGTCGGTCTTGTACGACACGAGGCTGAAGGTGCCCGCCTCGGTGATCACCTTCGACGGGTCGTCCCAGCTCACGACGGTCTCCCGGCGCACGATCACCCGCACGACCTCGTCGCCGCCGCCGGCCGGTGCGACCGGGTACACGTACGTGACGTCGGCGGTCACCTCCAGGGCTCCGCGACGGCCCTCGCGGTAGGAGATCCGGCCGCGGGTCTTCACCACGTCCCCGACGGGCCGCGCCTGCGCCGGGTCGAAGCGGCTGAAGAGCAGGAGCGGGTCGTTGTCCTTGCCGGGGGTGCGCAGCGAGGTCGTGACGAAGGTGTGGACGTCCTGCTGGTGCGGGTTCATCAGGGCGATCGCCCTGTCCGGGTGTCCGCCGCGGAGCACCGCCGGGTCCAGGCCGGACGCGGCGAGGAAGTCGCGGGTCCGTGCGAGGACGCGCGCCACCTCCGCCTTCGTCATCCAGCCGGTCGCCTCGGCGGCGGGCACGTGGATGCCGGCCGTGCCGATCGCCCAGCGGGCCGCCGGGGAGCCCCGGAAGGGTTCGGCGAGGGTGGCGCGCCCGCCGGGCTCGGCGGGAGGTGCCCGGTCCGGTCGCGCCGACTCCTGCGCGAGGGGCCGCGGGTCACCGTCACCGCCGGACCAGCCGACGACGCCTCCCGGGTCCAGGGCCACGACGAGCAGCACGAGGGCGGCCAGGAATCCCGCCACGTACCAGCCCTTCCTCCGCCGCCCGGGACGTCGCGGCGCCCGCTCCACGCCCGCGCCCGCGCCGGAGGTCCGCAGGAACTCCTCCCAGACCTCGTCCGGCACGGACGAACCCGTGCCGTCCCGCTCCCCGCCCACACCCACACCCACGCCGGCTCCCCACCTCGTACGTCCCGGCCCCTCCCCCCGGGGCTCCGGGCATGATCGCATGCGACACCGACATGAAGGTTCGCTGAGAAACGGGACACATCCGGAACGACGGGCACCGGTCTGTTCGTCCCCACCAGTGCCATGAACAAGACGATCAGGAACACGTCGGTCTTCGTTCTGATCCTGGTGCTCGCCCTGCTCGGGCGGGCCACCTGGGTGCAGGCGTACGAAGGCAAGGCGCTCGCGGACGACTCGAAGAACCGGCGGAAGACCATCGCGCAGTACGCGCAGCCGCTCGGGAACATCGTCGTGGCCGGCTCCCCGGTCACCGGCTCGAAGAGGACGGAGGGATCGGACCTCGCGTACAAGCGGACGTACACGGACGGCGAGCTGTACGCGGCGGTCACCGGCTACAGCTCACAGGCGTACGGCGCCACCCAGCTGGAGGGCATCTACTCCGAGGTCCTCGACGGCACCGACGACCGGCTGAAGAACCCCCTGGACGCGGTCACCCGCAAGCAGCAGGAGCCGGGGACGGTCGTCACGACGATCGACCCGGACGTGCAGAAGGCCGCCTACCGGGCGCTCGGCGGCAAGAAGGGCGCCGCGGTCGCGATCGACCCGGCGACCGGCCGGATCCTCGCCATGGTCTCCACCCCCTCGTACGACCCGTCGAAGATCTCCGGGACGCACGACGGCGACGTGTGGAAGCGGCTGATGGCCGACGAGGACAAGCCGCTGGTGAACCGGGCGATCCGGCAGCCGCTCCCGCCCGGGTCCACCTTCAAGCTGGTCGTCGCGGCCGCCGCGCTCGAGGACGGTCTGTACGGCTCCGTGGACACGGCGACGCAGAGCCCCGACCCGTACACCCTGCCGGGCACCCGGAGGGTGCTGCCGAACGAGAACGCCTCCGCGCCCTGCGAGAACGCCACGATCCGCACCGCGCTCCAGTACTCCTGCAACAACGTCTTCGCCAAGATGGCCGCCGACCTGGGGCAGGACAAGGTGAGGGCGATGGCGGAGAAGTTCGGCTTCGACGACGCCGAGCTGGACGTCCCGGTCCGCGCCTACGCGAGCGTGTACCCCTCCGGCATGGACAAGGCGCAGACCGCGCTCACCGGCATCGGCCAGTTCGACGTGACGGCCACCCCGCTCCAGATGGCGATGGTGTCGGCGGCGATCGCCAACGACGGCCTGCTCGCCGCCCCGCACATGGTCTCGGAGGTCGTCGACTCCGACGGCGACGCGCTGAGCTCGTACAAGGACGGGGACACCGAGCGGATCGTGTCCTCGTCGACGGCGGAGCAGCTGCGGAGCGCGATGGTGACCGTGGTGGAGAAGGGCACGGCCACCAACGCGGCCGTGGCCGGCGCGGAGGTCGGCGGCAAGACCGGCACCGCGCAGCACGGCGAGAACAACAGCAAGACGCCGTACGCCTGGTTCACCTCCTACGCGAAGGACGCCTCGACCGGGAAGCAGGTCGCCGTCGCGGTCATGATCGAGGACTCGGGCGCCGCCCGCTCCGAGGTCAGCGGCAACGGCCTGGCGGCGCCGGTGGCGCAGAAGATGATGGAGGCGGCGCTGAAGTGACAGGGGACGGGGGCCGATTGGCCGTCGGGCCCCGTCGCGCGATATGCAGGGTCACGCTCCTCACCGAGCACACATTCGATTCATCGACCCTGCTGTCACCTCGCGGAGGACCGCCGTGCGCCTGCCCCGTTCCCTGTCCGGCTGGACCATGGCGGTCTTCGGCGTCCTCGCCGCCGCCCTGGGGGTGGTGGGCCTGGTCGCCCCGGACGCCCTGCTCGGCGTCATGGGCTTCGAGCCGGTGCCCGAGGGCGGGCGCGCGGACGGGGACCACACCCTGGTCTTCCTCACGTCCTCCTCGATGGCCGCGCTCAACATGGGCGTCTACTACGTCCTGGCCGCCCTCGCCGACTGGAAGGCCTTCTTCCGCTGGACGGTCCCCTTCCGGCTGCTCACCTTCACGGTCTTCACCCTCGCGGTCGTCACCGACCGCGCCCCGGCCGGATTCCTCGGCGTGGGCCTGTGGGAGGGGTTCGGCGCGGTGGTGACGGGGGCCGCGCTCCGGTACGAGAACCGGCGGACGGCGGAGGCGCGGGCGTGAGCGAGCGGCCGGGACCCGCGTACGACCCGCTCGCCGGGCTCGACGCCGTCGACTGGGCGTCCCACCGGCACGCGTACGGGCCCGCGGTGGACGTCCCGGGGCTGCTCCGCGCCCTGTACCGGCCGGACGAGGCCGCCGACGCGGCAGACACCCTGTTGGTGAACGTGCACCACCAGGGCGGCTGCGTCGAGTCGGCCTCCGTGGCCGCGCTCCCCTTCCTCGTCCGCGCCGCCGCCGATCCGTCCCTCGACGCGCCGGTACGGATCGAACTGATCGACCTGGTCGTCTGCGTCGCGGCCGAGGGCAACCGGGTCGAGCCCCGCTGGATCGCCCCCGGCTGGGCCGAGGCCTGGGACAGCGCGGTCCCCGGCCTGCTGCCGCTGCTCCACGACCCCGAACCGGGGGTACGGACCGCGACCGCCGAAGCCCTCGGCCAGGCACGCGGGCGGGCCGACGCCGTGCTCACCGCCCTGTGGGCCCGTGCTGCGCGCGTTCCTGGACGCGGACGAGCGGCCGGTGGAGCACGGCGGCTGGCGGTCCGTGCCGGAGGACGACGAGCTGTGCGCGGCGGCGCGCGCCGCGCTGTACGCCGTATCAGGAGGCTCGGCAGGCCGCTGATTAGGGCATCTGCCCGATCCGCGCGGCCCACCTCAGACGACAGCCTTCGGCCATGCGTTGGTCTTTGTATCTGACAGGTGTCGTCGTGTCCGGATTCGGTACGACGGCGATGTGGCTGGTCTCCGGGATCTGGGTCAAGTCCCTCACGGGCTCCGACAGTCTCGCGGCCCTGGCGTCCTTCGCCCTCTGGGCGCCCGTGCTCGCCGGGCCGCTGCTCGGCACGCTCGCCGACCGGGTGCGGCGCAGACCGCTGATGGTCGTCCTGAACCTGGCGATGGCGGTCCTGCTGCCGCTGCTGCTGTGGGTGGAGTCCGCGGACCGGGTGTGGCTGCTCTTCGCGGTCCTCGTGCTGTACGGGGCGCAGGGCGCCGTCCACGACGCGGCGGAGCAGGCCCTGATGACGGTCGCCGTCGACGAGGAGCGGCTCGGCACGTTCAACGGGCTGCGGATGACGGCGAACGAGTCCATGAAACTGATCGCCCCGCTCGTCGCGGCGGGGCTCTTCGCCCGGTACGGGGGCGGGCCCGTCGCCCTCCTCGACGCGGCGAGCTTCGCGGTCGCGGCGGGCCTGTTCGCGCTGATGCCGGTCCGGGAGGAGCGGCCCGCGCGGCCGGAGCCCCGGAACTGGTGGCGTGAGACGGCGGAGGGCGTACGGCTCCTCCGGGGCTCGCGGGTGCTGGTGCCGCTGGTGGCGACGGGCGCGTTCACGATGCTGCTCGCCGGGGTGAACGGGGCGGCGGTCTACGCCGTCGTGGACAAGGGTCTCGGGCACGCGCCCGCGTACGCGGGCGTGCTCTACGCCGTTCAGGGCGTGGGCTCGGTCCTCGCGGGCCTGGTCGCGGGCCCCCTGCTCCGCCGGGTCCCGGAGCGGGCCCTCGCCGCGGTCGGACTCGCGCTGTTCGCGGTGGCGGTGGGGGTACGGGGAGCGCTGCCGTACGAGGCGACGGCGCTCGCGGCGAGCGCGGTGATCGGGCTCGGGATGCCGTGGGTCCTGATCGCGGTCATGACGGCCGTCCAGAAGGAGGCCCCGGCGGAGGCGGTCGGCCGGGTCGCGGCCACCGCGAACACGCTGGTCATGGCCCCGAACGCGCTGGCGATCGCGCTGGGCGCGGGGCTTGTCGCGGTGACGGACACGCGGGTGCTGCTGCCGGGGGCGGCGGTGGCGGGCGCGATCTGGGCCCTGACCCTGGCGACCCGTTCCCACCGCCGCCACCCGGCCCCGGTGTCCCCGACGGGCTGAACGGGCGCCGCCCCGCAAGGGCGCGGGCCCACGCGGCAGCGGGCGCGGGCCCGCAACAGGGTGCGGCGGGGACTGTGCGCGGGGAGCATGGAGACAGGCGGTGGAAGGAGGGTGGAGTGACGGCCGGTTCCTTCCCGGGGACGACGGGGCGGGTCGGTGTGCCCCTCGACGGCAAGGGGCTCCTCGACGTGCTCGGAGTCGCCGCCGTCGTCGTGGACGCCGACGGCAGGATCGTACTGTGGAGCCCGCAGGCGGAGACGCTCTTCGGGTTCCGCGCCGACGAGGCCCTCGGCCAGTACGTCGCCCGGCTGATCGTCGGCGAGGAGCACCGCGAGGAGGCGAAGCGCCTCTTCGGCGAGGTGCTGCGCGGCGGCTCGGCCTGGGCGGGCACCTTCCCCGTACGGCACAAGGACGGCTCGGTCCGGCGGGTCGAGTTCCGGAACATGCGGCTGACCGACGACCTGGGCGACATGTACGCGCTGGGGATCGCCGCGGACGGCGCCGCCGTAGAGCGGATCGAGACCGAGCTCGCGCTCTCCGACCGGCTGGTGTCGCAGTCGCCGATCGGCCTCGCCGTCCTCGACACGGAGCTGCGCTATGTCCTGGTGAACCCGGCCCTGGAACGGATCAACGGCATCCCGGCCGCGCAGCACCTCGGCCGGCGGATCGGCGACATGCTCCCGCAGGTCGACGCGGAGGCGCTGGAGAAGGCGCTGCGCACGGTCCTCGCGACGGGGGTGCCGGTCCTCGACCATTCCGTGGCGGGCCGGACCCCGGCGGACCCGGAGCACGAGCACACCTGGTCCCTGTCGTTCTACCGCCTGGAGGGGACCGACGGCCGTGTCCAGGGGGTCGCGTCCTCGGTCATCGACGTGACCGAGCGGCACCGGGCGGACGCGGACGCCGACCGGTCGCGGCGGCGGCTCGCGCTGATCGCGGACGCCTCGGCCCGGGTGGGCACCACCCTGGAGGTGGAGCGTACGGCGGACGAGCTGGCCTCGGTGGTGGTGCCGGAGCTCGCGGACATCGCGGCGGTCGACGTCCTGGACTCGGTCCTGGCGCTGCGCAGGCCGGGCGCGCCGGAGGAGGGGCCCGAGCTGTTCCGCGCGCTCGCGGTGAAGGCGGGGGCCCGTACGGAGGCGCTGCCGGCGGCGGACCCGCCGGGGGAGGTCGCGATGTACGGCGCGGACCGGCTGGTCACCCGGTGCGTGCACACCGGTCTGCCGGTCCTGGTGGAGCACGTGGGCCCGGGGGACCTGTCGCGGATCGCGCGGAGCCCGGAGGCCGCCGAGCTGCTCGCGCGCGCCGGGGTCCACTCGTATCTGGCGGTGCCGCTGATCGCGCGCGGCGAGGTGCTGGGCGCGCTCGACCTGAAGCGGGACCGCAACGCGCTGCCCTTCGACGGGGACGACGTGCTGCTCGCGTCGGAGCTGGCGGCCCGCGCGGCCGTCAGCATCGACAACGCGCGCTGGTACCAGAGCGTGCGGAACTCGGCGGTGACGCTCCAGCGGAGTCTGCTGCCGGGGGCTCCCCCGGAGCGGGCGGGCCTGGAGGTCGCCGCCCGCTACCAGCCGGCGTACGCGTCGAGCGAGGTCGGCGGCGACTGGTACGACGTGATCGCGCTGTCCGACGACAAGACGGCGCTCGTCGTCGGGGACGTGATGGGAAGCGGGATCGACGCGGCGGCGACGATGGGCCGGCTGCGGACCGCGACGTGCGCGTTCGCGGACCTCGATCTGTCCCCGGCGCAGGTCCTGCGGCATCTGGACCGGATCACGGCGGGCCTTGAGCACTACATCGCGACCTGTCTGTACGCCGTGCACGACCCGGTGCGGCAGCGGTGCCGGATCGCGAACGCGGGCCATCTGCCGCCGGTCCGGGTCCCGGCGGACGGGCCGGCCGAGCTGGTGCGGCTCTCCACGGGGGTGCCGCTGGGCGTCGGCGGCGGCGTCTTCCGTACGGCCCGGGTGCCGTTCCGGCCCGGGGACCGTCTGGTGCTGTACACGGACGGTCTGATCGAGACCCGCCACGAGGCGATCGACGAGCGGCTCGACCTGCTCGTCCACCTCCTCGACGAGGCGCGCGGGCCGCTGGAGGAGACCTGTGACGTGCTCCTGCGGGCGCTGCGCCGGCCGGGCGCGCCGGACGACGTGGCGCTCCTGATCGCCAGGAGCACGGGATGACGGCCCGGAAGCACGCACAGCCCCGGGGGAAGGGCGGGAAGGGCCGGGGCACGGGGCTGCGGAGCGTCGCCGGTCAGGTGTTCGCCCTGGAGGCGCTGATCGCGCTCCTGGTGATCGCGGTGGCGGCGTTCGTGGTCTTCCACCAGGAGCGGCGGGACACCGAGCGGGACGCCCGGATCCGTTCGCTCGCGGTCGCGGAGGCCTTCGCGCACGCGCCCGGCATCGACGCCGCGCTGACCTCGCCGAATCCGACGGCGGAGCTGCAGAGCCGGGCCGAGGCGACCCGGAAGGCCACGGGCGTGGACTTCATCGCGGTCCTGAGCCCCTCCGGGGTGCGGTACACGGACTCGCAGCCGGAGCTGATCGGCCAGAAGGCGACCGGGGACCTCTCCCGGGCGGCGGTGAAGGGCGAGGCGTACACCGAGCTGTTCCGGGGCGCGCCGAACGACGCCGTGCGGGCCGTCGTCCCGGTGGTGGACGACAAGGGCCGGATCGTCGGCCTGGTCAGCAGCGGCATCGAGGTGGAGAGCATCGCGCACTCGGTGCAGGACCGGCTGCCGCTGCTCATCGGCGCGGCGGGCGGCGCGCTCGCGGCGGCCGTGGGCGGGGCGGCGCTGGTGAGCCGGCGGCTGCGGCGGCAGACGCACGGGCTCGGGCCGGCGGAGATGACCCGGATGAAGGAGCACCACGAGGCGGTGCTCCACGCGGTGCGCGAAGGGGTGCTGATCGTGGGCGCCGACCACCGGCTGCTGCTCGCGAACGACGAGGCGCGCCGGCTGCTCGGTCTCTCGGCGGAGGCGGAGGCACGGCACGTCTCGGAGCTCGGGCTCGATCCGCGGACGGTCGAACTCCTGGAGTCGGGGCGGTCCGCGACGGACGAGGTGCACCGGGCGGGCGACCGACTGCTCGCGGTGAGCGTGCGGCCCACGCTGGCGCACGGTTCGGAGTCCGGGTGCGTGATGACGATGCGGGACACCACCGAGCTGGCGGCCGTGACCGGCCGGGCGGCGGTGGCCCGCGGGCGGTTGCAGCTGCTGTACGAGGCGGGGGTGCGGATCGGGACGACGCTGGAGGTCGTACGGACGGCGGAGGAGCTGGCGGAGGTGGCGGTGCCCCGGTTCGCGGACTTCGCGACGGTGGAGCTGCTCGAACCGGTGCTGCGCGGGGAGGAGCCGCCGGAGGGCGCGGCCGCCTCCGCGGAGATGCGGCGGACGGCGCTGAGCGGGCTGCGGCCGGACCAGCCCCTGCAGCCGGTCGGGGACACCGTCCATTTCCACGTCCGCAGCACCCCGATGGCGAAGGCCCTGCACGCGGGGCACGCGGTGGTGGAGCCGGAGCTGGCCGCGGCGGAGGGCTGGCGGGCGCAGGACCCGGAGGGGGCGGCGCAGGCCCTGGCGTACGGGATGCACTCGCTCCTCACGGTGCCGCTGCTCGCCCGTGGGGTGGTCCTCGGGATGGCCAACTTCTGGCGCGCGGACACTCCGGAGCCGTTCGGGGAGGAGGACCTGTCGTTCGCGGAGGAGCTGGCGGCGCGGGCCGCGGTCGCGATCGACAACGCGCGCCGGTTCACGCGGGAGCACGCGATGGCGGTGACGCTCCAGCGGAGCCTGCTGCCGCGGGTGCTGCCGGAGCAGAGCGCGGTGGAGGTGGCGTACCGCTATCTGCCGGCGAAGGCGGGGGTCGGCGGCGACTGGTTCGACGTGATCCCGCTGCCGGGGGCGCGGGTGGCGCTCGTGGTGGGGGACGTGGTGGGGCACGGGCTGCACGCGGCGGCGACCATGGGGCGGCTGCGGACGGCCGTGCACAACTTCTCGACCCTGGACGTGCCGCCGGACGAGCTGCTCGGCCATCTCGACGAGCTGACGGGCCGGATCGAGAGCGGGGACACGGAGGGCGCGGCAGGTGAGGTGCGGCGGCGGGACGAGGGCATCACCGGCGCGACCTGTCTGTACGCGATCTACGACCCGGCGTCCGGGCTCTGCCAGATGGCGAGCGCGGGGCATCCCGGTCCGGCGCTCGTGGGTCCCGACGGGCGGGTCGAGTTCCCCGAGCTGTCGCCGGGTCTGCCCCTCGGTCTCGGCCTGGGCGACGTGCCCTTCGAGTCGACGGAGCTGCGGCTGCCGGAGGGCAGCAAGCTGGTCCTGTTCACGGACGGGCTCCTGGAGGACCACGGTCGGGACATCGACACGGGCCTCGCGCTGCTGCGGACGACGCTCGCCCGGGCGGACCGGAGCCCGGAGCAGGCCTGCGCGGACGTGCTCGCGACGCTCCTCTCGCCGGCGCCGCGCGACGACATCGCGCTCCTCGTGGCGCGGACCCGGCTGCTCGACCGGGACCGGATCGCCGAGTGGGAGGTGCCCCGGGACCCGTCGGCGGTGTCGCCGGTACGGAACGCGGCGGCGGCCAAGCTGTCGGAGTGGGGGCTCGACGGGCTCGCGTTCACGGCGGAGCTGATCCTCAGCGAACTGATCACCAACGCGGTGCGGTACGGGGCGGATCCGGTACGCGTACGGCTCCTCCACGACCGGACCCTGATCTGCGAGGTCTCGGACGGCAGCAGCACCTCCCCGCACCTGCGGCACGCGGCGACGACGGACGAGGGCGGCCGCGGCCTCTACCTGGTCGCCCAGTACGCGGAACGCTGGGGCACCCGGTATGCCAGACGCGGCAAGACGATCTGGGCGGAACTGAGGGTAGGCGCAGACGGCTCGGAACCGGTGGCGATGGCGGTCCCGGAGGTCCCGGACTTGGACGCGCTGGAGGACCTTGCGTGGTGAGCCCCGTTGTGGGCAATCGTTCCGCTGGGGCGATGGGGGTCCCCCCTGCTCGAGCGAGGCCGAGAGCTTGGGGGAGGGTGGGCACAACGGACCCGCGCCCTGCCGGCGCCAGGGGCTCCCGCGCCCTGCGTCGAAGGAGTCGTACGGGACGAGGTGTCGGTGCTCACGCGGCCCCTCCGGCGGTCGGGCCGAACGCGGACGGGACGAGCGTCGGGTAGTCGTCGTCGGCGAAGGGGCCGACGACCTTCCCGGCGTGCAGGACGAGCAGCCGGCGGGGGTGGGCGGCGACGGCTTCGGCGACGGAGCCGGCGGCGACCGCGACGAGGTCGGCGCGGGCGCCGGGGGCGAGGCCGTAGTCGGTGAGGCCGAGCGCGGCGGCGGCCTCGCCGGTCACGAGGGAGGCGGCGACGGACAGTTCGGGGTCGGTCATGAGGCCGGTCCTGAGGCCGACGATCGTGGCGCGTTCGAGCATGTCGGCGGTGCCGTAGGGCCACCAGGTGTCGCGGATGTTGTCGGAGCCGGCGAAGACCCGGACGCCGTGCTCGCGCAGCCGCAGGACGGGCGGGACGGGGCCGCTCGGGCCGTTGGTCATGATCGCGACCCCGGCGGCGGCGAGGGCGGTGGCGGTGCGGCCGAGTTCGGTGTCGTCGACGTCGCCGAGGGCGTAGGCGTGGCTGACGGCGACCGTGCCGCCGAGGCCGAGGGCGGCGGTGCGGGCGGCGATGTCCCGCAGCTGGGCGGTGCCGGTCTCGCCGCCGTCGTGGAGGTGCAGGTCGATGCCCTTGCCGTGGCGCTCGGCGAGGCCGAAGACGATGTCGAGCTGGCCGGCGGCGTCGCCGTCGAAGCCGACGGGGTCGAGGCCGCCGACGAGGTCGGCGCCGTCGGCGAGGGCGGCGTCGAGGAGGTCGGCGACGCCGGGCGCGGCGACGACCCCGGACTGCGGGAAGGCGACGAGCTGGATGCCGAGCCGGCCGCGGAACCTCTCGCGGACGCCGAGGAGGGCGTGCAGGTGGTCGAGGCCGGTGCCGGGGTCGACGTCGACGTGGGAGCGGACGTGCCCGGTGCCGAGGGAGACCATGCGGCGGGCGAGGGCGGCGGAGTCCGGGCGGCTGCGCGAGGCCGTCTCGCTCAACGCCGACTTCCACCGCCACATCGTCGAACTCTCCGGGAACCCGCTCCTGATGGACCTGATGACCCCGCTCGACTCCCGGCTGCGCCGGCTCTTCCGGCTCACCTCGGCGCAGGCGGACGGCGAGCCGATGTGCGGGGCGCACGAGCGGCTGTACGAGGCGGTCCGCGACCGCGACGAGGACGGCGCGGAGGCCCTGGCCCGCACCCACGTCGCCGACACCCGCGCCTCGGCCCAGCGCCTCCTCGCGTCCCTGCCGGACGCCTCCTAGGGCCTCGCCGGTCAAGGCGGTCGCGCATCTCCGTCACGGTGCTTGACGCTCCGTCGGGCGCCTTCCTAGCGTGCCCGGGGTGGTGAACACCGCCCGTGCGCACGCCACTCGACCGAGGAGACCGCGCCATGACCGCACCGCGCACCGTCCTGCTCACCGGCGCCGCCGGGGGCGTCGGCACGATGATGCGGGAGCTGCTGCCCGCGTACGGCCACGAGCTCCGCCTCCTGGACGTCAGCCCCGTGCCGGGCGCTCCCGACGCGATCCGCGCCGACCTCGCGGACCGCGCGGCGCTGCGCGAGGCGGTCCGGGGCGTCGACGCGATCGTGCACCTGGCGGGCATCTCCCTGGAGGCCGACTTCGAGAAGATCCTCGCCGCCAACATCGCCGGCACCCACCACCTCTACGAGGCCGCGCGCGAGGAGGGCGTCCGGCGCGTGGTCTTCGCCTCCAGCAACCACGCGGTCGGCTTCACCCGGCGCCCGCGCGAGGGCGAGCCGCCGGTCCCGGTCGGCACCCCGCACCGGCCCGACACCTTCTACGGCCTGTCCAAGGGCTTCGGCGAAGGCCTGGCCCAGCTCTACTGGGACCGGCACGGGATCGAGACCGTGTCCCTGCGCATCGGCTCCTGCTTCCCGGAGCCCACCTCGGTACGGATGCTCTCGACGTGGCTCAGCCCCGCCGACTGCGCCCGTCTCGTGCACGCGGCGCTCACCGCCGAGGACGTGGCCCACACGGTCGTGTACGGCTCGTCCGCCAACACGCGCGCGTGGTGGGACCTCTCGACGGCCCGGGCGCTCGGGTACGCGCCCGAGGACGACGCGGAGGTGTACGCGGAGAAGATCGTCGCCGAGCAGGGCCTCCTGGCCGAGGGCAGCCCCGACGACCTGTACGTGGGCGGCCGGTTCTGCGCGGACGCGCCGCGCTGGCCGCACTGAGCGCGGAGCACGTGGATACGCAGGACCCGGCCGGACTGATACGGGGGAGCCGGCCGGGGCCCGGGTCACGGGCGCGGGGCTTGCGCGCCTGACCTGCTCACCGTAGGCCGGGCGGATGATCATCGCGAGCCGCGGAACGCGGCACCTGTCCGGAATGCGCGGTGGGTCGATGCGCGCGCGGAAGCGCACTGTGCGCCCCTCCCGGTGGCGGGCTCGTGCTCCGTTCCCGATCGGGCGCCCGCTTCCTGTCGTCGCTCATGCGCCCCGCCCCCGACCCCGGCCAGGCGCCCGCCCCACGGCCGCCCAGCGACCCGTCAGGCGCCCGCCCGCAGCGTCCGGGACGGGGACTCGCCGAACCGCTCCCGGTAGCGGGCCGCGAACCGGCCCGGGTGGGCGAAGCCCCAGCGCCAGGCCACCTCGCTCACGCTCACCTCGTCCGGCGCGGCCGCCCGCAGCTCCTCGCGGACCCGGTCGAGCCGGACCTCCCGCACGTACGCCATCGGTGACATCCCCACGTACTCGCGGAAGGACTCCTGGAGGCGGCGCACGCTCACCCGGGCCAGGGTCGCGAGTTCGGTGGTCGTGAACGGGTGCTCGGGGCGCTCCCGCACCGCGTCCATGACGCGCTTGACCGGGGCCGGGCGCCGCGCCTCACCCGGGTGGGCGAGCGCCTGGCGCCAGGGGTGCTCGGCGGCGAGCAGCAGCCCGTTGAGCAGCGCCTCCTGGAGCGGCCTCGCGACCAGCTCGTGCGTGGCGAGACCCTCCCCGGCGAGCGCCTCGGCGGCGACCTGGCGGGCGAAGCGCACCCAGCTCAGGCCGGGGCCGCGCGTGATGTCCAGGCGGGGCGCGAAGGCGAGCGGACCGCGCGGGGCACGGCCCATCAGCTGTTCGAGGCGGTCGCGCAGTTCGGTCGCCCCGACCTTCACGGACAGGGTCCGGCAGTCCCCGCTCCAGCGGTCGAGGAAGGTGTCGCCGGCCGGGTCGAGGAGCAGCGCCTCGGCGGGCGTCGCGACGATCCGCGAGCTACCGCCCTGGCGCATTTCCATCGTTCCGCTCATGGGCGCGTTGAGGTGGTACGCGCCGAGCTCGCCGAAGCTCATCCGCACATCGGCGCCGCAGCTGAGGTCGCCGATGACCAGCGGCCCGAGCGACACGGTGTCGAAGCGGGCCGCGAAGGGGCGCCGCTCCCCGTCGACGACGGCCATGCGGTTCGCGTAGTACCGCGCGTCGAGCTCCTCGCGGGCCTCGTCCACGTCCTCCGTCCGGAACGAGCTCCCGCCCGATGTCCCCGCGCCGCCCGCGGCCCCCACTGCACCCATGGGTCGAAAGAATATTCATATGACGGATCTGACCGGGAATGGCCCCCGTCACCGGGGTGGCCGAACCGGTCGTCGGTAAGGGAACGGCAAAGGGGGCCGGATCGTTACCCCTGGCATGACCGCTATGACCCCCGGCTCGAACATCCCTCTCACCGCCGCGCGCGTGGCGGTGGACGTGGCCGCGCCCGTGCGGCTCGACGTCTCGGGCCTGCTGCTCGGCGCTGACGGCAAGGTGCGCTCGGACGACGACTTCATCTTCTACAACCAGCCGGCCGGGCCCGGTGTCACCTACCGCTCCGGCGCCGGGGCCGCGCCCGACGCGATCCTGGTGGACACCGGCGCCCTCCCCGCCGGCATCGAGCGGATCGTCGTCACGGCGAGCCCGGACGCCGCCGGCCAGACCTTCCAGGGCATCGAGCCGACGGCCACCATCCGGAACGCGGACGACGGCACCGTGATCGCCACGTTCACGCCGCCGCGGCTGGCCACCGAGACGGCGCTCGTGGTCGTCGAGATCTACCTGCGGAACGGCGCGTGGAAGGCCCGCGCGGTGGGCCAGGGGTACGCGAACGGGCTGGCCGGCATCGCGACGGACTTCGGCGTCTCGGTGGACGACGAGCCCGCCGCCGCCCCGGCCCCCGCGCCCGTCGCCCCGCCCGTCGCCCCGGCCCCCGCGCCCGTCGCCCCGCCCGTCGCCGCGGCCCCGGTCGCCCCGCCGGTGCCGCCCGCGCCGCCCGCCGCCCCGGTGGACCCGCGCGTCACGGCCTCCATGCCCCCGGCCCCGGCCGCTCCCCCCGCCGCCGCGCCCGTCTCGACCGGCAAGATCAACCTCGACAAGGGCCGGGTCAGCCTCCAGAAGAACCAGACGGTGTCCCTGGTCAAGGGCGGCCGCCCGCTGCTCTCCCAGGTGCGGATGGGCCTCGGGTGGGAGCCCGCCTACCGGGGCAAGGACATCGACCTGGACGCCTCCGTCATCGCGTACGGCCCGCAGCGCAACCACCTGGACAGCTGCTACTTCGGCAAGCTGTCCATCCTGAACGGCTCGATCAAGCACTCCGGCGACAACCTCACCGGCGAGGGCGCGGGCGACGACGAGGTGATCACGGTCGACCTCGGCCGCCTCCCGGCCGACGCCACGGGCCTGGTCTTCACGGTCAACTCCTTCTCCGGCCAGAAGTTCACCGAGGTCGCCAAGGCCTACTGCCGGCTGCTCGACGCGACGACGGGCGAGGAGCTGGTCCGCTTCGACCTGACCACGGCGGAGCCGCAGACCGGCGTGATGATGGCCAAGCTGATCAAGCAGTTCTCCGGCGAGTGGGAGATGACGGCGATGGGCGAGTTCGTGAAGTCGCGGACCGTCCGGGGCATGGTGAAGCCGGCCGCCCAGGCGCTGTGAGGGGAGGCCGGCCCCGCCCGGGCGCTCCGGGCGGGGCCGGCGCCTCTCAGAACAGCGCGCTGTAGGCGTTGAGGGCGGGCTGGCCGCCGAGGTGGGCGTAGAGCACGGTCGAGTCACGGCCGATCTCTCCCCGGCCCACCAGGTCGACCAGGCCCGCCATCGACTTCCCCTCGTAGACGGGGTCGGTGACCATGCCCTCGGTGCGGGCGGCGAGCCGCATCGCGTCGAGGGTGGCCTCGTCCGGGATGCCGTACACCCCGGCGTGGTAGCGCTCGTCCAGCTCGACGTCGGCCGCCGTCACCTCGCGCTCGACGCCGATGAGGGCGGCGGTGTCCCGGGCGATCCGGGTGATCTGCTCGTGCGTCGGGACGGGCTTCGCGGAGGCGTCGATGCCGATGATCCGCCGGGCCGGGCCGCCCTCCTCGGCGAGCGCGGCGAAGCCCGCGACCATGCCGGCCTGGGTGGAGCCGGTCACCGAGCAGACGACGACCGTGTCGAAGAAGACGCCGAGCTCCCGCTCCTGTTCGGCCACCTCGTAGGCCCAGTTCGCGAAGCCGAGACCGCCGAGCCGGTGGTCGGAGGCGCCCGCGGGGATCGCGTACGGCTTCCCGCCGCCCTCCTCGACCTCCCGCAGGGTCTGCTCCCAGCTCTCCTTGAAGCCGATGCCGAACCCGGCCTTCACCAGGCGCACGTCCGCCCCCGCGAGGCGGCTGATGAGGATGTTGCCGACCTTGTCGTAGACGGCGTCCGGCCAGTCGACCCAGCTCTCCTGGACGAGGACGCACTTGAGTCCGGCGCGGGCGGCGACGGCGGCGACCTGGCGGGTGTGGTTGGACTGGACGCCGCCGATGGAGACGAGGGTGTCGCAGCCCTGGGCGAGCGCGTCGGCGACCAGGTACTCCAGCTTGCGGGTCTTGTTCCCGCCGTACGCGACGCCGGAGTTGCAGTCCTCGCGCTTGGCCCACAGGGTGGCGCCGCCGAGGTGGTGGGTCAGCCGTTCGAGCGGGTGGACCGGGGAGGGTCCGAAGAGGAGCGGGTAGCGGTCGAAGTCGTTGATCGGCAAAGCGGCTCCCTGGTGAGTGCGGCGACGGTTCGACAGTCCTGGACGCGCTGCGGCGCTACGGAGCCGCGGGCTCGGAGGGCACGGGCTCCTCGGGCACGGGCCGCTCGGGCACGGGCCGCTCGGGCACGGGCCTCTCGGGCACGGGCCGCTCAAGCACGGGCCGCTCAAGCACGGGCCGCTCAAGCACGGGCTTCTCCGTGCCGGGCTCGCGGTCCCCGGATGGCCTCCCGCCCGCGGGTTCCCCGCCGCCCGCGGCCGGCGGCGGGCCGATGCCCGTGACCTCGGCCACCTCGATCGCGTCGTCCGCGAGTTGTTCGAGCGCGGCCCAGATCTCCGTGGTGACCCGTACCGCCTCGTCCGCGTCCCCCGCCGCGCACGCCTCGATGAGCCGGGCGTGCAGTTCGGCCGATCCGCAGCTCCCGGCGTCACCGAAGAGCCGCCGCTCGACGCGGCGGATCAGCGGGGTGTAGCGCGCGATCGTGGCGGCGGCGGCGTGGTTGCCGCTGGCGACGACGAGGACCTGGTGCAGCTCGTCGTCGGCGGCGAGCGCGGCCTCCACGTCGGAGGCGCGGACGGCCGCCGCGAAGCGCTCGTTGGCCTCGCGCATGGTCCGGATGCCCTCGGGGCCGAGCAGCGGCACCCCGGTCCTGGCGGCGAGCTCGTGCATCACCCGCACCACCGAGGCGGCGTCCCGGACGACCCGGCTGACCGGCCGGGTGACCCGGGTGTAGCTCTGCGGCTTGGACTCGACGAGCCCCTCGGCGCCGAGCCGGGCCAGGGCCTCGCGCACGGGTGCGCGCGAGAGCCCGAGCCGTTCGGCGAGATCGGCGTCCTTCAGCGGGGCGCCGGGGGCGAGCTCGCCGCGCACGATGGCCTCGCGCAGCGCCTCGTAGGCCCGGTCACGCAGCAGGGTCCGGCCCACGGGCCGCAGTGCGTCCATGGACTGACATGTTAGATGTCAGCCCATGGACCTGACCAGAGATCAGTTCAAGCCTCAACGACGGGGCTGGCGGCGCCAGGGACCCGTGATCGCGACCATGATGCCCGGGGTCTGGATGTTGGCGAACAGCGTGTCGCCGTCGGGCGAGAAGGTCACGCCGGTGAACTCGCTGTCGTTGAGGTCGTTGCGGGCGATGGGGTACGTGCGGCCCGAGTCGGTCGCGCCGAAGAGGTGCTGGACGCCCTCGCCGTCCTCGGCGATGACGAGACCGCCGTACGGGGAGACGGTGATGTTGTCGGGGCCGTCGAAGGCGCCGTCCTCGTCCGGGGTGGCGTTCACGCCGAGGAGCACCTTGAGGGTGAGGGTGCGGCGCTTCGGGTCGTAGAACCAGATCTGGCCGTCGTGCGCGGCGCCGGGGCTCTCCTCGCGCGCGTAGGAGGAGACGATGTACGCGCCGCCGTCGCCCCACCACATGCCCTCCAGCTTGCGGGCGCGGGTGACCTGGCCGTCCGTGAACTGCTTGCGGACGGAGGTGGTGCGGGCGTCGCGGTCGGGGACGTCGATCCAGTCGACGCCGTAGACGGTGCCGATCCGGGTGGCGCGGGACAGGTCGTCCACGAAGCGGCCCGAGGAGTCGATGCACTTGAAGGCCTGGAGCGCGCCGGCGTCGTCGGCGAGGGTGCGGAGCCTGCCGCGGCCGTGCTCGAAGTCCTGCGGCGGCACCCAGCGGTAGAGGAGCCCGTTGGGGCCGGCGGCGTCCTCGGTGAGGTAGGCGTGGCCGCGCTTGGGGTCGACGACGACGGCCTCGTGGGCGTAGCGGCCGAAGGCCTTGACCGGCTTCGGGGCGAGGTTGGCGCGGCGGTCGTGCGGGTCGACCTCGAAGATGTAGCCGTGGTCCTTGGTCATGCCGTTCTTGCCGGCCAGGTCCTCGGTCTCCTCGCCGGTCAGCCAGGTGCCCCAGGCGGTGCGGCCGCCCGCGCAGTTGGTGGAGGTGCCGGCGAGGCCGACCCACTCGGCGACGGTGCCGTCGCGGTGCACCTCGACGACGGTGCAGCCGCCGGCCGCGGCCGGGTCGTAGACGAGGCCCTCGGTGAGCGGGACGGGGTGGGCCCACGTGGCGCGGGGGCCCTTGAGCTCGTGGTTGTTGACCAGGTACGTGGCGCCGCGCGGCCCGCCGAAGGCGGCCGTGCCGTCGTGGTTGGAGGGGGTGAACTCGCCGGACTCGAGGCGCGTCTCACCGCTGTGGGTGATGACGCGGTACGAGAACCCCTCGGGCAGCGCGAGCATCCCGTCGGGGTCGGCGACCAGCGGGCCGTACCCGAGCACGGACGTGTGACCGCGGCCCGCCCCGGACACCTCCGGCTCGTCGGACGCGAGCGCCTCGGGCGCGGTGGCGAGAGCCCCGACGACACCGGTGAGGGCGAGCCCCGCACCGGCGGCGGCGGACTGCTTGGCGAACTCTCTGCGGTTCAGCGGCATGATGGGCTCTCCCTGTGGTGTCCGAATCTCGCGGGCCACCCTCCCGTGCGCCGACGAACTCCGCCTGAACGCCACGGGAACACCACAGGACGCCGTGCCGGGCGGCACGCCGGGCCCTACCGCCCGGGCCTGTACGGGCGGCACGCCGGGCCCTACCGCCCGGGCCCGTACGGGCGGCCCGCCCGAGGGACCGGGGGCGCCCCGCGTCAGTGACCCGGTCTCAGGAGCCCGAGCGGGACCTCGCCTTGAACGCCGCCTTGCGGGCCTCCTTCGCCGCCGTCTTGTCGCGGTGCAGGCGGCCCATCGCCTCCAGGACCTCCGCCGTCGCCGGGTGCTCCACGCGCCAGGCCGCCTCGAAGAAGCCGCCGTGGCGGCCGGTGAGGCCCTCGATGAGCTCCTGGAGCTCCTCCAGGTCGCCGTCCGAGTCGAGCTGGGCCGCGATCGTGTCGATGGCCAGCCAGAAGATCATCGACTCCGGCGGCGCGGGCACGTCCGCCGCGCCGCGCTCGGCGAGCCAGACCCGGGCGAGGCCGCCGAGTTCGGCGTCGTCCAGGACTTCGCGGACGGCGGGCTCGGCCTCGGCGCCCACGAGGGAGAGGGTCTGCTGGCAGTGGAGGCGGCGGAGCGGGGAGCCGGCGTCGGCGCCCCGGGCGGCGTGCAGCAGCTCGCGGGCCGCGCCGAGCGCGTCGCGGCCGGCCAGCCACGCGGCGGTCTCCTCGCGGGCCGCGGCCTGCGGGTAGCCGGCGATCCCGGTGAGGAGCGCGTCGGCGCCCTGCTCCGTCAGGTCGCCGACGGCGGGCGCGTCGACGCCGGCCTCCAGCATCCGGGCGCGGACGCCGTAGAGCCCGAGCGGGGTGAGCCGGACCATGCCGTAGCGGGTGACGTCCTCGTCGTCGACGGGCGGCGCGGGCTCCTCGCCCTCCTCGGCCATGAGGGCCTCGTCGACGGGCTGGTACTCGACGAGCCCGATCGGTTCGAGCAGCCGGAACTGCTCGTCGAGCCGCATCATCGCGTCCGAGACCTGCTCCAGGACGTCGTCGGTGGGCTCGCCCATGTCGTCGGGGACGACCATCGACGCGGCGAGCGCGGGCAGCGGTACGGGGCCTTCGCCGGCGCCGCCCTCGCTGACGGTCAGCAGGTAGAGGTTGCCGAGGACGCCTTCGAGGAAGTCGGCCTCCGCCTCGGGGTCCCAGTCGAGCGCGTCGAAGTCGATCTCGCCGTCCTCGCCGACGATCGCGTCCAGGTCGTCGAGGACGGGGGCGACGGCGTCGGCGAAGACGGCGTCGAAGCCGTCCAGCCAGAGGCCGAGGACGTCCTGCGGCGAACCGCCCGTGACCAGCGCGAGGTTCTCGCCGGGCCCGGCCTTGCCGGGGAGCTCGGCGTCCTCGCCCTCCTCGCCGTCCTCGACGGCGACGAGCCCGGTGTCGACGGCGAGCCGCCAGGCGTCGCCGGCCCAGGTCTCGCCGTCCTCGTCGTCGGCGAGGCCCAGCACCTCGGCGGCATCGGGGAGTTGCTCGTCGACGAGCTCGCCGCCCGCGTCGACCCGGGTCTCGGGGCCGGCCCAGCGGGCGAGCCGTACGGCCTGGGCGAGGAGGGGGGCGGCCAGGGCGTCCCGCGCCAGCTCCGCGTCCGCACGCAGCCGAACGGGGGGAAGGGTGGGGTGCTCCGCTGACATGTGGGGGGTCTCCTCGACGCGTACGTAGGTGAAGCGGTGAAGGCGGAAGGGGCTCCGCCGGCCGCCGGCCGTGGCTTCCCGCGGGCTCGGCGAGCGTCCTCAGGGTAGACGCATCCGGGACCGCGTCCGTCGGTTCATGGATCCGTCAGCCTTCGTACACCCGTCGACTCTTGACAAGTGCACTGCTCTCACAAGAGATTGACGCGCGTAGATTCATCTGCCGTTCCTCCAAGCACCCTCGGAGCCTCTGATGTCTTCCTCCATACCGAGATCCGCCGCGGTCTCCGCCGTCGTCGCCGCCGCCCTCGCCTCCGGTCTGCTCGCGGGTTCGGCGAACGCCGCCGCGGAGGACGCCGCCGCCGGCGTCCGCATCCACGACATCCAGGGCACGACGCGCGTCTCCCCCCTCGTCGGCAAGCAGGTCACCGGCGTGACGGGCGTCGTCACCGGCGTCCGCACCTACGGCTCCCGTGGATTCTGGATCCAGGACCCGGAAGCCGACGCGGACCCGGCCACCAGCGAGGGCGTCTTCGTCTTCACGAGCTCCGCCCCCACCGTCGCCGTCGGCGACGCGGTCCGCCTGAACGGCACCGTCACCGAGTACGTCCCCGGCGGCCTGACCTCGGGCAACCAGTCGCTGACCCAGATCTCGAAGCCGGTCGTCACGGTCCTCTCGAAGGGCAACGCGGTCCCGGCCCCGGTGACGGTCTCGGACGAGTCGGTCCCCGAGGAGTACGCCCCCGAGGGCGACCCGGCCGCGGGCGGCTCGGTCAACGGCCTGACCCTGGACCCCGAGACGTACGCCCTGGACTACTACGAGTCCCTTGAGGGCATGAACGTCGAGATCGGCTCCTCGCGCGTGGTCGGCGCCACCGACCCGTACTCCGAGCTGTGGGTGACGGTGAAGCCCTGGGAGAACGACGACGAGCGCGGCGGCACGGTCTACGGCTCGTACGAGTCCCAGAACACCGGCCGGCTCCAGATCCAGCAGCTCGCCCCGATCTCGCAGCAGCCCTTCCCCAAGGCGAACGTCGGCGACTGGCTGACCGGCACCACCGAGGGCCCGCTCGACTTCAACCAGTTCGGCGGCTACACGCTGGTGGCCCGCACCCTCGGCGAGCACGAGGACGGCGGCCTGGAGCGCGAGGTGACGGACCGCCAGCACAAGAACGAGCTGGCGGTCGCCACGTACAACGTCGAGAACCTCGACCCGACCGACCCGCAGGAGAAGTTCGACGCGCTCGCGAAGGCGGTCGTCGAGAACCTCTCCTCGCCCGACGTCGTCGCCCTGGAGGAGATCCAGGACAACAACGGCGCCAAGAACGACGGCACCGTCGCCGCCGACCAGACGGTGAAGAAGTTCACCGACGCGATCGTGGCGGCCGGCGGCCCGGCGTACGAGTGGCGCTCGATCGACCCGCAGAACGGCAAGGACGGCGGCGAGCCCGGCGGCAACATCCGTCAGGTCTTCCTCTTCAACCCCGAGCGGGTCTCCTTCGTGGACCGCCCGGGCGGCGACGCCACCACCCCGGTCGCCGTCACCGGCACGAAGGGCGACGCCCACCTCACCGTCTCCCCCGGCCGCATCGACCCGGCGAACAGCGCCTGGGAGAGCAGCCGCAAGCCGCTCGCGGGCGAGTTCCGCTTCCGCGGCCGCACGGTGATCGTGGTCGCTAACCACCTCACCTCGAAGGGCGGCGACGAGTCGATCGTCTCCCACCACCAGCCGCCGAACCGTTCCTCCGACGCCAAGCGACTGCTCCAGGCGCAGGCCGTCAACGCCTTCGTCAAGGACATCGAGGCCGTCGACAAGCAGGCGAACGTGCTCGTGGTCGGCGACATGAACGACTTCGAGTTCTCGGGCACCACGCAGGCGATGACGGACGGCGGCGCGCTCTACCCGGCGATGCTGTCGCTGCCGGAGAGCGAGCGCTACTCGTACGTCTACCAGGGCAACAGCCAGGTCCTCGACCAGATCCTGACCAGCCCGGGCGTGCACCACTTCGAGTACGACAGCGTGCACATCAACGCCGAGTTCGCCGACCAGGACAGCGACCACGACCCGCAGGTCCTGCGCTTCCGCCCCTGACGGCCCGCCCCGTCACACGCCCGCGCTCAGGCTGAGCGCGGGCGTGTACCGCATCACCCGGCCGCCCACGAGCGCCGGGTGGTGGTGCACCCGCTGCCAGGCCTCGCTCTGCCCGGCGTCGTCCGCCGCCCACTCCTCGTAGGCCTGCTCGCTCTCCCACTCGGCGTAGTTCAGGACCCGGACCCCGTCGGTGGACAGATGGAAGTGGGCGCCGGTCCCGCCGGTCCGCCGCCGCGTCGCCGCGTCCTCGTCCAGGGCCGTGCACACGCCGTCCACCCAGGCTTCCCGGCGCCCGGCGACGGGCCCGTCGAAATCGGCCTCGGCGACCACGACGATCCCGGGCAGCTCCCCCGTGCCCGTCCCGCCGCGGACGGCGGACCGGTGGATCGGCGCGTAGCGGCGGAGCTCGACCCGCTCGATGCCGGGCACGGCGGCGTCGATCTCGGCGTTCCGGTCGTCGCGGTAGGTGCGGACGAAGTCCTCGTAGGCCTGCTCCTCGGTCCACTGCGAGTAGTGCAGCAGCGTGTCCCCGTCGGTCCCGGTGGCGACGCTGTACGAGAGCAGGCCGAGGTCCGGCCACGGACGGCTCTCCCAGGCCTTCCGGATGGCCTCGACGGCGGCGCGCTGGCGCTCGGGGGTGCCGACCCGCCAGGTGCTGACGAGGACGGCGCCGACTCCGGGACGGTGGAGGTCGGGGCGGGCGTCGGGGTGTGCGACGGCGTTCATGGAAGGTCTCCTCCTGCTGCCTGTTCGGTGCGGATGACCCGACCCTCCTCCCTCAACCATGGTTGAGGTCAAGGGGTTTCGTCATGGGAGACTCCCTGCCATGAGTTCCATGATCCTTCGCCCGGCCACCCGCGCCGAACTGCCCGCCGTCCTCGCCCTGCTCGCCGACGAGGACCGGGTCGTGGACCCGTCCTCGGTGATCGTCACCGAGGCGTACGAGCGGGCCTTCGCGGACATAGGGGCCGATCCCCGCAACGAGATGCTCGTCCTGGTGGACGACGGGCTCGTCCTGGGCTGCCTCCAGGCCACCTACATCCCGGGCCTCGGCAAGGGCGGCGCCGAGCGGGCCCTGATCGAGGCGGTCCGGATCAGGGCCGACCGGCGCGGCGGCGGGCTCGGCCGGGAGCTGATGGACCTGGCCGTGGCGCGGGCGAAGGAGCGTGGCTGCGCGCTCGTCCAGCTGACCAGCGACAAGCGGCGGACGGACGCCCACCGCTTCTACGCCTCGCTGGGCTTCGCGCGCAGCCACGACGGCTTCAAGCGGGCCCTCTAGGGCCTGCCCGGCGGATCAGGGCCGGACAGCCCTAGCCGAGCAGGTGGCCTCCGCCGTCGACGAGGAGGACCTCACCCGTGATGTACGAGGCGTGGGCGAGGTCGAAGACGGCCCCGGCGATGTCCTCAGGGCGGCCGACCCGGCGCAGCGGGACGGCCCCGGCCACGTGCTCCTTGGCGGCGTCGGCGCCCTCCACCCCGTCGAACCAGGGGGTGTCGATGAGGCCGGGCGCGACCGCGTTGACGCGGATGTCGGGGCCGAGCGTCTTGGCGAGGAGCTTCGTCATGTGGTTGACGGCGGCCTTGGAGACGGCGTACGGGATGGAGCTGCCGCCCGGCCGGACGCCGGCCTGGGAGGAGATCGTCACGATGGTGCCGCGGGTCTTCCGCAGGTGCGGGACGGCGGCGGTGACGGTCTGCCAGACGCCGATGACGTTGACGTCGTAGAGGTGGCGCCAGACCTCGGGCGTGGCGGTTTCGAGGTCGTCGTGCGGGATGAACCGGGTGGTGCCCGCGCAGTTGACGAGGAGGTCGAGGCGGCCGTACGCCTCCACGGCGGCCGCGACGAGCGCGGCGGCCTGGGCCTCGTCGGAGACGTCGGCCCGGACGTAGACGGCGTCGGGCAGTTCGGCGGCGAGGGCCTCGCCGGCTTCGGCCGTGCGCGCCGAGTTGACGACGAGCCGGTAGCCGGCGGCGGCGAGCCGCCGGGCGACGGCCGCTCCGATGCCCGAGGACGAACCGGTGACGAGTGCGACGCGCTGTTCCGCGGCCGTGCTGGGTGTGCTCATGCTGTGCTGTTCTCCATGTCCCCCTGTCGCGCCCGGCCGATCATGCCAGACGGGCCATCGTTCACAGAAACTGAATCCTCGAAGCAAGAAGAACTAAGTAGACCTTCACGGTCATCGGCGCACAGACTTCTCGGATGAACACCGAACGCCCCTTCGGGCGCGCCCTGTGCGCCATGGTCACCCCGTTCACCGCCGACGGCGCCCTCGACCTCGACGCGGCGGGGGAGCTCGCCGCCCGGCTCGTCGCGGAGGGCTGCGACGGTCTGGTCCTCAACGGCACGACGGGCGAGTCCCCGACCACCACCGACGCCGAGAAGTCCGCGCTCGTCCGTGCCGTCCGCGCGGCCGTCGGCCCCGGCCCCTCGGTCCTGGCGGGGGTGGGCACGGCCGACACCCGGCACACCGCGGAGCTGGCGCGTCAGGCCGAGGAGGCGGGGGCGGACGGGCTGCTCGTCGTCACCCCGTACTACAGCCGTCCCCCGCAGGAGGCCGTCGAGGCGCACTTCCTGAAGGTCGCGGACGCGACCGGTCTTCCGGTGATGGTCTACGACATCCCGGGCCGCACCGGCACCCGGGTCGAGCCCGCGACGATGCGGCGGCTCGCCCGGCACCCGCGGATCGTGGCGGTGAAGGACTGCGCGAACGACCTGCTCGGCTCGGCCCGGCTGATCGCGGAGACCGGGCTCGCGTACTACTCGGGCAGCGAGGAGCTGAACCTGCCGCTGTACGCGGTGGGCGGCGCCGGATACGTCAGTACGGTGGCGAACGTGGCGCCGCGGCGGACGCGCGCGGTCCTGGACGCCTTCGACGCGGGCGACACCGCCCGCGCGGCCCGCCTCAACGCCGAGCTCCTGCCGCTGGTCGAGCTGATGATGGCCTCGGGCCTGCCGGGCACGGTGACCGTGAAGGCGCTCCTCGGCGGCCCGGTGCGCGAACCGCTGCGGCCCGCCGGCCGGGAGGCGGCCGACGGGCTGCGCGCGGCGCACGAGGCGCTGTTCGACGCCTGATCAGTTGTGGCTGTGCAGGATGTCGTTGAGCCCGCCCCAGACCGCGTTGTTCGGGCGGGCCTCGACGGCGCCGGTGACCGAGTTGCGGCGGAAGAGGATGTTCGAGGCGCCGGAGAGCTCGCGGGCCTTCACGACCTGGCCGTCGGGCATGGTGACCCGGGTGCCGGCGGTGACGTACAGACCGGCCTCGACGACGACCTCGTCGCCCAGCGCGATGCCGACGCCCGCCTCGGCGCCGATCAGGCAGCGCTCGCCGATCGAGATGACGACGTTGCCGCCGCCGGAGAGGGTGCCCATGGTGGAGGCGCCGCCGCCGATGTCGGAGCCGTCGCCGACGACGACGCCGGCGGAGATGCGGCCCTCGACCATGGAGGTGCCGAGGGTGCCGGCGTTGAAGTTGACGAAGCCCTCGTGCATGACGGTGGTGCCGGCGGCGAGGTGGGCGCCGAGGCGGACGCGGTCGGCGTCGGCGATGCGGACGCCGGCGGGCACGACGAAGTCGGTCATGCGCGGGAACTTGTCGATCGAGGTCACCTGGAGGTGCAGGCCCTCGGCGCGGGCGTTGAGCCGCACCTTCTCGATGTCGTCGACGGCGACCGGGCCGAGCGAGGTCCAGGCGACGTTGGCGAGCAGGCCGAAGACGCCGTCCAGGCTCTGGCCGTGCGGCTTGACCAGCCGGTGGCTGAGCAGGTGGAGGCGCAGGTAGGCGTCGTGGGCGTCGATCGGCTTCTCGTCGAGCGAGGCGATGACGGTGCGGACGGCGACCACCTCGACGCCGCGGCGGGCGTCCACGCCGAGGGCCTTGGCGGCGCCTTCGCCGAGGGCGTTGACGGCCTCGTCGGGGCCGAGGCGCTCGGTGCCGGCGGGGCCGGGGGCGTCGGTCAGCTCGGGGGCGGGGAACCAGGTGTCGAGGACGGTGCCGTCGCCGGCGATGGTGGCGAGGCCGGCGGCGACGGCGCCGGTGGTGCGAGGAGCAGTGGTCATGACGGAAAACCTAACGGGCGGGCCCCGGCGCGGGCCAACCGGTCTCAGGTGTCGGTCGGGTCCGTGGGCGGTTCCGACAAGGTCCCGGCCTGCCGTTTCGGGTCTTCGTTCAGGATCCGGGCCAGCATCTCCCGGGCGTACCCCTCGTCGTACGGGACGCCGGTGAGCAGCGCCTGGAGGCTGATGCCGTCCATGAGGGCGACCAGGGCGCGGGCGGTGACGGGTCCGGTGCGCGGGGCGAGGGCGGAGACCACCTCGTCGGCCCACTCGGCGGCGACGGGGCGCAGGGCGGGGCGGCGCAGGGCGGCGAGGTAGAGCTCGTACTCCAGCTCCACCCCGGTGCGTTCGGCGGACAGCCACTCCCCCATGAGCGCGGCCAGGCCGGCGGCCAGGTCGGGCGCGGCGATCTCGGGTGCCTGCCGGAGGCGGGCGCCGAAGGTGCCGTTGACCCGGCGGAGGGCCGCGACGAGGAGTTCGTCGAGGGAGGCGAAGTGGTACGTGGTGGAGCCGAGCGGCACGTCGGCCTCGGCGGCCACCGTGCGGTGGCTGAGGCCGGCGATCCCGGCGCGGCCGACGACGGTGAGGGCGGCGTCGACGATCCGCTCGCGCCGGTCGGGGTCGTGTCTGCGGGGCCGTGCCATCAGTGCGCGCCGCCGAGGTTGAGGACGACGACCCCGGCGATGATCAGGAGGATTCCGGCGATCTTGGCGGCGCCCAGGGCCTCGCCGAGGAGGAGGTAGCCGATGAGGGCGACGACGGCGGTGCCGACCCCGGACCAGATGGCGTAGGCGGTGCCGATCTGGAGCGTCTTGAGCGCCCGGGAGAGGAGCAGGAAGGAGACGAGGTAGCCGGCGCCGGTGAGGAGGGAGGGCCAGAGCCTGCTGAAGCCCTCGCTGTACTTCATCGAGGTGGTGGCGAGTATCTCCGCCGCGATGGCGCCCGCGAGCAGTCCGTATCCCATGTGTACGAGCGTACACAGCACCGCTCATGGGGGTACATGTCAGCCCCCGATACGGTGTCCCGCATGACGTATCCCCCAGGCCCGCCGGGCCCGCCGTACGGCTACGGCTATCCGCCGCCGCCCCCGCCGCCGCAACCCGGCGTGATACCCCTGGCGCCGCTCGGCTTCGGCACGATCCTGTCCGGCGCCTTCTCGACCCTCGGCCGCTACTGGAAGCAGCTGCTCGGTGTGACGGGGGCGGTCTACGGCGGCGCGCTCCTGGTCGTCGGGGTGGCGCTGGCCATCGCGTACGCCGCCGTCGGCGACCTCCTGCCCGAGGTGTTCGACCTGCCGGACGGCCAGGACCCGCGGTGGGACGACGTCCGTCCGCTGATCATCGCCTTCGTCTGCGTCTGGCTCGTCGCCGTGGTCGCGATGGTCTGCGCGAGCACCGTGGTGTCGGCGGCCTGCCCGGCCGTGGTCCAGGAGGCGGTCCTCGGCCGGCCCACCACCTTCCGCGCGGTCTGGCGCCGCTCCTGGTCCCGGATGCCGGCCGTCCTGGGCACGGTGGTGCTGACGGGTCTCGCCCTGGTGATCCCGATGGCGCTGTTCGTCGCGGCCTTCGCCTGGATGCTCACGGCGACGCTCGTGGCCGCGGACGAGTCGACGGGCACCCCGGTGACCGGCCTGCTGCTCGTCCCCCTGCTCGCCATCGGCGCGGCCCTGCTCATCGCCCCGCTCGCGCTGTGGATCTGGGTGAAGTTCAGCCTGGCCCCGGCGGCGGCCGTGATGGAGGGGCAGGGCGCCTTCGCCTCGATGCGCCGCTCCTCGTCCCTGGTCCGCGGCTCGTGGTGGCGCGTGTTCGGCTGCGTGCTCGCGGCCGGTCTGATGGCCTCCGTGGTGAGCGGAATGATCCAGCAGGCGCTCTCGCTCCTCGTCTCGGTCCCGCTCTCGGCCGCCGACTACTCCGGCGACGACCAGGGCGCCCTGATCGCCTCCCTGGCGACCCTCATCGGTTTCCTGGTCGTCGGCCAGATGGTCGTCCAGGCGGTCGTCTCGCTCTTCCCGCCGATCGTCACCGGTCTGCTCTACGTCGACCAGCGCATCCGCAAGGAGAACCTGGCCCCGGAGCTGGCCCGCGCGGCGGGTCTGCTCTGAGAACATGAGAACGGCCGTGCCCCGGAGGGCACGGCCGTTCTCATGTGACGCGTACGGATCAGACGTTGAAGCCGAGCGCGCGCAGCTGCTCGCGGCCGTCATCCGTGATCTTGTCCGGGCCCCACGGGGGCATCCAGACCCAGTTGATCTTCAGCTCGCTGACGATGCCGTCCGTCGCGGACTTCGCCTGGTCCTCGATCACATCGGTCAGCGGACAGGCCGCCGACGTCAGGGTCATGTCCAGCGTCGCGACGTTCGAGTCGTCGATGTGGATGCCGTAGATCAGGCCCAGGTTGACGACGTCGATGCCCAGCTCGGGGTCGACGACGTCGTACAGCGCCTCACGGACTTCTTCCTCGGAGGCCGGCTTCATCGTGGCCTCGGCGTTCTCGGTCATGCCGACTTCCTCTCCGCGCCACCGTCACCCAGAGCCTGGGCGGTCGCGTCCTTCCACGCCATCCAGCTGAGCAGCGCGCACTTCACACGGGCCGGGTACTTGGAGACCCCGGCGAACGCGACCGCGTCCTCCAGGACCTCCTCCATCGCGTCGTCCGGCTCGATCTGGCCCTTGGACTGCATCAGCTCCAGGAAGGTGCCCTGGATCTTCTGCGCCTCGGCCAGCTCCTTGCCGACGAGCAGCTCGTTGAGGACGGAGGCCGAGGCCTGGCTGATGGAGCAGCCCTGGCCCTCGTACGACACGTCCTCGATGCGCGAGCCGTCGTACTTCACGCGGAGCGTGATCTCGTCGCCGCACGTCGGGTTGACGTGGTGCACCTCGGCGTCGCCGTCCCGAAGACCGCGCCCGTGCGGGTGCTTGTAGTGGTCCAGGATGACGTCCTGGTACATCGAATCCAGCTTCACGAGGTGTCCCCTAGCCGAAGAAGTTCCGTACGTGCTCCAGACCCTCGACCAGCGCGTCGACCTCGCCGGGGGTGGAGTACAGATAGAACGACGCTCGCGTGGTCGCGGGAATTCCGTACCGCAGGCAGACCGGCCGCGCGCAGTGGTGGCCGACCCGGACCGCGATGCCCTGCTCGTCGAGGACCTGGCCCACGTCGTGCGGGTGGATGTCGCCCAGCGTGAAGGAGATCGCCGCGCCGCGGTCCTCGGCCGTGGTGGGGCCGATGATCCGCAGGTCCGGGACCTCCTGGAGGCGCCGGACGGCGTACTCGGTGATCGCGTGCTCGTGGCGCGCGATGTTCTCCATGCCGATCGCCGACAGGTAGTCCACGGCCGCGCCGAGGCCGACGGCCTGGGCGATCGGGGGCGTACCCGCCTCGAACTTGTGCGGGGCCGGAGCGTACGTCGAGGAGTGCATCGAGACGGTCTCGATCATCTCGCCGCCGCCGAGGAAGGGCGGGAGGTCCTCCAGGAGTCCCGCGCGTCCCCACAGCACGCCGATGCCGGTCGGGCCGCACATCTTGTGGCCGGTGAAGGCCACGAAGTCGGCCTGGAGCGCCTGCACGTCCAGGACCATGTGCGGGGCCGCCTGGGAGGCGTCGATGCAGACGAGCGCACCGACCTCCTGGGCGCGGCGGATGATCGTCTCCACCGGGTTGATGGTGCCCATGAGGTTGGAGACCAGCGTGAACGAGACGATCTTGGTCTTCTCGGTGATGACCTCCTCGATGTTCGAGAGGTCGAGACGGCCGTCGTCGGTGAGGCCGAACCACTTCAGCTTCGCGCCCGTGCGCTGCGAGAGCAGCTGCCACGGCACGATGTTGGAGTGGTGCTCCATCTCCGTGATCGCGATCTCGGTCTCGTGGTCCACGCGGTAGGGCTCGTCGGCCCAGCCCAGCATGTTGGCCACGAGGTTGAGCGACTCGGAGGCGTTCTTGGTGAAGATCACCTCGTCGCGGCTCGGCGCGTTGATGAAGGCCGCGACCTTGTCACGGGCGCCTTCGTACAGCGCCGTCGCCTCCTCGGCGACCGTGTAGACGCCGCGGTGGACGTTGGCGTTGTGACGCTCGTAGTACTGGTTGAGCGCGTCGAGGACCTGCCGCGGCTTCTGCGAGGTCGCCGCGGAGTCGAGGTACACGATCTTCTTGCCGTCGTGGACCACGCGATCCAGGAGCGGGAAGTCCTTGCGGATCGCCTCGGTGTCGAGGAGGCCGGTCAGCCCCTGATGGGCGGAAGTCACGCGGATGCGCCACCCTTCACGTACTTGTCGTAGCCCTCGTTCTCCAGCTGGTCGGCGAGCTCGGCGCCGCCGGACTCGACGATGCGGCCGTTCGCGAACACGTGCACGAAGTCGGGCTTGATGTAGCGCAGGATGCGCGTGTAGTGGGTGATCAGCAGGGTGCCGACCTCACCGGTCTCGCGGACGCGGTTGACGCCCTCGGAGACGATGCGCAGGGCGTCGACGTCGAGGCCGGAGTCGGTCTCGTCGAGGATCGCGATCTTCGGCTTGAGGAGCTCCAGCTGGAGGATCTCGTGGCGCTTCTTCTCACCGCCGGAGAAGCCCTCGTTCACGTTGCGCTCGGCGAAGGCCGGGTCCATCTGGAGCTGCTCCATCGCGGACTTGACCTCCTTCACCCAGGTGCGCAGCTTGGGCGCCTCGCCGCGGACGGCGGTGGCGGAGGTGCGCAGGAAGTTGGAGACCGAGACGCCGGGGACCTCGACCGGGTACTGCATGGCGAGGAAGACGCCGGCGCGGGCGCGCTCGTCGACCGACATCTCCAGGACGTCCTCACCGTCGAGGGTGACGGTGCCGCCGGTGACCGTGTACTTGGGGTGACCGGCGAGGGAGTACGCCAGGGTCGACTTGCCGGAGCCGTTGGGGCCCATGACGGCGTGCGTCTCGCCCTGCTTGATGGTCAGGTCGACGCCCTTGAGGATCTCGCGGGGGCCGTTCTCCGCCTCGACGGAGACGTGCAGGTCGTGGATTTCGAGCGTAGCCATGGGTGACTCAGGACTCCTGGGTGACGGAGACGAGCACATCGTCCCCTTCGATCTTGACGGGGTATACGGGGACGGGGCGCGTCGCGGGAAGGCCGGAGGGCTTGCCGGTGCGCAGGTCGAAGCTGGAGCCGTGCAGCCAGCACTCGATCGCGCAGTCCTCGACCTCGCCCTCGGAGAGGGAGACGTTCGCGTGCGAGCAGATGTCGTTGATCGCGAACACCTCGCCCTCGGTGTGCACGAGGGACACCGGCGTGCCGTCGACCTCGACCCGCTTCGGGGTGTCGGCCTCCAGCTCGCTCAGCGCGCAGACTCGGACGAAGGCCATCAGACGGAGGCCTCCAGCTCGGCCTCGATCTTGGCGAGGAGGCGCTCCTGGACGTCCGGCAGACCGATCTGCTGGACGAGCTCCGCGAAGAAGCCGCGGACGACGAGGCGGCGGGCCTCGGCCTCCGGGATGCCGCGGGCCATCAGGTAGAAGAGCTGCTCGTCGTCGAAGCGGCCGGTGGCCGAGGCGTGACCGGCGCCGGCGATCTCGCCGGTCTCGATCTCCAGGTTCGGCACGGAGTCGACCCGGGCGCCGTCCGTGAGGACCAGGTTCCGGTTGAGCTCGTACGTGTCGGTGCCCTCGGCCGCGGCCTGGATGAGCACGTCGCCGATCCAGACGGCGTGCGCGTCCTGGCCCTGCAGCGCGCCCTTGTAGGCCACGTTGGACTTGCAGTGCGGGGTGTTGTGCTCGACCAGGAGGCGGTGCTCCTGGTGCTGGCCGGCGTCGGTGAAGTACAGGCCGAAGAGCTCGGCCTCGCCGCCGGGGCCCGCGTACCGCACGCGCGGGTGGATGCGGACGACGTCGCCGCCGAAGGTGACGACGACCGACTTGAAGGAGGCGTCACGGCCGACCAGCGCGTTGTGCTGGGCGACGTGGACGGCCTTCTCGTCCCAGTCCTGGACGGAGACGACGGTCAGCTTGGCTCCGTCGCCGAGGACGTAGTCCACGTTGGCGGCGAGCACGGCGTCACCGGTGTGGTCGAGGACCACGACGGCCTCGGCGAAGGCGCCGAGCTCGATCACCTGGTGGGCGAAGGCGACGCCGCCCTGGCCGTGCACGGAGATGCGGATCGGCTCGGTGAGCACCGCCTCCTTGGCGACGGTGATGACGCCGGCCTTCTCGAAGGAGGAGTACGCCTGGGCGGCGACGCGGTCGACGGGCGTGCCGGCCTTGCCGAGGCGCTCGTCGTCACGGCCGACGGTCTCCACGGTGACGCCCTCGGGGGCCTCGACCTCCACCTTGACGCCCTCGCCGGAGGCGACGGCGGTGCCGTCGTGGAGGCCACGCAGGCGCGCCAGCGGGGTGAACCGCCACTCCTCCTCGCGGCCGTGCGGGACGGGGAAGTCCGCGACGTCGAAGGACGGGGGCGCGCTCATGCGCGTGGCGACGGTCGACTCGGCGGCCACCGCGATCGAGCCGGCGGTGGTGGAGCCCGCCGGGATGTTCTGAGCCTCAGCCATGGCTGTCGTGTTGCTCTCTTCCTGCGTACGTAAAGAAAAGTCGGTCGCTGCGGGGCGGGGCCGGCCTTAGCCGACCGCACCCTCCATCTGCAGCTCGATCAGCCGGTTGAGCTCCAGGGCGTACTCCATGGGGAGCTCCTTGGCGATGGGCTCGACGAAGCCGCGGACGATCATCGCCATGGCCTCGAACTCGGTGAGGCCGCGGCTCATCAGGTAGAAGAGCTGGTCCTCGGAGACCTTGGAGACGGTGGCCTCGTGGCCCATGGAGACGTCGTCCTCGCGCACGTCCACGTAGGGGTACGTGTCGGAGCGGGAGATCGTGTCGACGAGCAGCGCGTCGCAGAGGACGTTGGACTTGGCGCCCGGGGCACCCTCGCCGATCTCGATGAGACCGCGGTAGGAGGTGCGGCCGCCGCCTCGCGCCACCGACTTGGAGACGATGTTGGAGGAGGTGTTCGGCGCCATGTGGACCATCTTGGCGCCGGCGTCCTGGTGCTGGCCCTCGCCCGCGAAGGCGATGGAGAGGGTCTCGCCCTTGGCGTGCTCGCCCATCAGGTAGACGGCCGGGTACTTCATGGTGACCTTGGAGCCGATGTTGCCGTCGACCCACTCCATGGTGGCGCCCTCGTAGGCGACGGCGCGCTTGGTCACCAGGTTGTAGACGTTGTTCGACCAGTTCTGGATGGTCGTGTAGCGGCAGCGGCCGCCCTTCTTCACGATGATCTCGACGACCGCGGAGTGCAGGGAGTCCGAGGAGTAGATCGGGGCGGTGCAGCCCTCGACGTAGTGGACGTAGGCGTCCTCGTCGACGATGATCAGCGTCCGCTCGAACTGGCCCATGTTCTCCGTGTTGATGCGGAAGTAGGCCTGGAGCGGGATCTCGACGTGCACGCCCTTCGGCACGTAGATGAACGAGCCGCCGGACCACACGGCCGTGTTCAGGGAGGCGAACTTGTTGTCGCCGACCGGGATGATCGTGCCGAAGTACTCCTTGAAGAGCTCCTCGTGCTCCTTCAGCGCGGTGTCGGTGTCGACGAAGATGACGCCCTGCTCCTCCAGGTCCTCGCGGATCTGGTGGTAGACGACCTCGGACTCGTACTGGGCGGCGACACCGGCGACGAGGCGCTGCTTCTCCGCCTCGGGGATGCCGAGCTTGTCGTACGTGTTCTTGATGTCCTCCGGCAGGTCCTCCCAGGACTCGGCCTGCTTCTCGGTGGACCGCACGAAGTACTTGATGTTGTCGAAGTCGATGCCGGAGAGGTCGGAGCCCCAGGTCGGCATGGGCTTCTTGTCGAAGAGCCGCAGACCCTTGAGACGCAGCTTCAGCATCCACTCGGGCTCGTTCTTCTTCGAGGAGATGTCGCGGACGACGTCCTCGTTGAGACCGCGCTTCGCGGTGGCGCCGGCCGCGTCGGAGTCGGCCCAGCCGTACTCGTACCGACCCAGGCCCTCGAGCTCGGGGTGGCTGATCTCGGTGGTCATGCGGGGTTCCTCCCGGCCGTACTTGCGGATGCTGATTCGGTGGTCTGTGGGGCGCTGTGCGGGATGAACGTGGTGCAGACGCCGTCACCATGCGCGATGGTGGCCAGACGCTGGACGTGCGTTCCCAGGAGGCGTGAGAAGAATTCCGTCTCCGCCTCGCACAGCTGGGGGTACTGCTCGGCGACGTGGGCGACCGGGCAGTGGTGCTGGCAGAGCTGCTCGCCGACCGGCGCGTTCCGCGCAGTGGCAGCGTACCCGTCCGCCGTGAGGGCCTTGGCCAGCGCCTCCGTCCGCTGCGCGGGCGCGGCCGACTCCACGGCCTCGCGGTACGCGCCCGCCTGGGTCTCGATCCGGTCGCGGGCGAAGGCCGCGACGGCCGCCTCCCCGCCGGCGTTGCGCTCGATCCAGCGGAGCGCCTCGACGGCGAGCGAGTCGTACGACTGGTCGAAGGCGTCCCGGCCGCAGTCGGTGAGCGCGAAGACCTTCGCGGGGCGACCGCGGGACCGGGTCCCGTAGACGCGCTGCTCGCGGGCTTCGACGACGTTCTCGGCGACCAGCGAGTCGAGGTGGCGGCGGACGGCGGCCTGGGTGAGGCTGAGCCGTCCGGCCAGGTCGGCGACGGTCGAGGGACCGTGATCCAGGATCGACCGCGCGACCCGGTTGCGCGTGGAACGCTCTCGGGTCGCGAGTTCCTCCACCGGAGCCGCGCCAACGTTTTTCACAACGCCATTGTTGCGTAATTAATCGGGGAGTGACAAGCGGCGTCCGGACCGGTGACGATGTCGTGCGTCACTCAGGTAAGGCTTACCTGACCTGCGAGAACGATCATTGGTGGGATGAATTCCCCGCCCCGCGCACCGGGTCCCCCCGCACGCTCTCTAGACTTCCCGGCATGTCAATCGAGTCCGTCGGCAGCGTCGTCCAGGTACGTGGCCTGCTCAAGCGGTACGGAAACAAGACCGCCGTCGACGGCCTCGACCTCGACGTCCGCGCAGGCACCGTCACCGCCGTCCTCGGCCCCAACGGGGCCGGCAAGACCACCACCATCGAGACCTGCGAGGGCTACCGCAGGCCCGACGCCGGCACCGTCCGCGTCCTCGGCCTCGACCCGGTCGCCGACGCCGCCGCCCTGCGCCCCAGGATCGGCGTGATGCTCCAGTCCGGCGGCGTCTACTCCGGCGCCCGCGCCGACGAGATGCTCCGCCACACGGCCAGGCTGCACGCCCACCCCCTGGACGTCGACGCCCTGATCGAGCGGCTCGGCCTCGGCTCCTGCGGCCGCACCGCCTACCGGCGCCTCTCCGGCGGCCAGCAGCAGCGCCTCGCGCTCGCCATGGCCGTCGTCGGCCGCCCCGAGCTCGTCTTCCTCGACGAGCCCACCGCCGGACTCGACCCGCAGGCCCGCCGCGCCACCTGGGACCTCGTCCGCGAGCTGCGTGCCGACGGCGCGACCGTGGTCCTCACCACCCACTTCATGCACGAGGCCGAGGAGCTCGCCGACGACGTCGCCATCGTCGACGCCGGCCGGGTCGCCGCCCAGGGCAGCCCCGAGGAGCTCTGCCGCGGCGGCGCCGAGAACACCCTGCGCTTCACCGGCCGCCCCGGCCTCGACCTCGGCTCCCTGCTCAAGGCCCTGCCGGACGGCTCCGCCGCCGCGGAGCCCCTCCCCGGCACGTACCGGATCACCGGCACCGTCGACCCGCAGCTGCTCGCCACGGTCACCACCTGGTGCGCCCAGCACGGCGTCATGCCGGACGGCATCGCCGTCGAGCGCCACACCCTCGAAGACGTTTTCCTGGAACTGACCGGCAAGGAGCTGCGCGGATGAGCACCGGTACGTACGCGCCCAAGCCCGGCGCCGCCCCCGTCGGGCGGATGATCACCGCGCAGACCGCCCTGGAGACCAGGATGCTGCTGCGCAACGGCGAGCAGCTGCTCCTCACCGTGATCATCCCCTCGCTGCTCCTGGTGCTCTTCTCCACCGTCGACGTGGTCGATACGGGCACGGGAAAGGCCGTCGACTTCCTCGCCCCCGGCGTCCTCGCGCTCGCCGTGATGTCCACCGCCTTCACCGGCCAGGCCATCGCCACCGGTTTCGAGCGGCGGTACGGGGTGCTCAAGCGGCTCGGCGCCTCACCGCTCCCCCGCTGGGCGCTCATGACCGCCAAGACGCTCTCCGTCCTGGTCACCGAGGTCCTCCAGGTCGCGCTCCTGACGGCGATCGCCCTGGCGCTCGGCTGGTCCCCGCAGGGCAACCCCCTGTCGGTCCTGCTGCTCCTGGTCCTCGGCACGGCCGCCTTCTCCGGACTCGGCCTGCTCATGGCCGGCACCCTGAAGGCCGAGGCCACCCTGGCCGCCGCGAACCTGGTCTTCCTGCTGCTCCTGGTCGGCGGCGGGGTCATCGTCCCGCTGGAGAAGTTCGGCGCCGCGGGCGACGTGCTCGCGCTGCTCCCGATCTCCGCGCTCTCCGACGGCCTGCGCGACGTCCTCCAGAGCGGGGCGCCGATGCCGTGGGGCGACGCGCTGATCCTGGCCGGCTGGGCGGTCCTGGGCCTCGGAGCGGCGGCGAGGTTCTTCCGCTGGGAGTAACCGTAAGGTTCCGTTCCGCCATATACGCCCCCCTCGTGAAAGCGCGCACAAGCGCCGCCCTACGATAGGGCCCGTGCAGACCCCCCTCGCCTCCATCGCCCAGCGCTGGACCCCGTCCCCCCGGACGCTCCGGCGCGCCGCGCTCGCAGCCGTCGTGATGAGCGTGCTCATCATCGTCACGGGCGGCGCGGTCCGGCTGACCGGTTCCGGTCTCGGCTGCGACACCTGGCCGAAGTGCACGGACGACAGCCTCATCGTGACGCCCGAGCAGGGCTACCGCGGCGCGATCGAGTTCGGCAACCGGATGCTGACGTACGTGCTGTCGGCGGCGGTCGGCTGGGCGATCGTCGCCGCCCGCTCCACCAAGCCGTGGCGCCGCGGGCTCACCCGGCTCGGCTGGGCCCAGTTCTGGATCGTGATGAGCAACGCCGTCATCGGCGGCATCACGGTGTGGATGGGCCTCAACCCGTGGACGGTGGCCGGCCACTTCATCGCCGCGAACTCCCTGCTCACGGTCGCCGTCATCACCTGGCACCGCACCGGCGAGGGCGACACCGCCCCCCGCCCGCGCGTGCCGCGCCCGGTCCGCAAGCTGTCCTGGGCGATCACGATCGTCTCCGCCCTGCTGATCGTGCTCGGCACGACGGTGACCGGCGCCGGCAAGCACGCCGGTGACAGCAGCGACGTCCCGCGCATGCCGTGGGACTGGACGAACGCCGCGCACCTCCACGCCATCGCCGCCTGGATCGTCTGCGCCCTCGCCCTCGCGATGTGGCTGGTCCTGCGCGTGGTCGACGCCCCGGACGACACGAGGGCCCGCGCCCGCGACCTGCTGATCGTGCTCGTGGCCCAGGGTGCGATCGGCTACGTCCAGTACTTCACGGGCGTCCCGGAGCTCCTGGTCGCCGCCCACATGCTCGGCTCCTCGCTGATGTGGATCGCGGTCCTGCGGCTCGCCCTGAGCATGCGCGAGCGTCCGCTCGCCGTGCCGGACATCCCGGCCCAGGCGGACCCGGAGCTGGCGAAGGCCTGACGGTCCCAGGACTCTGACGGGTCTACCGGCTCTCCGCGAGCCGGTAGACCCGTCTCGCGTTGTCCGCCGCGATCATCGTCGCCACCCGCTGCGCGTCCGTACGGGACCAGGCGCCGTCCATGACCCACTCCCCGAGCACCCGGGTGAGCGCCGAGCGGAATCCGTGCGCGGCGACCACATGGAGCTCGGGCAACCCGTGGGCGCCGCTGGAGAACAGCAGCTTGCCGAACGGCGCCCGTTCCAGGACCTCGGCGAGGACGGCCGCCGCCCGGGCCCCCGTGTGGGCGAGGACGGGGCCGAGGTCGGCGTACACGTGCGGGTGAAGTCCGGTCAGGTGCGCGGCCGCGCGGTGGTACGGGTAGCGGTGCAGCAGCACCAGGTCGGTGCCGAGCCCCGCGGTGGCGGCGGCGAAGCCGTTCAGGGCGGCCGGATCCTCCGCGTGCAGCTGGAGGGGGCGCCCCGCGGTGACCGCGATCCAGAGCAGATGGCGCAGCAGGACGGGGTCCCTGAGCGGGCCGCCCGGCCCGCGTGCGGCCAGCCAGCGCCCGGCGGCCCCGCGCACCTCTCCGGGGCCCGGCGGCTCGGGCAGGGCCGCGAGCCCGCCCCGTACCCCCGACGCCGAACTGAACGCGACCGCGTCCGCGGCGGCCCCGTGGACGGCCTCGGCGAGGTCGGCGAGGAAGGCCTCGACGGTGTCCGAGGCGTCGGCGACCCGCTCGGCGAGGGCTTCGAGGCGGACGGTCTCGTGGGCCTCGGCGGCGCCCGCGGCGGCGAGCTCGGCGGGGCGCGTGAGGTCGCCGGGGAGACCCGTGTCGACGAGGTAGGTGGAGATCCCGGAGGCGCGCAGGAGCCGCCGGCCGGCCTCGGCGGCACCGAGTTCCCGGCGGCGGGCGAGGTAGCGGGCGGGCGGGCAGTGCGGTTCCAGACCGAGGAGCGGCGGGCACCAGCGGCGCACGGCGAAGCCGGTCTGGGTGTCGAAGAAGGTGGTGCCGGCGGCGGGCAGGACCGCGTCCCCGCCCAGGTGCGCGCCGAGGCGGGCCTCGAAGGTGCCGAGGCCGAGCTCGGTCCGGAGCACCCCGTGGCAGTACTGGTCCACCAGCTGCGGCATGTCGATCATCTCGGGGGGCTCCCTGTGTGGACGTGTCTCCACACGTCCTAACGGGTGAGCCCCGCGCGAGGTTGCCGCCTCAGCTGTTGGAGGGGCCGCCGAGCTGGATGCCGGCCATCCGGGTCCACTCGTACGGGCCGGTGGCGACCTTGGCGGCGAACTCGCCGTCGAACTCCTCGTGGAGGGTCAGGCCGGCCTTCTCGGCGGCCTGCTGCGCGATCGCGTACGACTTCGCGACGAGGTCGCCCCAGCCGCCGTCCGTGCCGACCAGGACGATCCGGGTGCCCGCCTGGCCGATGTGCGCGAGGTGTCCCTCGGCGCCGCCGTGCGCCTTGGAGAAGGCCTTGATCTCCTTGGCGAGCCTGGCCGCCCTGCGCTCTTCCTGCTTCGTTTCTGCCATGACACGGATGCTACCGAGGGGTAGAACGAACGGCGACGGCCGGGTCACGTGGCCTATCCCACGTGACCCGGCCGTCGGACCGGTCTGATCATCTGAGCGCTAGCGGAGGAAGGGGTCCACCGCGACGGCCACGAAGAGCAGGGAGACATAGGTGATGGACCAGTGGAAAAGGCGCATCTCCTTGAGCTTGGCGCCCGTCACCTCGGCCTTGGCGCGGTTGAGGAGCGCGTGCGCCTCCCAGAGCCACCAGCCGCCGGTGACCAGTGCCACCGCCGTGTAGAACCAGCCCGTGTAGCCGAGCGGGGTGAGCAGCAGGGACACGGCGACCATGACCCAGCTGTAGACCACGATCTGCTTGGCGACGACCTTGTTGGAGGCCAGGACCGGCAGCATGGGCACGCCCGCGCGTGCGTAGTCGTCCTTCACCTTCATGGACAGCGGCCAGTAGTGCGGCGGCGTCCAGAAGAAGATGACGAGGAAGAGGATGACCGCGGCCCACGACATCGAGTCGGTCACGGCCGACCAGCCGATGAGCACCGGGAGGCAGCCGGCGATGCCGCCCCAGACGATGTTCTGCGCGGTGCGCCGCTTGAGGATCATCGTGTAGACGACGACGTAGAAGAGGAGCGCGCCGAGCGAGAGGGCGGCGGACAGCCAGTTGACGAGCAGGCCGAACCAGAGCGTGGAGACCACGGCGAGGGTGAGGCCGAAGACCAGGCCCTCGCGCGGGGTGAGCACGCCGGTGACCAGCGGGCGCTGGGAGGTCCGGTCCATCAGGGCGTCGATGTCCCGGTCGATGTACATGTTCAGCGCGTTGGCGCCGCCCGCCGAGAGGTAGCCGCCGAAGCAGGTGGCGAGCACCAGCCAGAGGTTCGGCACACCCTGTTCGGCGAGGAACATCACCGGAACGGTCGTGATGAGCAGCAGTTCGATGATCCGCGGCTTGGTCAGCGCCACGAATGCCTTGACGCGGGCCCCGAACGGCCTATGGCCCCCCGGGCTGGGAGTCAAGACGACCCCTGCGGGTCGGGACTCGACGGCCGTCACGCACACCCCTGACAGAGAAATTCCCAGCAAGCCCCCCGCGTGAAGACCGGGTAAAGCTCGCACGTACCACGCCACTGTAGACGTTGCCCAGAGCCCGATCTTCGCGGGGGTGGGGTCGTGTTGGAGGGGTACGTCCCAAGGGGTGGACAGGTTCGGAGGCGGCTCCCGGCGCGGCTCGGCGGGCGAACTCCCACGACCACCGGCACTCTTGCTGTGTCCTTTCATTTCTCCGCTCATTTGAGGGGCATGGACACGAAAAGAGGGGCGTTCCGCGGGGGTAGGCTCGACAGCGCCGGTACACCCTCAGTCACCGGCTCAAGACATGTGGAGAGGAGCCCTGACCCAGGGTGAGCACTAAGCCGACCACCACAGACCTCGAGTGGACCGAGTTGGACCAGCGGGCCGTCGACACCGCCCGCATCCTGGCCGCGGACGCCGTACAGAAGGTCGGCAACGGCCATCCCGGTACGGCCATGAGCCTGGCGCCCGCCGCGTACACCCTCTTCCAGAAGGTGATGCGGCACGACCCCGCCGACCCCGAGTGGGTCGGTCGTGACCGGTTCGTCCTCTCCGCCGGGCACTCGTCCCTGACCCTCTACACCCAGCTGTACCTGGGTGGCTTCGGTCTCGAGCTGGACGACCTGAAGACCTTCCGCACCTGGGGCTCGAAGACCCCCGGTCACCCGGAGTACGGCCACACCGCCGGCGTCGAGACGACCACGGGCCCGCTGGGCCAGGGTGTCGCCAACGCCGTGGGCATGGCGATGGCCGCCCGCTACGAGCGCGGTCTGTTCGACCCGGAGGCCGCCACGGGCGCCTCTCCGTTCGACCACCGGATCTACGCGATCGCCGGTGACGGTTGCCTGCAGGAGGGCATCTCCGCGGAGGCGTCCTCGCTGGCCGGCCACCAGAAGCTCGGCAACCTGATCCTGCTGTGGGACGACAACCACATCTCGATCGAGGGCGACACCGAGACCGCCGTGTCCGAGGACACGATGAAGCGGTACGAGGCGTACGGCTGGCACGTCCAGCGTGTCGAGCCGCAGGCCAACGGCGACCTGGACCCGGCCGCGCTCTACGCGGCGATCAAGGCCGCCGAGGCCGAGACCGAGCGTCCGTCGTTCATCGCGATGCGCTCGATCATCGCCTGGCCCGCGCCGAACGCGCAGAACACCGAGGCCGCGCACGGCTCGGCGCTCGGCGACGAGGAGATCGCGGCCACCAAGCGCGTCCTGGGCTTCGACCCGGAGCAGACCTTCGAGGTCACCGACGAGGTCATCGCGCACACCCGCTCGCTCGGCGACCGCGGCCGCGAGGCCCGCGCCGCGTGGGAGAAGCAGCTCTCCGAGTGGCGTACGGCCAACCCGGAGCGGGCCGCCGAGTTCGACCGCATCGAGGCGAACGAGCTGCCGGCCGGCTGGGCCGAGAAGCTCCCGGTCTTCGAGGCCGGCAAGGGTGTCGCCACCCGTGCCGCGTCGGGCCAGGTCCTCCAGGCGCTCGGTGCGGTCATCCCGGAGCTGTGGGGCGGCTCGGCCGACCTCGCCGGTTCGAACAACACGACGATCGACAAGACCTCGTCGTTCCTGCCCGAGGGCAACCCGCTGCCGGAGGCCGACAAGTACGGCCGCACGATCCACTTCGGCATCCGCGAGCACTCCATGGCCGCGGAGATGAACGGCATCGCGCTGCACGGCAACACCCGCGTCTACGGCGGCACCTTCCTGGTGTTCTCCGACTACATGCGCAACGCCGTTCGCCTGTCGGCCCTGATGCACCTGCCCGTGACGTACGTCTGGACCCACGACTCGATCGGTCTGGGCGAGGACGGCCCGACGCACCAGCCGGTGGAGCACCTCGCCTCGCTGCGCGCGATCCCGGGTCTGAACGTGGTCCGTCCGGCCGACGCCAACGAGACCGCCCTCGCCTGGCGCGAGATCATGCAGCGCCACACCAAGGTCTTCGGCAAGGGCGCCCCGCACGGTCTGGCGCTGACCCGCCAGGGCGTGCCGACGTACGCCCCGAACGAGGACACGGTCAAGGGCGGCTACGTGCTGTTCGAGGCCGAAGGGCCCTCCGGGCAGAACACAGAGCCGCAGGTCGTGCTGATCGGCACGGGCTCCGAGGTGCACCTGGCCGTCGAGGCCCGCGTGCAGCTCCAGGCCGCCGGCGTCCCGACCCGCGTGGTCTCGATGCCGTCGGTGGAGTGGTTCGAGGAGCAGGACCAGGCGTACAAGGACTCCGTCCTGCCGCCGTCCGTCAAGGCCCGTGTCGCGGTCGAGGCCGGTATCGGTCTCACCTGGCACAAGTACGTCGGTGACGCCGGCCGCATCGTCTCGCTGGAGCACTTCGGCGCCTCGGCGGACGCGAAGGTCCTGTTCCGCGAGTTCGGGTTCACGCCGGAGGCGATCGTCGCCGCCGCGCGGGAATCTCTCGACGCCGTCGCGCGCTGACGCGAATACGTACGACTCAATGGAGATGCAACTCTCATGACAGACGCTCTCAAGCGCCTCTCCGACGAAGGCGTCGCGATCTGGCTGGACGACCTCTCGCGCAAGCGGATCACGTCCGGCAACCTGGCCGAGCTCATCGACCAGAGCCACGTGGTCGGTGTGACCACGAACCCGTCGATCTTCCAGAAGGCCATCTCCTCGGGTGACGGTTACGAGCAGCAGCTCGTCGACCTCGCCGCCCGCAAGGTGACCGTGGACGAGGCCATCCGCATGATCACGACGGCGGACGTCCGTGACGCCGCCGACATCCTGCGGCCGGTCTTCGACGCGACCGACGGCCAGGACGGCCGGGTCTCCATCGAGGTCGACCCCCGTCTCGCCCACGAGACGGCCGCCACCATCGCCGAGGCCAAGCAGCTGGCGTGGCTGGTGGACCGCCCCAACACCCTGATCAAGATCCCGGCCACCCAGGCGGGTCTGCCGGCGATCACCGAGGTCATCGGCCTCGGCATCAGCGTCAACGTCACGCTGATCTTCTCGCTGGAGCGCTACCGCGCGGTCATGGACGCCTACCTCGCCGGTCTGGAGAAGGCCCGCGAGCGCGGCCTCGACCTCTCCAAGATCCACTCGGTGGCCTCCTTCTTCGTGTCCCGCGTGGACACGGAGATCGACAAGCGCCTGGACGGCATCGGCACCGACGAGGCCAAGGCGCTCAAGGGCAAGGCCGCCCTGGCCAACGCCCGCCTGGCCTACGAGGCGTACGAGGAGGTCTTCTCCTCGGACCGCTGGGCCTCCCTCGACAAGGCGCAGGCCAACAAGCAGCGTCCGCTGTGGGCCTCGACCGGCGTCAAGGACCCGGCGTACAAGGACACCCTGTACGTCGTGGACCTGGTCGCCCCCGGCACGGTGAACACCATGCCGGAGGCCACCCTGGAGGCCACCGCCGACCACGGCGAGGTCACCGGAGACACCATCCGCGGCACGTACGAGCAGTCCCGCGCCGAGCTGGCGGCCGTCGAGAAGCTGGGCATCGGCTACGACGACGTCGTGCAGCTGCTGGAGGACGAGGGCGTCGAGAAGTTCGAGGCGTCCTGGAACGACCTGCTCAAGTCCACCGAGGCGGAGCTGGCGCGCCGCGGATCTTCGGAGGCGTAAGCACTTTGAGCGCAGTCCACGGAGCCAACCCGCTCCGTGACGCCGCAGACCGACGGCTCCCGCGCATCGCGGGGCCGTCGGGTCTGGTGATCTTCGGCGTCACGGGCGATTTGTCCCGTAAGAAGCTGATGCCCGCCGTCTACGACCTGGCCAACCGCGGCCTGCTGCCGCCGGGCTTCTCGCTCATCGGCTTCGCCCGCCGCGAATGGGCGGACGAGGACTTCGCGCAGGAGGTCTACGAGGCCGTCAAGCAGCACGCGCGCACCCCCTTCCGCGAGGAGGTGTGGCAGCAGCTGATCCAGGGCATGCGGTTCGTCCAGGGCGACTTCGACGACGACACGGCCTTCGAGCAGCTCAAGGCGACGATCGAGGAGCTCGACAAGGCGCAGGGCACGGGCGGCAACTTCGCCTTCTACCTGTCCGTGCCGCCGAAGTTCTTCGAGCTCGTCGTCCAGCAGCTCAAGAAGCACGGCCTGGCCGACCAGAAGGACGGCTCCTGGCGCCGCGCGGTCATCGAGAAGCCCTTCGGCCACGACCTGGTCTCCGCCAAGGAGCTCAACGAGGTCGTCCACGAGGTCTTCCCGCCCGACGCGGTCTTCCGGATCGACCACTACCTCGGCAAGGAGACCGTCCAGAACATCCTGGCGCTCCGCTTCGCCAACACCCTCTTCGAGCCGATCTGGAACCGGTCGTACGTCGACCACGTGCAGATCACCATGGCCGAGGACATCGGCATCGGCGGCCGCGCCGGCTACTACGACGGCATCGGCGCCGCCCGTGACGTCATCCAGAACCACCTGCTCCAGCTGCTCGCGCTGACCGCGATGGAGGAGCCCGCCTCCTTCGACGCCGACGCGCTGGCCGCCGAGAAGACCAAGGTCCTCGGCGCGGTGAAGCTGCCCAAGGACCTGGGCAAGTCCACGGTCCGCGGCCAGTACGCGGCCGGGTGGCAGGGCGGCGCGAAGGCCGTCGGCTACCTCCAGGAAGACGGCATCGACCCCCAGTCGAAGACCGACACCTACGCGGCCATCAAGCTGGAGATCGACAACCGCCGCTGGGCGGGCGTCCCGTTCTACCTGCGGACCGGCAAGCGCCTGGGCCGCCGCGTCACCGAGATCGCGGTCGTCTTCCAGCGCGCCCCGCACTCCCCCTTCGACCACACCGCGACCGAGGAGCTCGGCCGCAACGCCATCGTCATCCGGGTCCAGCCGGACGAGGGCGTGACGGTGCGGTTCGGCTCCAAGGTGCCCGGCACCCAGATGGAGATCCGGGACGTGTCGATGGACTTCGCGTACGGCGAGTCCTTCACGGAGTCCAGCCCCGAGGCGTACGAGCGGCTCATCCTCGACGTCCTGCTCGGCGACTCCAACCTCTTCCCGCGCGTCGAGGAGGTCGAGCTGTCCTGGAAGATCCTCGACCCGATCGAGCAGTTCTGGGACACGCACGGCAAGCCCGCGCAGTACCAGTCCGGGACCTGGGGTCCGGTCGAGGCGGACGAGATGCTCGCACGAGACGGCAGGAGCTGGCGCCGGCCATGAAGACCGACCTGACGGACACCACGTCCTCCAAGATCAACAAGGCGCTGGTGCTCGGGCGGCGGGCGATCGGCACGCCGGCCGTCGGCATGGTGCTCACCCTCGTGATCGTCACCGACGAGGAGAACGCCTACGACGCGCTCAAGGCGGCCAACGAGGCGTCCCGCGAGCACCCCTCGCGGACCCTCGTCGTCATCAAGCGGGTCTCGCGCACCCCGCGGGACCGCGCGCAGGCGCGGCTCGACGCCGAGGTCCGCCTCGGCGCCGACGCCAGCACCGGCGAGACGGTGGTGCTCCGGCTGTACGGCGAGGTCGTCGACCACGCCCAGTCGGTGGTGCTGCCGCTGCTCCTCCCGGACGCCCCCGTCGTCGTCTGGTGGCCGGTGAACGCGCCGTCCGACCCGGCGAACGACCCGCTGGGCGCGCTCGCCCAGCGGCGGGTGACCGACACGTACGCCGCCGAGCAGCCCATCCAGGAGCTGACCGCGCGCGCGGACGCGTACACCCCGGGCGACACGGACCTCTCGTGGACCCGGATCACCCCGTGGCGTTCGATGCTGGCCGCCGCGCTCGACCAGGTCGTCTGCGAGGTCACCTCGGCCGAGGTGGAGGGCGAGGAGTTCAACCCGAGCGTCGAGCTGCTCGCGATGTGGCTCGCGGACCGGCTGAAGGTGCCGGTGCGGCGCGCGAAGTCGGCCGGCCCCGGTCTCACCTCCGTACGGATGGAGACCAACGCGGGCCCGATCGTGCTCGACCGGCCGGACGGCTCGCTCGCGACGCTCTCCATAGAGGGCCAGCCGGACCGTGCCGTGGCGCTCAAGCGCCGTGACACGGCGGAGCTGATCGCGGAGGAGCTGCGCCGCCTCGACCCGGACGACACCTACGCGACGGCGCTGCGGTTCGGCCTTGAGCGGCTCGACGAGAAGGCGGCGACCACCGTCCCCGAGACCGTCGTGGAGACGGTCGTGGAGGACGTGGTGGAGGCCGTCGAGGAGACGGCCGCCGCGCCCAAGCCCGCTCCGAAGAAGGCCCCGGCCAAGAAGGCGGCGGCCAAGTGAGCACCCCTCAGCTGGTCGTCCACCGCGACAAGGAGCTGATGGCCGAGGCCGCCGCGGCCCGGCTCATCACGAAGATCGTGGACGCCCAGGCCGCCCGCGGCTCCGCCTCGGTCGTGCTGACCGGCGGCCGCAACGGCAACGGCCTGCTCGCGGCGCTCGGTTCGGCGCCCGCGCGGGACGCGGTCGACTGGTCGCGGCTCGACCTGTGGTGGGGCGACGAGCGGTACCTGCCCGAGGGCGACCCCGAGCGGAACGTCACCCAGGCCCGTGCGGCGCTGCTCGACCGCGTGCCGCTCGACCCGGCCCGGGTGCACGCCATGCCGGCCTCGGACGGGCCGTACGGCAGCGACGTCGACGCCGCCGCGGCCGCGTACGCGGAGGAGCTGGCCGCCGCCGCGGGTCCCGGTGACCATAGCGGGGTGCCGACCTTCGACGTGCTGATGCTGGGCGTCGGCCCGGACACGCACGTGGCCTCGCTCTTCCCTGAGCTGCCGGCGGTCCGCGAGACCGAGCGGACGGTGGTCGGGGTGCACGGCGCGCCGAAGCCCCCGCCGGTCCGGATCTCGCTGACCCTCCCGGCCATCCGGGCGGCGCACGAGGTGTGGCTGCTCGCGGCCGGCGAGGACAAGGCGAAGGCCGCGGCGATCGCGCTGTCGGGCGCGGGCGAGGTGCAGGCCCCGGCGGCCGGTGCCCGTGGCCGTTCGCGGACGCTGTGGCTGCTGGACGCGGCGGCCGCGTCGGAGCTGCCGCGGAGCATGTATCCGCCGGCTTCGGCCTGAGTCCCCGCACGGCTCGTACGGAGGCCCGGTTCACCTTTCGGTGGGCCGGGCCTCCGGCGTTTCCAGGGCTTCCGGTGCTACCGGCGCTCCAGGCGCTTCCGGCGTTTCCAGGAACGGTGCGAGGAGCCCCGGTACGGCCTCGGCGGCGAAGGCGAGGCCCTGGCTCTCGCCCGCGTCGAGCACGGCGTACGCACCCTCTCCCGCCGCCGTGGTGGCCGTGACGGTCAGGATGCCGGCGCGCCGCTGGACGTACGACTGCTTGACCGTCCAGCCGATGACGCCGGAGCGCTGGAGGGCGACCGTCCGGCGCCGGACACTGCCCGAACGGGCCACCAGCCAGTCGCCGCTGACGCCGTGTCCGAGGGAGCGGTACGCGTCGAGGGCGAGCAGCACCGCGACCGGCCCGAGGACGAGGGCGCAGCCGGCCGCCACGTACACCAGGACCGGCGTGAGGAAGAGGCCGAGGACGGCGAGGACCGCGGCGGGCCCGAGGACGCTCCCCAGGGCCCGGCGCAGCCGCCGGGCTCGCGCGGCCCGGGGGTGGGCGGCGAGGGGCCTCGCGGTCGGCGACCGCGGCTCGCGGAGCACCAGGGCGGCGACCCGCTCGGCCCGCTCCCGGGGCGCGGCGGGCAGCAGGTTCTTCAGGTCGGCGTGTTTGTCGTCGTCGTCCTGGGCGAGGCCGGTGGCGACGGCGTCGACGCGGGCGGCCCCGAACAGCCGTACGCCGAGCGGCTCGACGAGCTCGATGCCGCGCAGCCGGCGCTCTTCGAGGGTGACCGAGCGGGCGGTGAACAGGCCGCGGCGGACGCGGAGGGTGCCGCCGGGCTCGCGCTCCAGGCGGTAGTTCCACCACATCTCGATCCAGAGCCCGAGGGCGCCGACGGCCCCGGCGGCGGTGGCGAGCAGGACCAGGTCGGTGATCGCCCAGGTCAGGGAGGTGTCCCGGAAGCGGTCCCCTATCCAGTCGATGACCTCCGCCTGGGCGCCGAACCACTCGCTGACCTGGAGGACGGCCCCGGCGGCGGCGCCGCCGAGGGCGGGGGCGAGGAAGGAGACGGGGGCGTAGCGGATCCAGCGGGGGTCGAGGACGGCCAGGACGCTGTCGTGGCCCGGCTCCTCGGGGCCGGTCACGCGGGCGAGGAGCTCACGGCGGAGCCGCTCGCCCTCGGTGCGGGTGACGAGGTCGAGTTCGAGGGTGGACTCGCCGCCGGTGTGCTCGCCGGTGCCGATGCGGACCTTGACGAGGCCGAGGACGCGCTGGAGCGGGTTGGCGGTGAGGTCGACGCTGCGGATCCGCTCGCGGGCCAGGGAGCGGCGCTTGAGCAGCAGGAGCCCGGTGTGGAGGTCGACCCTCTCGATGCCCACGCGGTAGCGGGTGCGGCGCAGCCGGACCCAGTCGACGGCCGTGCCGCCGAGGACGAGCAGCGCGGCGCCGGCGAGGACCCAGGCGACGGCCTGCCACAGGGGCCGGCCGCCCGAGAGGCCGGCCACGGCCGGGAGGGCCGCGCCGCCGGCCACCCCGCAGAGGACGGCGGCGCCGGCGAGCAGGGTGCGCGGGTCGAGCCGCCGCCACTCCCCCTCGCTCATGTGGCGTCCCCGGGGGTGGCCCGGGTGATGAGGGTGAGCCGCTCGGCGAGCTCGGCGGCGAGCTCGTGGTCGAGGCCCTCGATGCGGATCGCCCCCTTGGAGGAGGCGGTGGTGACGGTGACGGTGGCCAGCCGGAACGTCTGCTCCAGCGGCCCTCGTACGGTGTCGACCGTCTGGATCCGGGACATCGGGGCGATCCGCCACTCCTGCCAGAAGGCGCCGGTCCGCACGTAGACGGCCTCGTCGGTGACCTCCCAGCGGTGCACCCGGAACCACCAGGCGGGGAGGAGCGCGGTGCAGCCGAGGCCGAGGACCGCCACGGCCCCGGCCGCGAGCAGCAGCCAGGACCGGGCGGGCCCGATCAGCGCCCCGAGCACGGCCAGGACCGCCGCCGGGACGGCGGTGGTCACGAGCAGCCGGGTCCGCCACCAGGTGACGGCCCGCCGGTCGACGGCGTTCCTCGGCGGCCGCAGCCGTACCGCGTCCTCCCCCCTCATCCGGTTACCGGCCGCGCAGCGAGCGGTAGGCCGAGACGAGTCCGGCGGTGGAGCTGTCGAGCTGCTCGGCCCCCTCGCCCCCGGTCAGGACCGGCTCGATCTTCTTGGCGAGGACCTTGCCGAGCTCGACGCCCCACTGGTCGAAGGAGTCGATGTTCCAGATCGCGCCCTGGACGAAGACCTTGTGCTCGTAGAGCGCGACCAGCTGGCCGAGGACGGACGGGGTGAGCGCGTCGGCCAGGATCGTGGTCGTCGGGTGGTTGCCCTGGAAGGTCTTGTGCGGGACGAGCTCCTCGGCGACGCCCTCGGCCCGTACCTCCTCGGGCGTCTTGCCGAAGGCGAGCGCCTGGGTCTGGGCGAAGAAGTTGGCCATGAGCAGGTCGTGCTGGGCGACGAGCCCGGGCAGCAGGTCCTCGACGGGCCGGGCGAAGCCGATGAAGTCGGCGGGGATGACCTTGGTGCCCTGGTGGATCAACTGGTAGTAGGCGTGCTGCCCGTTGGTGCCGGGGGTGCCCCAGACGACGGGTCCGGTCTGCCAGTCGACCCGGTTGCCCTGGCGGTCCACCGACTTGCCGTTGGACTCCATGTCGAGCTGCTGGAGGTAGGCGGTGAACTTCGACAGGTAGTGGGAGTACGGCAGGACGGCGTGCGACTGGGCGTCGAAGAAGGCGCCGTACCAGACGCCGAGGAGGCCGAGCAGCAGCGGCGCGTTCTCCTCGGGCGGGGCGGTGCGGAAGTGCTCGTCGACGAGGTGGAAGCCGTCGAGCATCTCGCGGAAGCGCTCCGGGCCGATGCCGATCATCAGGGAGAGGCCGATGGCGGAGTCGTACGAGTAGCGGCCGCCGACCCAGTCCCAGAAGCCGAACATGTTCGCCGTGTCGATGCCGAACTCCTCGACCTTCCCGGCGTTGGTCGAGAGGGCCACGAAGTGCTTGGCGACGGCCTCCTGGCCGGCGCGCAGCCCGGTGAGGAGCCAGTTCCGCGCGGAGGTGGCGTTGGTGATCGTCTCGATGGTGGTGAAGGTCTTCGAGGCGACGACGAAGAGCGTCTCGGCGGGGTCGAGGTCGCGGACGGCCTCGTGGAGGTCGGCGCCGTCGACGTTGGAGACGAAACGGAACGTCAGATCCCGCTGGGTGTAGGAGCGCAGGACCTCGTAGGCCATGGCGGGGCCGAGGTCGGAGCCGCCGATGCCGATGTTGACGATGTTCTTGACGGGCCGTCCGGTGTGGCCGGTCCACTCGCCCGCGCGGACCCTGTCGGAGAAGGCGGCCATCTTGTCGAGGACGGCGTGCACTTCGGGGACGACGTTCTCGCCGTCGACCTCGATGACGGCCTCGCGGGGGGCGCGCAGCGCGGTGTGGAGGACCGCCCGGTCCTCGGTGGTGTTGATCTTCTCGCCGCGGAACATGGCGTCGCGGAGCTCGGCGACACCGGTGACGGCGGCCAGCTCGCGCAGCAGGGTCAGCGTCTCGTCGGTGACGAGGTGCTTGGAATAGTCCAGATAGAGGTCGCCGACGCGCAGGGTGTAGCCGGTGCCGCGCTCCGGTTCGGCCGCGAACAGTTCACGCAGACGGGTCTCGCCCAGCTGCTCACGGTGCTTGCCGAGGGCCGCCCACTCGGGCAGCCGGTTGAGCCTCGTACGGCCTTCGCTGGTCATCTCGGATTCGCCCACTTCTTCTCCATACTGCTTGTCTGCCCCGCTGCACCCCCCAACCTAATTGATCTGGGGGACGGTCGACGCGAAGGCGGGCGTGAACGCCGAACGGGCCCCGCCCGCGAACCAGGTTCGCGGGCGGGGCCCGTTCGTCACACCGTCACACCACGCTTCAGATCTCGCCGCGCAGCTTGGCCAGCGCCTCGGCGAGGATGGCCTCGCCGTCCGCGTCGCTGCGGCGCTCACGCACATAGGCGAGGTGGGTCTTGTACGGCTCCGTGCGCGGCGGGTCCGGCGGGTTGTCCCGGTCCTGACCTGCCGGGAAGCCGCAGCGCGGGCAGTCCCAGGTATCCGGGACCGCCGCGTCGCTGGCGAAGCTCGGCTGCGTCTCGTGCCCGTTCGAGCACCAGAAGGAGATGCGGAGGCGCGGTGCCGACTCGCCCCGCTCGGCCTCCCCCATCGGCCCCGCTCCGACCCGGCTTCCCCGGATCGCGTTGCCACTTGCCACGGTCGTAACTCCCTGCGTGATGGTGCTCGAAGATGCCCCAGTCTACGTAAGGCCCAACGCGCGTCCAGTGATTGGAGTTACCGGTCCAACTTCATCAGCAGACCAAGTACCACAATGCAGGAGAACCAGCACAGACCGACCACGACCGTGATCCGGTCCAGGTTCCGCTCGGCGACCGAGGAGCCGCCCACGGAGGACTGCATGCCGCCACCGAACATGTCGGAGAGGCCGCCGCCCTTTCCCTTGTGCATCAGCACGAGCAGCATCAGCAGCGCGCTGAAGATGATCAGGGCGATCGAGAACCCCATAACCACGGCTGGACCAACTTCCTCGGACTTATACGGACGGGGGCCGGGCACCTGCCCGACCCCCGCAAGGGTACGACGTAACTCCGCTACCGCATACTCACTGGTCGCGGAAGCGCACGATCTTGACGAACTCGTCGGCGTCCAGTGCCGCGCCGCCCACCAGGGCGCCGTCGACGTCCGGCTGCGCCATGATCGCGGCGACGTTCCCGGCCTTGACCGAGCCGCCGTACTGGATGCGGACCTTGTCGGCCAGCTCCTGCGAGTACAGCTCCGCGAGGCGGCCGCGGATCGCCCCGCAGACCTCCTGGGCGTCGTCCGGGGTGGCGACCTCGCCGGTGCCGATGGCCCACACCGGCTCGTACGCGATCACGATCGTCTCGGCCTGCTCGGCCGGGACGTCCTTCAGGCCGCCGTCGAGCTGGGCCAGGGTGTACTCGACCTGGTTGCCCGCCTTGCGGACGTCGAGGCCCTCGCCGACGCAGAGGATCGGGGTCACGCCGTGCTTGAAGGCGGCCTTCACCTTGGCGTTGCAGACCTCGTCGTTCTCGGCGTGGTACTGGCGGCGCTCGGAGTGGCCGACGGCGACGTAGGCGCACTTCAGCTTCGACAGCATCAGGCCCGAGATCTCGCCGGTGTAGGCACCGGAGTCGTGCTCCGAGATGTCCTGCGCGCCGTACTTGATCTTGAGCTTGTCGCCGTCGACCAGGGTCTGGACGGACCGCAGGTCGGTGAAGGGGACCAGGACCGCGACCTCACAGGCGTCGTAGTCCTTGTCGTTCAGGGCGAAGGCGAGCTTCTGGACGTGGGCGATGGCCTCGAGGTGGTTGAGGTTCATCTTCCAGTTGCCCGCCATCAGCGGGGTGCGGGTGCTCATAAGGGGTTCAGTCCTCCAGTGCGGCGAGGCCGGGAAGCGTCTTGCCCTCGAGGTATTCGAGGGAGGCGCCGCCGCCGGTCGAGATGTGGCCGAATGCGTTCTCGTCGAAGCCCAGGGTGCGGACGGCCGCGGCGGAGTCGCCACCGCCGACGACCGTGAAGGCCGGGGAGTCGACGAGCGCCTGGGCGACGGCCCTGGTGCCCTCGGCGAAGTCGGGGTGCTCGAAGACGCCCATCGGCCCGTTCCAGAAGACGGTGGCCGCGTCGGCGAGCTTCGAGGCGTACAGCGCGGAGGTCGCGGGGCCGATGTCCAGGCCCATCCGGCCGGCCGGCATGGCGTCCGCGGCGACGACGACGTGGTCGGTCGGGGCCTTGGTCTTCATGTCGGGGAACCCGGAAGCGACCACGACGTCGACGGGGAGCACGAACTCCACGCCGGACGCCTCGGCCCGCTTCAGGTACTCCTGGACCACCGGGATCTGGTCCTCCTGGAGCAGCGAGCCGCCGACCTCGTGGCCCTGGGCCTTGAGGAAGGTGAAGACCATGCCGCCGCCGACGAGGATGCGGTCGGCCTTCTCCAGGAGGTGGTCGATCACGCCGAGCTTGTCGGAGACCTTGGAGCCGCCGAGCACGACCGCGTACGGCCGCCGGACGTCCTCGGTGAGCTTCTTCAGGACGCCGACCTCGGTGGCGATGAGGTGGCCGGCGTAGTGCGGGAGGCGGGCCGGGAGGTCGAAGACCGAGGCGTGCTTGCGGTGCACGGCGCCGAAGCCGTCACCGACGTAGACGTCGGCGAGGGCGGCCAGCCGGTCCGCGAAGGCGCCGCGCTCGGCGTCGTCCTTCGAGGTCTCGCCGGCGTTGAAGCGGAGGTTCTCGATGACGGCCACCTGGCCGTCGGCGAGCCCGGCGACCGTGGTGGTGGCCGAGTCGCCGACCGTGTCGGTCGCGAAGGCCACGTCGGCGCCGAGCAGCTCGCCGAGGCGGGCGGCGGCCGGGGCGAGGGAGAAGGCCGGGTCCGGGGCGCCCTTGGGGCGGCCCAGGTGCGAGGCGACCACGACGCGGGCGCCGGCGTCGGCGAGCGCCTTGACCGTGGGGACGACGGCGCGGATGCGGCCGTCGTCGGTGATGGTGGTGCCGTCGAGCGGCACGTTGAGGTCGGCGCGGACGAACACGCGCCTTCCTTCGACGCCCTCGTGGAGAAGCTCGTCGATGGTCTTCATCTGTTAACAGACTCCTTGGTACGGGGTGGAGCACACAAACAGGGCTCGCACAGCGCGGCATTGCGCTGCCCGAGCCCTGCTCACATCGAAAGCCTGCCCTGAACCCTAGAGCCTAGAGCCGGCCGCCGACGAAGGCGGTCAGGTCGACGAGACGGTTGGAGTAGCCCCACTCGTTGTCGTACCAGCCGAGGATCTTCACCGTGTTGCCTTCCTGGACCATTGTCAGGGAGGCGTCGAAGGTGCAGGACGCCGGGTCGCCGACGATGTCCGAGGAGACGATCGCGTCCTCGGTGTAGAAGAGGATGCCCTTGAGGTCGCCGTCGTCGGAGGCCTTCTTGAACGCGGCGTTGACCTCGTCCTTGGTGACCTCGCGGTCGAGGGTGACGACCAGGTCGGTGGCGGAGCCGGTCGGGACCGGGACGCGCATGGCGATGCCGTCGAGCTTGCCCTTGAGCTGCGGGAGGACCAGGGCGGTGGCCTTGGCGGCGCCCGTCGTGGTCGGGATGATGTTCTCCGCGGCGGCGCGGGCGCGGCGCAGGTCCTTGTGCGGGAAGTCCAGGATGCGCTGGTCGTTGGTGTACGCGTGGACCGTGGTCATGAGTCCCTTGACGATGCCGAAGCTCTCGTCGAGCACCTTGGCCATCGGCGCGACGCAGTTGGTGGTGCAGGAGGCGTTCGAGATGACGTGGTGCCGCGCCGGGTCGTACTTGTCCTGGTTGACGCCCATGACGATGGTGATGTCCTCGTCGGTGGCCGGAGCCGAGATGAGGACCTTCTTGGCGCCGCCGGCGATGTGCTTCGCGGCGTCGGCCTTCTTCGTGAAGATGCCGGTCGACTCGATGACGATGTCGACGCCCAGGTCGCCCCAGGGGATGTCGGCCGGGTCGCGCTCGGACAGCACCTTGATGGTGTGGCCGTCGACGGTGATGGTGTCGGCGGTGTGGGTCACCTCGGCCCTGAGGCGGCCCAGAATGGTGTCGTACTTCAGCAGGTGCGCGGTGGTCGCGGTGTCACCGAGGTCGTTGACAGCCACGATCTCGATGTCGGCACCCTGCTCAAGGAGCGCTCGGAAATAGTTCCGGCCGATGCGGCCAAAGCCGTTGATGCCTACGCGGATCGTCACGAACCGATCTCCTCGTCTGCTACGCCGGAGTTCTCGACGCCGGCGAGATTTGTGTTCTTTGGGATGTCCCCGACCGCTTACGACCCTACCTCCCCGGTAGCCGGCGGGGGGCATCCTGCGCATCCGGACGAGCCCGGAAAGTGAGGGAAAGCGGCCGACGGCCCGCCCCTACCGGCGGGTACGGGCCGTCTTGGGATCTTTGTCCCCGCTACTCTCCGTCAGTGCCGGAGCGCCGCGAGGGCGCGTCCGACGATCCGTGCGCGGTCCGCCTCGCCGGGCACGTGCTCCAGGCCGTAGCCGAGGAGGACGGTGTCGCGGGTGGTGACCGCCGCCTGGGAGTGGAAGAGCGCCGCGGAGCGCGTCCAGTCGGAGGCGTTGCCGGGGCTTCCGGCCGGGGCGCCGGGGGTGGACCAGGCGCCGAGGGAGGTCTCGAAGCCCTCCGCCTCGGTGGTGGTCCCGGTGACGAGCCGGGTGTCGTCGACGAAGGCGCCCATCTCTCCCGTACCGGGGTCGGAGACGTACGAGATCGCGAGCTCGACCTTCTTGCCGGCCCAGGCGCTCAGGTCGACGGAGGCCTGCCGCCAGCCGTTGGAGGGGCCGGTGAAGGCGTTCCAGGCGCCGGTGGTGCCGGTGGCCGCGCAGCCGTCCTCGCCGACGGTGAGGTAGTGGGCGAGGAAGGGGTGGCCGCGGACGTAGAAGCCCTCGCCGCAGTCGGCCGGGGGCTGCGTGGAGGTGCCGCCGTTGGTGTCGGGCAGGGTCGTCCAGTCGTCCTGGCCGGCGGTGTGGGCCTCGACGACGAGGTTGTCGTAGCCGGGCTCGGTGTCGTAGCTGACCTGGAAGTCCAGGCGCGGCTGCGACGCGGCGGCGACGCCGGTGAGGTCGACGGTCCTGGCGAGCCTGGCCCAGGCGTCGTCGGTGTGCTTGACCGCCGCGAAGCTCGATCCCTCGGCGGGCTCGAAGGGGGTGCGGATGCCCGGGTAGTCACCGGCGGAGGCGCTGCTCGCGAACTGCGGGAACCGGTCCGGCGTGAGGGTGTCCGAGGTGACGGTGTACGCGCCCGCGTTGTCCAGCGGGTTGTCGGCGGCGGCGCCGAGGGTCGCGCCGACGCCCGCGAAGGCGCCGCCGCCGGCGAAGGCGGGCGGGTTCTTGAGGCCCGCGCGGCGGTAGGCGCCGAGGTAGTACTGGGCGAAGTCGTTGGTCTCGGCGCGACCGACCTCGGTGAGCCCGCCGGCCTTCTCACCGGCCTCGATCAGCTTGCCCCCCTCGTTGAGGTAGGCGCGGACGGCGAGCTCGGCGGCGCCGGAGGGGCGCTCGGCGCCGGTGTACCAGACGACGGTGCGGAAGTGGGAGAGCACGCCGAGGGCGTCCGGGGCGCCCTGGGTGGCGACGTCCCAGACGGCGGCCATGCGGCCGTTGCCGGCGAGCGCCCGGACGTACTCCGCGGCGTGCCGGGCGGCGGCGGTGCCGCCCTCGTCGGCGAGGACGAGCACGTCGCCACGGGGACGCTCGGCCACCGTGTACGTGAAGGGGGCGGAGGAGGTGGCGCGGCCCTCGCGGGTGCGGGCGGTGAACCGGACCTCGACGGAGTCGCCGGGCCGGGCGCCCTCGACCTCGGCGCGGTACTCGTCGAAGTAGAGGTTGTCCTTGCCGCCGTAGGTCTCGCCGCCCTTCCAGGCGTCGAGCTTCTCGCTGTGGGTGCGGCCGCCGTTGATCCGGTACGTGAGGGTCTTGCCGCGCAGCGACTTGCGGGCGGTGACGGCGACCTCCTGCTCCTGGCCGCGGGCGTAGGAGGTGGTGAAGGTCTTCGGGGTGAGGTCGGGGGCGTCGATGCCGACCGGGGAGACGGGCCGGTCCGGGTGGGCGGTGGTCTCGGCGACGGCGAGCGCGAAGGGGATGTTCTTGGCGAACTCGGCCTGGATCAGCTTCTCGTCGTCCGGGAAGGTGAAGACGGAGGCGCAGTCGGCCGGGTTCCACGCGTCGTTCGGGTCGACGCGGGAGGCGGTGGCGCAGGTCGACATCTCCGGGGTGAACATCTGCATCCCGTTGACGTTGGTGGCGTGTCCGTCCGCCTCGCCGTTGGTGATGTACAGCTCGGAGGAGACCTGCGGGCGGTAGCCGGGCACGGCGGACTTCTGCGGGGTGCCGGCGAGGGCCTTCAGGACCACGTCGTCGGGGGTGTCGGTGGCGACCTGCCAGCCGACGCCGTACAGCAGGAGCTGGGCGGCGGAGTGGTAGTTGATGCCGTACGCGAAGCCGATGCGCTTCTGGAAGGCGTCGAGGGCCCTCGTCTCGGGCTCCGACATGGGGCCCTTGCCGCGGAAGGTCTCGTCGGCGGGGTCGGGGGACGAGCCCTCGTCGTCGTAGCCCCACTTGTAGGCGAAGTTGCGGTTGAGGTCGACGCCGTCGCCGGGGCCGATCTTCCCGTCGCCGTCGTTGTCGCGGAGGTTCTTGCGCCACTGGCGGTTGGCGGGGTCGGCGTGGGTGAAGTCGTAGCCGTCCGGGTTGGCGGAGAGCACGAACCACAGCTCGGTGGAGTCGACGATCTTCGTGACCCGGGGGTCCTTGCCGTAGCCGTCGAGGTAGTAGTGCATCAGCCGCCGGGTCATCTCGGGGGTGATCCACTCGCGCGCGTGCTGGTTGGACATGTACAGCGTGGCGGGCTTCGAGCCGTCCTTGGTCTTCCGCGCGCCCTTGGTCAGCTTGAGGGCGAGGATGTCCTGGCCCTTGAGGGTCTTGCCGATGGAGACGACCTCGGTCAGGCCGGGGTTGGCCCGCGCGGTGTCCAGGATCTCCTGCTTGAGGCCGTTCGGACCGCCGTACGGGCGGAAGACCCCGTCCCCGGCGGCGGCGACCCGCTTCTCGGCCTGGGCGGTGAGGTCGTGCTCGGCGATCTCGACGCCCTGGCCGCGCAGCCGCCCGGCCTGCCGGCCGGTGAGGAAGAGCTCGACGGTCGTGGAGCCCTTCGCCGGGACCTGCTCGGTGAGTTCACGGGCGTCGGCACCGGCGTCGAGGAGCAGCGGGACCTGCTCCTTGGTGACCTCGGCGCGCCACACCGACAGGGCGTCACCGCCGTCCCGGTCGTTCGGTTGCGCTCCGGCGACGGGTGCCGCCGCCACGCCCGCGATCAACAGTGAAGCCGCGGCGAGGATCGATCTCGCTCTGCGTCTCATGAGCCCCCCTTGCTGTTGTCCGTCACGAAGGTGAACAGACGCCAGGCTCTTGGGCGCTCATGGCACTGTCAAGGGTGCCTCGCGGGGTGTGTGAAAAAGCTGCCGGTGCCTCAGAAAGGCACCGGCAGCGCGGAGTTCGGGGTTCCGTACGGGTCTGCCGTACGGGGTCGCTCGTACGGCTCAGCCGACCAGGCTGTCGTCGAGCTCCTCCGTCAGGTTGGACTCGGTCCCGGGGATGCCCAGGTCCTGCGCCCGCTTGTCGGCCATCGCGAGGAGCCGGCGGATCCGGCCGGCCACCGCGTCCTTGGTCAGCGGCGGGTCGGCGAGCGCGCCCAGCTCCTCGAGGGAGGCCTGCTTGTGCTCCATGCGGAGCCGGCCGGCGGCGGCGAGGTGCTCGGGCACCTCCTCGCCGAGGATCTCCAGGGCGCGCTGCACCCGGGCCCCGGCGGCGACGGCCGCGCGGGCCGAGCGGCGCAGGTTGGCGTCGTCGAAGTTGGCCAGGCGGTTGGCGGTGGCGCGGACCTCGCGCCGCATCCGCCGCTCCTCCCAGGCGAGCACCGACTCGTGCGCGCCGAGCCGGGTGAGCAGGGCGCCGATCGCGTCGCCGTCGCGGACGACGACCCGGTCCACGCCCCGTACCTCGCGGGCCTTCGCCGCGATGGAGAGCCGGCGGGCCGCGCCGACCAGGGCGAGGGCCGCCTCCGGACCCGGGCAGGTCACCTCCAGGGAGGAGGAGCGGCCGGGCTCGGTCAGCGAGCCGTGCGCGAGGAACGCGCCTCGCCAGGCCGCCTCGGCGTCACAGGTGGCCCCGGAGACCACCTGCGGCGGCAGTCCCCGGATGGGGCGGCCGCGGCCGTCCACGAGACCCGTCTGCCGGGCCAGCTGGTCGCCTCCGGCCACCACCCGCACCACGAAGCGCGAGCCGCGCCGCAGCCCGCCCGGGGCCATCACGATCAGCTCCGAGCTGTGCCCGAAGATCTCCAGGATGTCCCGCTTGAGGCGGCGGGCCGCCATCGCGGTGTCGAGCTCCGCCTCGATCACGATGCGGCCGCTCACCAGGTGCAGCCCGCCCGCGAACCGCAGGATCGACGAGACCTCTGCCTTCCTGCAGCAGGTCCGGGTGACGGGAAGCCGGGAGATCTCGTCCTTCACCGCTGCCGTCATCGCCATGGGCCGATCCTTCCATGCATCCGAAAAATACGGTCGTACGCGGCGGCCAACAGCTCCGGGTCATGCTTCGCGGAGCCGTCGGGCCTGGCCACCGGCGCCAGCTCGACCGCGGCGCCGAGCCGCTTGGCGGCATCGACGAGAGGCTCCCTCGCTGACACGTCGGGCACGGCGGCCTCGTCGGCCAGCACCACGTCCAGGGCGAGTTTAGGGGCGTGTCGTCCCAAAACCTCCAAATGACGCTGCGGGGAGAAGCCCTCGGTTTCTCCGGGCTGCGGCGCGAGGTTCAGCGAGAGCACCTTCCGGGCCTTCGTCTCGGCCAGGGCGTCGAGGAGCTCGGGGACGAGGAGGTGCGGGATCACCGAGGAGAACCAGGAGCCGGGACCGAGCACCACCCAGTCCGCGTCCAGGACCGCCGCGACCGCCTCGGGCACCGCCGGCGGATCGTTCGGCACGAGGTGCACGGACTGCACCTCGCCGGGGGTGAGCGCCACGGTCGCCTGACCGCGGACGGTGTCCACGTCGTCCGGCCGCTCCGGGTCGTGGCCCCTGACCAGGGCCTGGAGCTCCAGGGGCACGGCGGACATGGGCAGCACCCGGCCCTGGGCGCCGAGCAGCCGACCGACCAGGTCGAGGGCCTGCACGGGGTCGCCGAGCTGCTCCCAGAGGGCGACGATCAGCAGGTTGCCGACGGCGTGGCCGCCCACATCACCCTTGGACTGGAAGCGGTGCTGGATGACCCGGGCCCAGGTCTGGCCCCAGTCGTCGTCTCCGCACAGGGCGGCGAGCGCCTTGCGCAGGTCGCCCGGGGGCAGCACGCCGAGCTCCTCCCGGAGCCGGCCGCTGGAGCCCCCGTCGTCGGCGACGGTGACGACGGCGGTGAGGTCGCCGGTGATCCGGCGGAGCGCGGCGAGGGAGGCCGACAGGCCCATGCCGCCGCCGAGCGCGACCACCTTGGGCTGGGCGCCGCGCCTGCGGAGCGTACGCCGCACCGAGAGGGTGGAGGCGCGCCGACGGTAAGGCTTCACTCGCGCCCCATGTCCCGGTGCACGACGACGGTCTCGACCCCTTCGGCGGCGAGACGGGCGGCGAGGCGCTCGGCGGTGGCCACGGAGCGGTGCTTGCCGCCGGTGCAGCCCACGGCGATGGTCACGTACCGCTTGCCCTCGCGGCGGTAGCCCGCGGCGATCAGCTGGAGGAGCTCCGTGTAGCGGTCGAGGAACTCCTTGGCGCCCGGCTGGTTGTAGACGTAGTTCGACACCTCCTCGTTGAGGCCGGTGAAGGGGCGCAGCTCGGGGACCCAGTGCGGGTTCGGCAGGAAGCGCATGTCGACGACGAGGTCGGCGTCGACCGGCAGGCCGTACTTGAAGCCGAAGGACATCACGGTGGCCCGGAGCTCGGGCTCCTCGTCGCCGGCGAACTGGGCGTCCATCTTGGCGCGCAGCTCGTGGACGTTGAGGCTGGAGGTGTCGATCACCAGGTCGGCGTCGCCGCGCAGCTCGCGCAGCAGGTCGCGCTCGGCGGCGATGCCGTCGGTGATGCGGCCGTCGCCCTGGAGCGGGTGCGGCCTGCGGACCGACTCGAAGCGCCGGACGAGGGCCTCGTCGGAGGACTCCAGGAAGACGATCCGGCGGGTGACCTGCTTGGCGTCCAGGTCGGCGAGGGACTCCCTGAGGTTGTCGAAGAACTGCCGGCCGCGGACGTCCACGACGACGGCGATCCGGGCGACGTTGCCCTGGGAGCGGGCGCCGAGCTCCACCATGGTGGGGATCAGCGCGGGCGGCAGATTGTCCACGACGAACCAGCCGAGGTCCTCCAGACACTTCGCCGCGGTGGACCGGCCGGCTCCGGACATGCCGGAGATGATCACCAGCTCGGGAATGGCCGCCTCGGCGCCGTTGTCGCCGGGGGTCTCCTTCGTGCCCGTACTCACGTGTCCTGCTCCGTCTTCTCGGTCGTGCCGGTGGTGCGTGTGGCGCTCGCTCATGCGGTGACGCCCCCGTCGTCTTCCATGATCTCTCCTGTGGCCGTGTTCACGGCGGGTGCGGCGGGGGCCGCCTGGGCCAGGGCCACGGCGACCGCCTCCGCGGTCTTCCGGCCGAAGCCGGGGACCTCACAGATCTGCTCGATTGTCGCCTGCTTCAGCCGCTTCACCGAGCCGAAATGCTTGATCAAGGCCTGCTTGCGCGATTCCCCGAGGCCGGGGACGGCGTCGAGCGGGCTGGTCCGGATGCGTTTCGTCCGCTTGGACCGCTGGTAGCGGATGGCGAAGTCGTGAGCCGTGTCACGCACCCGCTGGAGCAGATAGAGGCCCTCGCTGGAGCGGGGCAGCACCACCGGGTCGTCGTCGCCGGGCAGCCAGACCTCCTCCAGGCGCTTGGCGAGGCCGCAGACCGCGACGTCGTCGATGCCGAGCTCGTCGAGGGCGCGGCGGGCGGCGGCGACCTGCGGCTGCCCGCCGTCGACGACGACGAGCTGCGGCGGGTACGCGAACCGCTTGGGCCGCCCGTCGTCCTCGGGGCTCTCCGCCGGGACCTCACCGTCCGCGACCGGCCCCCACTCCCCCGTACGGTCCTTCTCGGCCAGGTAGCGCTTGAAGCGGCGGCTGATCACCTCGTGCATGGACCGGACGTCGTCCTGGCCCTCGAAGCCCTTGATCTGGAAGCGGCGGTACTCGCTCTTGCGGGGCAGCCCGTCCTCGAAGACGACCATGGACGCGACGACGTCCTCGCCCTGGAGGTGCGAGATGTCGAAGCACTCGATGCGCAGCGGCGCCGAGTCCAGGTCCAGGGCCTCGGCGATCTCCTCCAGGGCCCGGGAGCGGGTGGTCAGGTCGCTGGCGCGCTTGGTCTTGTGCAGGACGAGCGCCTGCTGGGCGTTGCGCGCGACCGTCTCCATCAGGTCCTTCTTGTCGCCGCGCTGCGGGACGCGCAGCGAGACGAGGGACCCGCGGCGGCCGGACAGCCAGGCGGAGACGGACTCTGGGTCCTCGGGGAGCGCCGGGACCAGGACCTCCTTGGGGACCGCCTCGCCGCTCTCCTCGCCGTACAGCTGCTGGAGCGCGTGCTCCACGAGCCCCGCCGTGTCGACGGCCTCGACCTTGTCCGTGACCCAGCCGCGCTGGCCGCGGACGCGTCCGCCGCGCACGTGGAAGATCTGGACGGCGGCCTCCAGCTCGTCCTCGGCGAGGGCGATCAGATCGGCGTCGGTGGCGTCGGCGAGGACGACGGCGCTCTTCTCCATGGCCCGGCGCAGGGCCTCTATGTCGTCGCGGAGCCGGGCGGCCTTCTCGTACTCCATGTCCTCGGCGGCGATCATCATCTGCTTCTCGAGCCGGCGGATGTACGTGCCGGTGCGACCGGCCATGAAGTCGCAGAAGTCGTCGGCCAGTTCGCGGTGCTCCTCCGGGGTGACCCGGCCGACGCAGGGCGCCGAGCACTTGCCGATGTAACCGAGCAGACAGGGCCGCCCGGCGGAGGCGGCGTTCCGGAAGACGCCCGCCGAGCAGGTGCGCACGGGGAACACCCGCAGCATCAGGTCGACGGTCTCTCGGATCGCCCACGCGTGCGCGTACGGCCCGAAGTAGCGCACGCCCTTCTTCTTGTGCCCGCGCATGACCTGAACGCGCGGAAACTCCTCGTTCATGGTGACGGCGAGGTACGGATAGCTCTTGTCGTCCCGGTACTTCACATTGAACCGGGGATCGAACTCCTTGATCCAGGAGTACTCCAGCTGCAGCGCCTCGACCTCGGTGGACACCACGGTCCACTCCACGGACGCGGCCGTCGTCACCATGGTGGCCGTGCGCGGGTGCAGGCTCGTGAGCGGCTGGAAGTAGTTCGCCAGCCGCTGACGCAGGGACTTCGCCTTCCCCACGTAGATCACCCGGCGGTGCTCGTCGCGGAACTTGTAGACCCCCGGGGAGTCGGGGATCTGACCCGGCTTGGGGCGGTAGCTGGAGGGGTCTGCCATGCTCCCCACCCTACTGGCGGGGACCGACACTCAGGGCGGGCACGCTCGTTGGCCGGACATGGCTCAGGACACTTCAGGACGGCTGGCGGACCGGGTGTGCGTGATCACCGGCGCGGCGAGCGGAATCGGGCGGGCGACCGCGGAGCGCTTCCTCAGGGAGGGGGCGCGGGTGGTGGCGGCGGACGTCGACGGCGACCGCCTCGCGACGCTGAAGGGGGTGATCCCGGTGGTGGGCGACGTCTCCGTCGAACAGGACGCCCGCCGGATGATCGACACGGCCGTGGAACGCTACGGATGGCTGGACGTCCTGGTGGCGAACGCGGGAGTGATCCCGCTGCTCTCCGTCACCGAGGCGGAGGCCGCGGACTTCGACCAGGTGATGGCCGTCGACGGCCGGGGCATGTTCCTGACCTGCAAGTACGCGATCGAGGCCATGCTCGTCTCGGGCGGCGGGGCCATCGTGTGCACCTCGTCGATCTCCGGCATGGCCGGGCAGGCGCGGCAGGCGGTGTACGGCCCGGCGAAGTTCGTCGCGACCGGCCTGACGAAGCACCTGGCGGTGGAGTGGGCGGAGCACGGCATCCGCGTCAACGCGGTCGCCCCCGGCACCATCGAGACCGAACGCGTCGCCGCCGCGCGCGTGGAGCCGGGCGGCCCGGAATACCTCACGGAGATCGTCCGCGCCCACCCGATGGGCCGCTTCGGAACCCCGGAGGAGGTGGCGGCGGCGATCCTGTTCCTGGCGTCGGACGAGGCGTCGTTCGTCACGGGCGCGATCCTCCCGGTAGACGGCGGCTACCTGGCCCGCTGACGCCCGGCCCGCGCCGACACGGGCCGGCCGCCGGTGCCCCCGCCCGCGTGGGGCCGGTGCCCCCGCCCGTGTGGGCAATCGTCCCGCAGGGCGGGACGGGTGGGCACACGGGACGGCGCCCTCCAGCGGCGCCTCCGCGTTCCGCGCCTGGACCCGCACCACCTTGCGCGGCGCACAACGAGGTGCGGGTCCAGGCGCATGAGCCTCTGGCGCCGGCAAGGGCGCCGTCCGTTGTGCCCACCCTCCCCCAAGCTCTCGGCTTCGCTCGAGCAGGGGGGACCCCCATCGCCCCAGCGGAACGATTGCCCACAACGGCGGGGCGCGGAAGCGCGGCCGGCGACGGGCGGCGTCGGCTCAGGCGCGTCGGGATGCGCGGCGCCGGCGGAGCGTCAGCGCGGCCGTCAGCGCGAGGACCAGGCCGGCACCCACCCCGACCGCGGCGACCGCCGCCGTCTCGCGGGGCGCGGCCCCGTCGTAACCCCCCGCCGCCCCCCGCCGCGCGTACGCCGACCCCGGCAGCTTGTCGCCGTACGCCCGGACCACCCGCTCCCGGTAGGCCGCGAGGCTCGTCCCGCCCCGGCCGACGGCCCGTACCGCGTCCTCGTCCAGCGGCAGCACCTTCGTACCCCGGAGGACGTACCACGCGTCGATCTGCGGTTCGCGGAAGACGAAGCCGTGGCCGAGTTCGGCGTAGCGGATCTCGTCGTCGCCGGTGGCGATGTTGACCACCTGCCAGCCGCCGCCCGGCTGTTTCGCGGTCCACAGCGAGGCCTTCTGCCCGTCCGGGGCGACGGCCCGGCTGGCGCGGAACTCGACGCGGGCGACGGGAGCGCCGGGCTTCCCGGCGACGAAGTCCGGGGAGAGGAGGCGCACGGGGACGGAGGCGCCGTCGACGCGCGGCGCGGCCGCGGTGCGGGCGAGGGCCCCGTCGCGGGCGAAGAACCGGGACAGGGTGTCCAGGGTCCCCGGCGCGGAGGCGGCCTGTTCGGGGGTCGGCGCGGACGGCAGGCCTTCGACGGCGGCCGCCGGAAGCGTCCCGAGGACCGCGAACGCCGCCGCGAGGAGGCCCGCGGCCGTGGCTCGTGCGTTCATCGTCGTCACGCCCCGATCCGGTAGAGCGAGTGGGTCCAGGAGAAGGACCCGTTGTCGACGTACCAGGCGTGGGAGGCCCAGTTGTAGCGGTCGCTGGAGGGCCAGGGATCGCCCCAGTAGACCCAGCTGTTCGCGTCGTCGTAGCCGTAGATCACGTGCATGTGGCCGCCGCCGCTCGACCACTGGATCCGCGTCTCGACGGGCCGGTTCGCGTTGATCTCGGTCTGGACGGTGGAGTAGCGCAGCCAGCCGTCGACGTACGAGCCGGGGCTGATGCCGGCCCAGCTCAGTCCGGTCTGGACGTTGCCGAGCGTGGCCTGCCAGTTGGGGCAGTCGTAGCCCTGCTGACGGTTGAAGGCGGCGTTGCAGAACTGGTTCTGGCTGTAGTTCCGCCCGTACCAGGTGGCGATGGTGTTGCCGCTTCCGGCCCAGCACCAGTTGGTCTTCTGCTGGGCCTGCATGGTGATGTTCAGGCGCTTGGAGGCCAGGACGGAGACGTCCTCACCAGCGGGCGCGGCGGACGCCGTCGTGGCGGGGACGAGGAAGACGGCGGCCGCGGCGAGCACCGCGGGGTTCAGCTTTCTTCTGCGCATCGCGTTCCTCCCATGAGCTGGGGATGAGGGGGGTGGAGGAGCGCGTCCGGACGCTGGTCAGGAGCATCTTCCGTTGTCCGGACCGGGTCAACACGCTTCAATGCGGGGTGACATCGGACTGTGAACGGTGTGACCCGGGTGTGAACGCACTCCCATGGCCCACCAGCCCGCCCACCCCACGCGGCGCGACGGTCCGTTCCCCCGTCGTGAACGTTCACCGAGGAGTCCTCGTGGGCCACACCGAGGCGGATCTGGTGCAGCTGCTGCAGACCGGTCCCTTCCATCTGGCGCTGCGCACCGCGCTGGCCGTGCGCGGGCTGCCGCTCCAGCGGGTCCAGCACCATCTGGCGCACCGGGGCGTCAGGGTCGGGGTGACGAGTCTGAGCTACTGGCAGCAGGGGGCCAGGCGTCCGCAGCGGCCGGAGTCCCTGAAGGCCGTCCGGGCCCTGGAGGAGGTACTCCAGCTGCCGGGGAACTCGCTGCTGCGGCTCCTGACGGAGGACGCGGCGGCCCGCTCCGAGGTGGAGCGCCCGGCGGCCCGCTCGTACCGCTCACTGGTGGAGGCCTCGGGCTCGGTCGAGGAGCTGCTCGCGGAGCTTGAGTCCCCGGCGGACGGCGGGCTGCACACCGTGGGGCACCACGAGCGGGTACGGATCGGGGCGGGGCGGGAGCTGGTGGGGCGCGAGTCGCAGCAGGTGGTGCGGGCACACCGGGACGGTGTGGACCGCTACCTCGCCATCCATCACGGGGACCCGGGCTGCGACCCGTCCCGGGTGGTGGTGCGGGCGGTGGAGAACTGCCGGACGGGGCGGGTGCGGTGGCATGCCGGGGCGGGCGTGCTGGTCGCGGAGCTGCTCTTCGACGCCCGGCTGCGGGCCGGGGACACGTACCTGTTCTCGTACGGATTCGAGGACGGTACGGCGGGTCCGAGCGGGGAGTACGTGCGCGGGTTCAGCTTCGCGGGCGGGCTGTACGCGCTCCAGGTCCGCTTCGACGAGGCGGCGCTCCCGGTGCGGTGCCGGAGGTTCGCGCAGGCCTCGGCGGGCGCGCCGCGCGGCGGCCGTGCGGAGCTGACCCTGAGTGGCCGGCACCGCACGGTACACCTCGTGGAGCAGGGGGTGCGCCCGGGGATCCTGGGGATCGACTGGGACTGGGCGTGAGCCCGTCGGCTCAGGCCTTGGGCGCTTCGGGGCCGGCCACCAGCTTGCCGTTCTCGACGCGGATCGGGACCTCGGGGAGCGGGACGGTGGCGGGGCCGCGGACGGCCTTGCCGGTGGTCACGTCGAAGCGGCTGCCGTGGCAGGGGCAGTTGCCCTCGTTGTCCTCGACCTTGTCGAGGACGCAGCCGGCGTGGGTGCACTGGGCGCTGAAGGCCTTGTACCGGCCCTTGGCCGGGCAGCTCACCACGAGCCGCTGCTCGCGGTAGAGCTTGGAGCCGCCGACCGGCACCTCGTCCGGGGCGCCGAGCGGGACGGGCGCGGTCGGGGTCGGGGTCTCGGCGTGGCCGAGCTTGGAGTCGGTGGAGCAGGCGGCGACGCCAAGACCGGCGGCTCCGGCGAGGGCCGCGCCTTTCAGTACGGTGCGGCGGCTGGACTGGCCGGACATGAACGCTCCACGGTGAGATCGGGGACAACACACCCCAGGGGTGACCGAACCGACGATACCGGCGGCCCTCGGAAGGCCGTCCTCCGGGCCTGACGTGGGAGGCGGGGCCCCGGCCGGGACCCCGCCTCCGTCACTCCACGTGCCCGGCCGTCACGCCTTGCGCGTCCTGGCCGTCGCCTTCTTCGCGGCGGCCTTGGTCGCGGCGGCCTTGGCGGCGGTCGCCTTGGTCGCGGCGGCCCTGGTCGCGGTCGCCTTCTTCGCGGGGGCGGCCGCCGTGGTGGTCGCCTTCTTCGCGGCGGCCTTGGCCGGAGCCTTCGCCGCCGTCTTCTTCGTCCCGCGGGCCGCCGGGATCCTCCCGCCGGCGTCGCTGATCCGGTCGGTGTCGAGGATGTCCCGGAGGAACTTGCCGGTGTGGCTCTCGGGGACCGAGGCGACCTCCTCCGGCGTGCCCTCGGCGATCACCAGGCCGCCGCCGCTGCCGCCCTCGGGGCCCATGTCGATGACCCAGTCCGCGGTCTTGATGACATCGAGGTTGTGCTCGATGACGATCACCGAGTTGCCCTTGTCGACCAGGTTCGACAGGACCTTGATCAGCTTCGAGATGTCCTCGAAGTGCAGACCGGTGGTCGGCTCGTCGAGGACGTAGACCGTGCGGCCCGTCGAGCGCTTCTGGAGCTCGGAGGCGAGCTTGACGCGCTGCGCCTCGCCGCCGGAGAGCGTCGGCGCGGACTGGCCGAGCCGGACGTAACCGAGGCCGACCTCGTTGAGCGTGCGCAGGTGGCGGGCGATGGTCGGGACGGCCTCGAAGAAGTCGAGGGCCTCCTCGATCGGCATGTTCAGGACTTCGGCGATGGACTTGCCCTTGTAGTGGACCTCCAGGGTCTCCCGGTTGTACCGGTCACCGTGGCAGACCTCGCACGGGACGTAGACGTCCGGGAGGAAGTTCATCTCGATCTTGATAGTGCCGTCGCCGGAGCAGTTCTCGCAGCGGCCGCCCTTGACGTTGAAGGAGAAGCGGCCGGGCAGGTAGCCCCGGACCTTGGCCTCCATCGTCTCGGCGAAGAGCTTGCGGACGTGGTCGAAGACGCCGGTGTACGTCGCCGGGTTCGACCGCGGGGTGCGGCCGATGGGCGACTGGTCGACGTGCACGACCTTGTCGACGAGGTCGTCGCCGTCCACGCGCGTGTGCCGTCCGGGCACCGACTTGGCGCCGTTCAGCTCGCGCGCCAGGTGGGTGTAGAGGATGTCGTTGACCAGGGTCGACTTGCCGGAGCCCGAGACGCCGGTGACGGCGGTGAGGACGCCCAGCGGGAAGGAGACGTCGATGTCCCGCAGGTTGTTCTCGCGGGCGCCGTGCACGGTGAGCCGGCGTCCGGGGTCGGCCGGGCGGCGGATGTCCGGGGTGGCGATCGCCCGGCGGCCGGACAGGTACTGCCCGGTCATCGACTCCTCGTTGGCGAGGAGCTCCTCCAGGGAGCCGGAGTGGACGACCTTGCCGCCGTGCTCGCCGGCGCCGGGGCCGATGTCGACGACCCAGTCGGCGACCTTGATGGTGTCCTCGTCGTGCTCGACGACGATGAGCGTGTTGCCCATGTCCCGGAGCCGGACGAGGGTCTCGATCAGGCGGTGGTTGTCGCGCTGGTGGAGGCCGATGGACGGCTCGTCGAGCACGTACAGGACGCCGACCAGGCCGGAGCCGATCTGGGTGGCGAGCCGGATGCGCTGGGCCTCTCCGCCGGAGAGCGTGCCCGCCGCCCGGTTGAGGGAGAGGTAGTCGAGGCCGACGTCGACGAGGAAGCGGAGCCGCTCGTTGACCTCCTTGAGGACCCGCTCGGCGATCTTCTTGTCGCGGGCGTTGAGCGTGAGGCGGGAGAGGAACTCGGCGCAGTCGCTGATGGACATCGCGGAGACCTCGGCGATGGACCGGTCCATGACCGTGACCGCGAGGACGATCGGCTTGAGGCGCGTGCCCTCGCAGGTGGGGCAGGGCACCTCGCGCATGTAGCCCTCGAAGCGCTCGCGGCTGGAGTCGCTCTCGGCCTCGGTGTGGCGCCGCTTGACGAAGGAGACGGCGCCTTCGAAGGCCGGGGTGGTGTACGCCCTCTCGCGCCCGTACCGGTTGCGGTAGCGGACCTCGACCTGGGTCTTGTGGCCGTGCATCAGGGCCTTCTTGGCGCGCTGCGGCAGCCCGGCGTACGGGATGTCCGTGCGGAAGCCGAGGGCCTGGGAGAGGCCGCCGATGAGCCGGCCGAAGTACTCCTTGGTGTGCCCGTGCGACCAGGGGTGGATGGCGCCCTCGTCGAGGGACTTCTCCTCGTCGGGGACGATCAGGTCCGGGTCGACCTCCATGCGGGTGCCGATGCCGGTGCAGTCGGGGCAGGCGCCGAAGGGCGAGTTGAAGGAGAAGGAGCGGGGCTCCAGCTCCTCGAAGGACAGGTCGTCGTACGGGCAGTAGAGGTGCTCCGAGTACATCTTCTCGCGCTCGGGGTCGTCCTCCGCGAGGTCGACGAAGTCGAGCACGACCATGCCGCCGGAGAGTCCGAGCGCGGTCTCGACGGAGTCGGTGAGCCGGCGCTTGGCGCTGTCCTTCACGGTGAGGCGGTCGACGACCACCTCGATCGTGTGCTTCTCCTGCTTCTTCAGCGTCGGCGGCTCGCTGAGCTGGACGGTCTGTCCGTCGACCCGGGCGCGGCTGTAGCCCTTGGTCTGGAGGTCGGCGAAGAGGTCGACGAACTCTCCCTTGCGCTCGCGCACGAGCGGGGAGAGCACCTGGAAGCGGCTGCCCTCGGGGAGCTCCAGGACCTTGTCGACGATGGCCTGCGGCGACTGGCGGGAGATGGGCCGGCGGCACTCGGGACAGTGCGGCTTGCCGATCCGGGCGAAGAGCAGGCGGAGGTAGTCGTAGACCTCGGTGATGGTGCCGACCGTCGAGCGCGGGTTGCGCGAGGTCGACTTCTGGTCGATGGAGACGGCGGGCGAGAGACCTTCGATGAAGTCGACGTCCGGCTTGTCCATCTGCCCGAGGAACTGCCGGGCGTACGAGGAGAGGGACTCGACGTACCGGCGCTGCCCCTCGGCGAAGATCGTGTCGAACGCGAGGGAGGACTTGCCCGACCCCGAGAGCCCGGTGAAGACGATGAGGGAGTCACGCGGGAGGTCGAGCGAGACGTTCTTGAGGTTGTGCTCGCGAGCGCCACGGACGATGAGACGGTCGGCCACGCCGGTCCGCACCTTTCTTGAGAGAGCGGATGTCCTGACACACCCAACAACCAAGGATGCCGGATGCTTCCGCCGAGCCTATAGCACGCACATTCGATTTCCGGCCGCGAGGAGAACTCCGCACCCGAACGAGTGGCGGCGCCGGGGGTGCGTTGACGGTCGGGCCCGGTCGGCCCTGGCCCGACCGGCACGGCACCCCCTAGGGTCGGCGCCATGATCGACCACGAACTCGACCTTGCCTCCGTCCGCGAAGCGACCGACCGGCTGATCGCCGCGGTCGCCTCCTGGGACAACGCCGCGACGGCCGAGCCGTCACGGCTTCCGGGCTGGACCCGCGGCCACGTCCTCGCCCACGTGGCCCGTAACGCCGACGCCCTGGTGAACGTCCTCCAGGGCCGTCCCATGTACGCCGACGGCGCCACCCGGGACGCCGACATCGAGCGCGACGCCGACCGCCCGCTCGACGTCCACCTCGCCGACCTGCGCGAGACCGCCGACCTCTTCCAGGCCGTCGGCGCCGAGCCCGCCGACTGGAACCGCACGGTCGAGCTCCGCAACGGCGTCACCGACAGCGCCTCCCGCGTCCCCTTCCGCCGCTGGGTGGAGGTCGCCCTGCACCACGTCGACCTGGGCGCGGGCTACGAGCTTGAGGACCTGCCGGAGGACTTCGTCCAGCGCGAGATCGACTTCCTGGCGGACCGGTTCACCGGCAACGCGTCCGTCCCGCCGACCCGGGTCCTCGCCGAGGACGGCTCGGGCAGCTGGACCACCGGCTCCGCGGAGGGCTCCGCCGTGACCGTGAGCGGCTCCCCCGCCGAGCTCCTCGGCTGGCTCGCGGGCCGCCGCGACGGCTCCGCCCTGAAGACCGAGGGCGGCCCCCTGCCGGAACTGCCCCCGCTCTAGGCGCCGCTGTCACTCGTCGGGGCTAGTCTGAGGCCATGACGTACAGCGGAGTGGTGAAGGTCGGCGGCGCGGCGGACGTGCACGAGCTCACGGACCTGATGATCTCGAAGGTCGCGGTCGGCCCGATGGACAACAACGCGTATCTGCTGCGCTGTCGGGCCACCGGCGAGCAGCTGCTGATCGACGCGGCGAACGAGGCCTCGACGCTGCTCACGCTGATCGGTGACGACGGCATCACGGCCGTCGTCACCACGCACCGGCACGGCGACCACTGGCAGGCGCTCGCGGAGGTCGTCGCCGCGACCGGCGCCCGGACGTACGCGGGCGCGTACGACGCGGAGGGCATCCCGGTCGGGACCGACGAGCTGGTGGAGGACGGCGACACGATCCGGGTGGGCCGGGTCGAGCTGACCGCGCGCCGCCTCGTCGGGCACACGCCGGGCTCGATCGCCCTGATCTACGACGACCCGCACGGCCACCCCCACGTCTTCACCGGCGACTGCCTCTTCCCCGGCGGCGTGGGCAACACGTGGAAGGACCCGAAGGCCTTCGCGAGCCTGCTCCACGACGTGGAGAGCAAGCTCTTCGCGGTCCTGCCGGACGAGTCCTGGATCTACCCCGGCCACGGCCGGGACACCACCCTGGGTGACGAGCGCCCGCACCTCGCGGAGTGGCGCGAGCGCGGCTGGTGACGCCCGGCGCGCTGCCCCGGCCCTGATCCGCCGGACACGCCCGAAGCGCCTCCGTACGCCCCCGTAACCGGGACGGCGGCGGGGTAGTTGGCGCGACATGCGCCACAGTCACCCTCCGTCGCCGTCCCGGCCGCCCTCGATGGTCCGGCTCGCCGCAGCCTCGCTCGTCGGCACCGCCATCGAGTTCTTCGACTTCTTCGTCTACGGGACCGCCGCCGCCCTCGTCCTGGGGCCGCTCTTCTTCCCCACGTTCTCGCCCGTGGCCGGGACCCTGGCCGCGTTCGGCACCTTCGCCGCGGGCTTCCTCGCCCGCCCGCTGGGCTCGATGCTCTTCGGGCACGTCGGCGACCGGTACGGCCGGCGGCCGGTCCTCTTCGCCTCGCTGCTCCTGACCGGCTGCGCCACGGTCGCGGTCGGCTTCGTCCCGACGTACGCGACGCTCGGCATCGCCGCCCCCGCACTACTGCTCACCCTCCGCTTCCTGCAGGGTCTCGGCCTGGGCGGCGAGTGGGGCGGCGCGGTCCTGCTCACCGCCGAGCACGCCCCCGCGCACCGGCGCGCACTGTGGTCGAGCTTCCCGCAGATCGGCCCGTCGATCGGCTTCCTCCTGGCGAACGGGGTGATGCTGGCGCTCACCGCCGGGCTGAGCGACGCGGAGTTCCGCGCCTGGGGCTGGCGGGTGCCGTTCTGGGCGGCGGGGCTGCTCGCGGCCGGCGGTCTGCTGCTGCGCTCCTCGCTCGCGGAGACCCCGCAGTTCGAGGAACTGTCCGCGTCGGGGCGGCGCGCGGGCGCTCCGCTCGCGGAGGTCCTCCGCGACCACTGGCGGCTCGTGCTGCTCACGGCCGGGGCGCTGGCGGTCGGGTACGCCGTCTTCTACTCGGTCTCCACCTGGGCGCTGGCGTACGGCACCGAGCGGCTCGGGGTGAGCAGCACGGTGATGCTGAGCTGTGTCATGGCGGCGGTGACGGTCATGGGCGCGCTCACCCCGCTCGTGGCCCTGCTCGGCGACCGCTGGGGCCGCCGGCCGCTCTGTCTGGCGGGGTGCGCGGCCTCCGCGCTGTGGATGTTCCCGATGGTGGCGCTGCTGCACACGGCGCGGCCGCTGCTGATGTTCCTGGGTTTCCTGGGCTCGCTGCTGGCCTTCATCACCATGTTCGCGGTGATCGCCGCGTACCTCCCGGAGCTGTACGAGCCCCGCGTCCGCTGCACCGGCGCGGCCGTCGGCTACAACCTGGCGGGCGTCCTGGGCGGCGCCCTGACACCCGTCGTCGCGACCACCCTCTCCGACGGCGGCTCCGGCCCGCCCTGGGGCGTCGCGGCCTACCTGACGCTGGTCGCGCTGGTGAGCCTCGGCTGCTTCGCGCTCCTCCCGGAGACCCTCCCGGACCGCGCCGGGCGTCCGGCGCCCGAGCCCGCCGCGGTCTGAGCGGTTCCTTCCTGACGAAACGGCGACGGCCGACCGGGGTGGACCCGGTCGGCCGTCGGCGTGTGCGGTGGGCGCGTCAGGCCTCGACGCTGTCCTTCGGGGCGTCCTCGGGAGCGGCCGGGGCCTCAGCGGCGAGCCGCTCCTGCTTCCTGGAGGCGATCAGGCTGGTGACGGTGGTGATGACCAGGACACCGCCGATGACCGCGAGCGAGAACGGGATGGAGATCTCGGGGACGTGCACCCCGGACTCGTGCAGGGCGTGCAGCACGAGCTTGACGCCGATGAAGCCGAGGATCACCGACAGGCCGTAGCTGAGGTGGACCAGCTTCCTGAGCAGGCCGCCGATGAGGAAGTACAGCTGCCGCAGGCCCATGAGGGCGAAGGCGTTGGCGGTGAAGACGATGTACGGGTCCTGGGTGAGGCCGAAGATCGCCGGGATGGAGTCGAGGGCGAAGAGGACGTCGGTGGTGCCGATGGCGATCATGACGACCATCAGCGGCGTCAGCACCCGCTTGCCGTTCTCGCGGATGAAGAGCCTGGTGCCGTGGTAGCGGTCGGCGACGCCGAACTTCTTCTGGACGGTCTTGAGGACGCGGTTCTCCGGGACCTCGTCCTCCTCCTCGTCGGAGCGCGCCTCCTGGATGAGCTTCCAGGCCGTGTAGATCAGGAACGCGCCGAAGAGGTAGAAGACCCAGGAGAAGCTCGCGATGATCGCGGCGCCGGCGGCGATGAAGACCGCGCGGAGCACCAGGGCGATCAGCACGCCCACGAGCAGCACCCGCTGCTGGAGGTGGGAGGGCACCGCGAACTTCGCCATGATCAGGACGAAGACGAAGAGGTTGTCGACGCTGAGCGACTTCTCGGTGATGTAGCCCGCGAAGAACTCGCCGGACGCCTGTCCGTCGCCGAACACGAACAGGCCGAGGCCGAAGAGCCCGGCGAGCACGACCCAGACGACCGTCCAGATCCCGGCTTCCTTGACCGACACGTCATGGGGCTTGCGCCCGATGAGGAAGTCGGCACCGATGAGGGCACCCAGACCGAGAATGGTCAGTACCCACAGGGTCATTGAAACGTCCACTGCGCCTCCGGCGTCGTACGGCTACTTGATCAGCGTCGTTCGCTGCCGGAGGTCTCTTCCACCCGGGCGGCGGACGGGCCGCACCGGGCCGACGCCCCGGGATCGGATCGATGTCGATCCGTCCGTACTGACGGGTGCGCCGCGCATGGGGAGTACTCCCCTCCGCAGGAAGAACAGTACCCGAAAGACCAAGAGAAGGTAAAGGGACGGGTAAAGGAGTCCCAAGGGACCAGGTCAGACCTGCTTTCCATGGCGAGCGGACGCCACCTGTGTCAGGACCTGGCGCAGGATCGCACTGCCCGGCGGGACGAGCGGCGGCTCGTACGACCAGGCGTGACCGACCCACGGATCGGCCAGGTGGTCGTCGGGCACGGGGGTGAGGCGCAGCAGCGAGCGCCACAGCGGATCGAGCAGCGGCCCGTACGCGGCCGCGTCCTCCCGGGCCGCGACCATCAGCAGGTGCACACCGACCGAGGGGCCCTCGTCGGCGAGGTACCGCAGCCGGGTGACCGCCCGGTCGTCGAAGCCGTGCGGGAAGTCGTGCACGACCAGCAGCTGCCGGGCCGTGTCCAGACCGGGCGGCAGCGCGTCCGTCGCCCCGCTCCGCAGCGCCATCTGCAGCAGGTCGACCCGCTCCGTGAGCTGCTCCAGGGCCGCCGAGACCCCGGCCGCGCCCCGGGCGGGCGGGGCGGCCGCGCCCGTCTCCACGAGGGGCGCGAGGGCCGCGGCGCCCGTGCCCGCCGGGTCGATCAGATGGACGGTGAACTCTCCGGCCGGGTGCGCCGCGAGGAGCCGCGCCGCGTGCGCCACCGCACAGTCCAGGGCGAGCCGCCGCAGCTCGGCCTCGTCGAGGAGCCCGGCCGCCTCGGAGTGGCCGCGGCCGGAGTCCACCCACAGGCCGCGCTCTAGCGGCAGCCGGACGAGCATGGGGATCCGCAGGTCGGCGCGCTCGGGGAGGTGGAGGTCGCCGAGGCGGACGGCCATCGGCTCCTCGGCCGGGACGCGGTAGGCGTGCCAGACGGGGTTGTCCCAGCGGGCGTAGGCGACGGGCAGCGCCGGCTCGACGACCTCGGACTCGGCGGCGAGCTGGGCGAGGTCCCGGTCGAGCACCTCCCGGGCCCGCTCCACGAGCTCGTCGTGCCGGGCGCGGGCCGCGGCGCGCGCGGCGTCGTTCGCACCGCCGGCCCGGGAGCGGTAGTCGGTGAGCGTCTCGTCGAGCTCCCGTTCGAGCCGGGACTCCGCGAAGTCGCAGGCGCTGCGGTAGGCGGCGGCGGTACGGGCCAGGTCCTCGAACATGCCCCACACCTGGTTGTAGAGCCGCTCGTCCATGGACCAGCCCGAGGCGTCCCCGGCGACCGGCACGGGCGGGCCCTGCCGGGCCTCGGAGGCCGCGGCGGGGGCAGCGGGGGCAGGGGCCGTCCGGCGCCCGGGGTGGGAGTAGTCGACGGGACCGCCCGTGGCGGTGCCCGTCGCGGGGGTGGGAGGCGGCGGCGCCGGGGCCGGGTCCGGGGTGGTGGGCGGCGCGGTGTGGAGTACCCGCTCCGGCTCGGGGACGTACGGCGGGGCGGAGGGTGCGGAGCTCTGGGCCACCGTCGCCAGGATCGCGGCGGCGAGGTCGGCGGGGCGCTCCAGGCCCTGGTCGCCGAGGAGGGCGGCGAGCCCTCCCTCGTACCCCTGACCCATCGCGCGGACCTTCCAGGCGCCCTGGCGGCGGTACAGCTCCAGGGCGACGACGGCGGACTCCGTGTCGAGGCCGGTGATGGTGTAGCTGGCGATCTCGGTGCCGTCGGGGCCGGTGACGGCGACGAACGGGGCGGCGAGGGCGCCGAAGCGGGCGGCCGGGCCGGTCAGCGCGAGGAGGACCGAGACGCGGTGGACGGCGCCGGGGACCGCGTCCAGGTCGACGGCGAGGCGGTGGTCGGCGGCGGCCCGGGCGGGCACGTCGACACCGGGGAGGGAGGGCGCGCCGGGGTGGGCGATCCACTCCGCGCCCGCGACCCGGCCCTGCTCGTCGCCGAGCGCGGCTCCGGCGAGGACGGGATGACCGGCCGACACGCGGATCTCCAGTCGGGTCTCGGGCAGGGGGTGGTTCTGCCCCCGGACCAGCTCGGCCGTCATCGTCTCTGTCCCCTCGGGTGTTTCCATGCGCGGAATCAACGGGTGCGGATCCTGCGCCTGCGGATCCTGCGGGTGCGGATCATGCGGACAGCTCCCGGTGGCCTGTCGCCTCCGGGAGCTGTGGGTGTGCCGTGCCGGGACCTGCTACAGGTGCGGCAGGATCGCGGGCATCAGGTCCTGGAAGGTGCGCCCGTTGGCCGGGTTGCCCAGGGCCGTCATCTGCCAGCCGGAGCCGACCCGATGCACCTTCGCCATGATCTGCGCGGTGTAGTTGCCGCCGCCGTCGAGGGTGTAGCGCGCGAGCTCCTGCCCGTTCGCCTCGTCGACGATCCGGCAGAAGGCGTTCTGCACCTCCTGGAACGTCTGGCCGGTGAAGGAGTTCACCGTGAAGACGATCTGGTCGATGTGGACCGGCACCCGCTCCAGGTCCACGAGGATCGCCTCGTCGTCGCCGCCCTGGCCCGCGCCGCCGACGAGGTTGTCGCCGGTGTGCTTGACCGAGCCGTCGTCGCTGACCAGGTGACGGAAGAAGACGACGTCGACCGGCTGCTTCTCGGCGAAGAGGACGGCCGAGGCGTCCAGGTCGATCTCCCGGGTGCGCGAGCCGAAGAGACCGCGGCGCGGCGCCGCCTGCCAGCCGAGCCCCATCCGCACCTGGCTGAGGCTGCCTCCGCCCCGCTTCTCCAGGCTGATGGCCTGACCCTTGGTCATGTTGACCGACACGCGTTTGCCCCTCTCGTTAGCGTTCCCCGCGCCCGCTGTCCGGTGCGTGCGGTTGTCGAGCACCCTACGCAGCGGCACCGACACCGCGGAGGCGCGGTCCGGTTTTGTGTCGGTCTTGCAACACACCGGACCGCCCGTCGGCCCTCGCCGGTCAGGCGAGTCCCGCCTCCTTCATCTGGCGCAACTCCTTCTTCAGCTCCCCCACTTCGTCGCGGAGCCGGGCCGCCACCTCGAACTGCAGCTCGGCCGCCGCCGCGCGCATCCGGTCGGTCATCTCCTCGATGATCGCGGCCAGTTCGGTGGCGGGCCGGTCGCCGAGTTCGACGGTGGAGCCGGCCCTGCCGCGCTTGCCGCGGGCCGTGGGGCCGTGCGCGGCGAGCGAGGGCACGGGGGCCTTCGCGCCCTTGCCCTCCTTCGCCTGCCGGTAGCCGGTGCCGAGCAGTTCCTCGGTGTCCATCTCCTCGCGCGCGATGGTCGCGACGATGTCGTTGATCTTCTTGCGGAGCGGCTGCGGGTCGATGCCGTGCTCCGTGTTGTACGCGATCTGCTTCTCGCGGCGCCGGTTGGTCTCGTCGATGGCCTGCTCCATCGCCGGGGTGATCTTGTCGGCGTACATGTGGACCTGGCCCGACACGTTGCGCGCGGCGCGGCCGATCGTCTGGATGAGGGAGGTCCCGGAGCGCAGGAAGCCCTGCTTGTCGGTGTCGAGGATGGCGACCAGGGACACCTCGGGCAGGTCGAGGCCCTCCCGGAGGAGGTTGATGCCGACGAGGACGTCGTACTCGCCGGCCCGCAGCTCGCGGAGCAGCTCGATGCGGCGCAGGGTGTCGACGTCGCTGTGCAGGTAGCGCACCTGGATGCCGAGCTCCAGGAAGTAGTCCGTGAGGTCCTCGGCCATCTTCTTGGTGAGGGTGGTGACGAGGACCCGCTCGTCGCGCTCGGCGCGCAGCCGGATCTCGTGGACGAGGTCGTCGATCTGGCCCTCGGTGGGCTTGACGACGACCTCCGGGTCGACGAGGCCGGTGGGGCGGATGATCTGCTCGACGAAGCCGTCGCCGCGCGAGAGTTCGTACGTCCCGGGGGTGGCGGAGAGGTAGACGGTCTGGCCGATCCGCTCCTGGAACTCCTCCCACTTCAGCGGGCGGTTGTCGAGGGCGGACGGGAGCCGGAAGCCGTGGTCGACCAGGGTCCGCTTGCGGGAGGCGTCGCCCTCGTACATGGCGCCGATCTGCGGCACCGTGACGTGCGACTCGTCGATGACGAGGAGGAAGTCCTCGGGGAAGTAGTCGAGGAGGGTGTTGGGCGCGGAGCCGGGGTCGCGGCCGTCGAAGTGCATCGAGTAGTTCTCGATGCCGGAGCAGGAGCCGATCTGCCGCATCATCTCGATGTCGTACGTGGTGCGCATGCGCAGGCGCTGGGACTCCAGGTGCTTGCCCTGCTTGTCGAGCTCGGCGAGGCGGACCTCCAGCTCGCGCTCGATGTCGTTGACCGCCCGCTCCATGCGCTCGGGGCCCGCGACGTAGTGGCTGGCGGGGAAGACGTACAGCTCGCGGTCCTCGCTGATGACCTCGCCGGTAAGCGGGTGGAGGGTGGAGAGCGCCTCGATCTCGTCGCCGAACATCTCGATGCGGACGGCCAGCTCCTCGTACACCGGGAAGATCTCGATGGTGTCGCCGCGCACCCGGAAGGTGCCGCGGGTGAACGCCAGGTCGTTCCGGGTGTACTGGATGTCGACGAAGCGGCGCAGCAGCTGGTCGCGGTCGATCTCCTCGCCGACCTTGAGCGGGACCATCCGGTCCACGTACTCCTGGGGCGTGCCCAGGCCGTAGATGCAGGAGACGGAGGCGACCACGATGACGTCCCGGCGGGTGAGCAGGGAGTTCGTCGCGGAGTGGCGGAGCCGCTCCACCTCCTCGTTGATCGAGGAGTCCTTCTCGATGTACGTGTCCGACTGCGGGACGTACGCCTCGGGCTGGTAGTAGTCGTAGTACGAGACGAAGTACTCCACCGCGTTGTTCGGCAGGAGCTCGCGGAACTCGTTCGCCAGCTGGGCGGCCAGCGTCTTGTTCGGCGCCATCACCAGGGTGGGGCGCTGGAGCTTCTCGATCATCCACGCGGTGGTCGCCGACTTGCCGGTGCCGGTGGCGCCGAGGAGCACGACGTCCTTCTCGCCCGCGCGGATGCGCCGCTCGAGGTCGGCGATGGCGGTCGGCTGGTCGCCGCTGGGCTGGTACTCACTGACGACCTCGAAGGGCGCCACCGAACGTTCGATCTTGGAAACGGGCCGCATGCAACCACCGTACGACCCGGCACTGACACTCGGGCGGTGATCGGCTCACCGCCCGGTCTCCGGTTGTCCCGTCACCAGTCCTGGGAGCGGTGTCCGCCGCGCGGGACGGCCCTGCGGGCGGCCCGTCCCGCGGCCCGTCCTGCGGTCCGTCCCGCGGCCCGTCCCGCGGGGCGCGCGGTCCAGTTGGCGGGCTCGCCGTAGTAGGACGGGACGTGGCGCGGGGCGGGCACGCCGGGGCGGTGCGGGGTCCGGGCGGGCCGCTGCCAGTCCGGGTCGCCCATCACGAGCAGCGGGTCGAACATGACGACGACGGCGGCCAGGATCAGGAAGACCGCCGGGCCGATCAGCATGGGCAGCAGGAGCGAGGTCGCGGTGTCGCCGGAGCCGCCGGTCGCCTCGGCGCCGTGCAGGTGGACGCTGACGGCGGCCATGGCCGTGTAGTGCATACCACTGACGGCGACGCCCATCACCAGGCTCGCACCGAGGCTGGCCAGAAATCCATGCACGGAGACGGCCGCCCAGAGGGCCGCCGTGGCGGCCACGACGGCGATGACCACGGAGAGCGCGACGGTGAGCGTGTCGTACTCGATCCGTCCCTGGAAGCGCATACCGGCCATGCCGAGGTAGTGCATGGTGGCGACGCCGAGGCCGGTGATGGTGCCGCCGGTGACCAGCGTGAGGGTGGTCGCCCCGCGGTAGCCGACGATGAAGATGCCGATGCCGACCATGAGGACGGCGACGCCCAGGCTGGCGAAGGTGATCGGGCGGTCGTAGTTGACGGGCGCCTGCGCGACGGAGAAGCCCATCATCGCGATGAAGTGCATGGTCCAGATGCCGGTGCCGATCGAGGTGGCGCCGAGGGCGAGCCAGCCCGCCTTGAAGGTGTCGTCGTGGCGGAGCGATCTGGTGGTGCACCTCAGACCGAGGGCGCCGCCGAGGCAGGCCATGAGAAAGGCGGCCACCGGCGTGACGAGCCCGTAGCTGAATCCGTCGACCGTGCCCTGCATGAGCGTGTGCCCTCCACCCCTGGTGCAACGTCGTCCGAAAACAGTCGGTACCGCTGGGTAGTACTACCGGGGCGAGATTATGGCGCGCCGGGGGCCCGACGACCACGTGACCGGGGAATTTCCGGTCGTGAGACCCGAGCGAGACCGCTCCGTGATCTGGGTGACCGTTCCGGGCGGGGTTGTCGGGGCCGTTCCGGAGCGGCTTGTCCGTGGCGGGTCGGGCTTCCGGGACGGTCCCCGGACCGCGTTGTCGGTGGCGGGTCGTACGGTGGGCGGCATGGACATCGACACGGGGGCGGAAGCGGAACCGGACGGCCGGGAGCGGGCCGCCACGGTGGAGTGGACGGTCGTGGAGAGCGCCATCGGGCCGCTCCTCCTCGCCGCGACCGAGCGGGGGCTGGTGCGGGTCGAGTTCCACGCCGACGCCGCCCGGCGGGAGCGGATGCTCGACCGGCTCGCCGGTCAGCTCGGCGCGGAGCTCGTGGAGTGCGCCTCGGGCCGGCTCGCGGAGGCGATACGCCGGCTCGAGCGGTACTTCGCGGGCGAGCCGGACGGCCTCGACCTGCCGCTGGACTGGAGCCTGACGACCGGCTTCAACCGGCAGGTGCTGCGCGAGCTCGCGGCGGGCGTCCCGTACGGCACGGTCGTCGGGTACGGGGAGCTGGCGAGACGCGTGGGGCAGCCGGGCGCGGCGCAGGCGGTCGGGGCGGCGATGGGCGCCAATCCGCTGCCGGTGGTCGTGCCCTGCCACCGGGTGGTGGAGAGCGACGGCGGGCTCGGCGGCTTCGGGGGCGGCCTGGAGACGAAGCGGCAACTCCTCGCACTGGAGGGCGTGCTGCCGGCACCGCTGTTCTGAGCGTCTCGGGGCTCTTGTTCTGAGCGTCTCGGGTCCTCGGGCGTCTCGGGACGGTCGGGCGCGGCGTCTCGGGTCCTCGGGCGACTCGGGACCGTCGGGCGCGGCGTCTCGGGACGTCGGGCGTCCCGGGACGTCGGGTGAGAGGCGGCGTTCCCCTCGGGTGGGACGGCTGGCACACTCACGTAAGTGACCCACAGCCCCAGTGCCCCTGACGCCACCGTGCCCGACGGGATACCCGGCGGGACATCCGCTCCCGTCACCCCCGCCGAGCTGCCGGCGCTCCGGCGGCGCGTCCAGGCCGCGCTGATCGCCACCCAGATCCTGGGAGGCCTCGGCATCGCCATCGGCTTCGCCCTCGCCGCCGTCCTGGCGAGGGACGTGAGCGGCACCGAGGCCCTGTCCGGTCTCGCCTCGACGGCGTCGGTGGCCGGTTCGGCGCTCGTCGCCATGCCGCTGGCCACGCTGATGACCTCGCGCGGGCGCCGGACGGGACTCGTCCTCGCCTACCTCGTCGCGGCGGTCGGCGCCGGTGTGGTGGTGCTCGGGGCGGTCGTCGACAGCTTCCCCGTCCTGCTCGTCGGCCTGCTCGGCTTCGGCGCCGGGTCCTCGGCGAACCTGACGGCCCGTTTCGCCGCCGCCGACCTCGCCGAGCCGGGCCGAAGGGCCCGGGCCATCTCCACGGTGGTCTGGGCGACCACGATCGGCGCGGTGCTCGGCCCGAACGTCGCCGCGCCCGCCGGAAGGAGCGTCTCCGGCCTGGGCGTCCCGGCCACCGCGGGCCCGTTCGTCTGGGCCGCCGGTGTCTTCGTCCTCGCGGCCGCCGTGGTGTCCGTGCTGCTGCGCCCGGATCCGCTCCTCACCGCCCGCGCGCTGGCGGAAGCCGGACCGGGCGAGGCGGCGGAGGGCCGCTCCCTGCGGGCCGGGATGGACGCCGTACGGAAGTCCCCGCGGGCCCGGCTCGCCCTGGTCACCATCGCCGGCTCGCACACCGCCATGGTGTCGATCATGTCGATGACGCCGGTGGCGCTCACCCATCACGGCGCGGACATCCAGCTGATCGGGCTCGTGATCAGCGGCCACATCACGGGCATGTACGCCTTCTCGCCGCTGATGGGCTGGCTGTCCGACCGGCTGGGCCGGCTCGCGGTGATCGGCCTCGCGGTGGGTCTCATCGGTACGGCCGCGCTCGTGGCGGGCACCGCCGGACCGTCCCACGGCCGCATCGCCCTGGGCCTGTTCATCCTCGGTCTCGGCTGGTCGGCGGGGCTCGTGTCCGGTTCGGCGCTGCTCACCGACTCGGTGCCGCAGGCCGCGCGCGCCGCCGCCCAGGGACTCTCCGACTTCGTCATGAACACCGCCGCCGGGGTCGGCGGCCTCATGGCGGGCCTGATCGTCTCGCAGGCGGGCTACGGACCGCTGAACGCGATCGCCGCGTGCCTGCTGCTGCCGATGGCGGCGCTCGCGCTGCGGGGTGCCCTCCGCAAGGCCTGAGGCGCTCACCCCGACCTCAGCGCGGCACCGCCGGGGACGAGGCCCCGCCGGCCAGCAGCCGCGGGGCGCCGGTGCCGTCGGCGGGCACCGACCAGACCGCTCCCCCGTATCCGTACGCGAGGGTCCTCGGGTCCGTCCACAGCGCCTGGTCGTCGATGCCGCGCCGCTCGGCGACGGGGTGCTCGCGTCCGCTGCGGAGGTCGTACACGTACAGCCGCCACGGCTCGCGCGGGCCGTCGGACACCCGCTTCTTGAAGGCGATCCGGGTGCCGTCCGGGGAGAGCGAGGGGCATTCGACGTTCTCCCGCAGGGTGCGGGCGGACCAGTTCCGCAGGTCGCCCTCGACGAGGTGGGTGCGGCCGCCGGTCGAGACGGTGGCGTAGAAGCGGTTGTCGTCGGCGGCGAAGCTGACGCCCCAGTAGTTGACGTCCGGTGCGTGGTGGCGGCGGCCGTCGAGGGTCAGCGGGATCTGCTCGATGCTCTTCACCAGGTAGCCGGTGCGCAGGTCGAGGATCGACGTGCGGGTGGAGAAGGCCGAGCGCGCGTACGAGTCGCCGGTGGCGAACATCGTCCAGGACAGCATGTGCCCGGAGGCGGAGACCCTGGCCCGGCTGGGGATGCCGGGCAGGGCGATGCGGCGGACCTCGCGGAGCCGCCCGTCGAGCACGAGGACGTACGAGCGGGCCGGTACGCCCGGCCGCCGCTGGAGGCAGAGCGCGGTGGAACCGGCCGCGTGGAAGCGGTCGCAGGAGGGGCCGCCCGCCACCCGGCCGCCGGGCCCGGCGGGGTCCACGCGCGCGACGCGGCCGCTCGCGGTGTCCCGGACGTACAGCGCCCCGGTGCCGCCGTCGAGGGTGAAGCCGGGTGCGGCGGTGCCGGTGGCGGAGGCCCGCCCGGACGCGGCTCGCAGCGTGTAGGCGGTGGCTCCGCCGCCGAGCAGCAGGAGGGCGAGGACGAGGATCGCCGCACGCGCGCGCGTGGAGGCGGTGATGTTCATGTCGTGGTCCCTTCGGGGGTCGGCCCGGACGGCAGCAGACGGGCGGCGCAGCCCAGGGCCGCCGCGAGGGCCAGGAGCGCCGTGACGAGGGCCGTCTCGGGCCCGCTCGCCGTCCAGAGGGCGCCGAAGCCGACGGCGGCACCGAGCCGGGCGAGGGCCTGCGCGGTCTGGACGAGAGCGAGGCCGCCGGCGTGCCGTCCCTCGGCGAGGAACGGTCCGGTGAGCGCCATCAGGACACCGTCGGTGGCGGCGTAGAAGACTCCGAGCAGCCCGAGGACGCCCACGAGGGTCACCTGTCCCGGCACGGGGGCCAGGAGCAGTCCGTAGGCGAGGAGCAGGGCCCCGTGCCCGTACAGGAGCGGCCGGCGGCGCCCGAGGCGGTCGGCGAGGCGGCCGGCCGGGACGGCGAGCAGCAGATAGACGGCGGCGGCGGAGAGCGGCAGGAACGGGAACCAGGTGGCGTCGAGGTCGAGCCGCCGCTGGAGCAGCAGGTAGAGGAAGGAGTCGCCGACGGTGGCGGCGCCGAGGAGGACGGCGACGAGCACGATCCGGCGGTACGCGGGCGAGCGCGGGGCGGTGAAGAGCCCGCCACGCGCGCGTGGCGCTGCGGCGGGGGCCTCCGGCGGGGCGACCCGCCCGGGGACGAAGAGCAGCCACAGCAGGACGCCGAAGGCTCCGACGCACGAACTGACGGCGAAGACCGCGTCGTACGCGTCGGCGGTCGCCCACAGCAGGGCGAAGGCGGCGAGGGGGCCGAGGAGGGCGCCGGTGGTGTCCATGGTGCGGTGGACGCCGAAGGCGCGGCCGAGGTCCTCGGGCGGGCTGTGCAGGGTGATGAGCGCGTCGCGCGGGGCGGTGCGGACGCCCTTGCCGAGCCGGTCGGCGGCGAGGGCGCCCGCGATCCAGCCCGTCGCCCCGCCGGCGAGGAGGAGGCCGAGCCGGGAGCAGGCGGAGAGGGCGTAGCCGAGTCCGGCGACCTGTTTGTGGCGGCCGCCCCGGTCGGCGCCGGCACCGCCGAGGAGCCGTACGAGCGCGGTGGCGCCGGTGGTGAGGCCGTCGAGGAGTCCGAACTGGAGCGGGGAGAGGCCGAGTCCGAGGACCAGGTACAGCGGCAGGACGGCGGTCACCATCTCCGAGGAGACGTCGGTGACGAGGCTGACCGCGCCGAGGGCGAGGACGGTGCCGGGGACGCGCCGCCGGGCCCCGGTGGGGCGGGGCGGCGCGTCGCGGCGACCGGTGGTCGCGAGGTACATCAGTGGCAGGTGTAGGTCGGGCCGGAGTCCTTGACCTGGTCGTCGGTGCCGACGTACTGCCAGGTGTAGGTGGTGTCGGTGAGGTCGAGCTTCAGGACGCCGTACGTGCCGCTGATCCGCTTCTGGCTGTTCGGCTGGACCGTCTCGATGGGGTAGGGCTCGGCGCCGCCCATGCCGCCGACGATCTCGACGATGCCGTCGGCGGTGACCCGCCCGTTCGGGCCCTGCGGGGCGAAGCGCTCGTAGTGGTGGTCGTGCCCGTTGAGGACGAGGTCCGCCTTGGCGCCGTACAGGATCTGCCAGACGGGCCTGGAGACGGGGTCGTTGCCGTGGCCGCCGGAGGAGTACAGCGGGTGGTGGAAGTAGGCGGCGAGGCAGCCCTTGGTGTTCCGCGCGAGGTCGTCCTTGAGCCACTGGATCTGCGCGGCGTCGTCGAAGGTGTTGGAGTCGAGGGCGACGAAGTGCCAGTTGCCCTGGTCGTAGCTGTAGTAGGGCTTGCCCTGGGGGTAGGCGATCGCGCCGAAGTACGACTTGTAGCCGGAGAACGCGCCTGCGGGGTCGTAGGACTCGTGGTTGCCGGGCACGGGCCGGGTCCGCGTCTTGAAGGCGCCCCAGGTCTTGTCGTAGTAGTTCCGGAAGTCGGAAAGACGGGCGTCGTCGTACTGGTTGTCGCCCATCGTCAGGAAGAAGGCGGGCGCGATCCGCTGGGCGAGCGCGGCGGTCTTCGGGTGGGCGCAGGAGCTGCTGGAGGCGGTGCACTGGGCGGCGATGTCGCCGGCCGCGACGACGGTGAAGGCGCCGGTGGGCGGGGGTGTGGTGGAGGTGGTGCCGTAGACCTCCACCGTGTAGAGCGAGTAGCCGTACGAGGTGCCGCGCGCGGTCCCGTACACGCGCAGGTAGCGGCCGGTGCCGGTGAGTCCGGTCCAGTCGTCGGTGCCGCCGTTGCCCGCGGTCTCGGTGGCGAGCCGGGTCCAGGTGGTGCCGTCGGCGGAGATCTCGACGCGGTAGGCCTTGGCGTAGGCGGCCTCCCAGACGAGCTTGACGCGGGAGACGGTGGCCGAGGGGCCGAGGTCGACGCGGATCCACTGCGGGTCGGAGCCTTCGGCGCTGGCCCAGCGGGTGGCGGAGAGGCCGTCGAAGGCCTTCTCGGGCCCGAGGGTGGAGTCCTCGACGGAGGAGGACGTGGCCGGCCTGCCCTGGGAGATCAGGGTGTCGGCGGCGGCTCCGGCCCGGTCCGGGAGGGCGAGCAGGAGTGTGCCGACGAGCAGCAGCACGGCGGCGAGGACGAGGGGCGGTCGGTCGGTGGTGCGGCGGGGTGGGGCGGAGGCGAACAGGCGCATACCCGGGCTCCCTGGCCTGAGGGGTGGCGAGAGCTGGACACCGGTGCGGCGCACCACGGACCGGCCGCGGGAGTGCGGGCCGGGGCGCCCGTGCCGTGGGGGACGGACACGGGCGGCCGGCCGGGTGGCGATTCGGGCGCCACACGGCGGGGTGGTGCTCGGCGGCCGGGTCAGAGCTCTCGCTGAGCGCGTCACGCCCCTTCGGACGGGGCGCCGCGCCGAGCCGCTGCCGGGGAGGATAGCGGACAGGAAGGTTTCCTACCAGACCCCCCACGCCTCGCCGCCCGCCGCGGCTTCAGGACCCCAGAGGGGCCGCCCCTGAGGGGCTTGGAGGGGCTTGGAGAGGGGCCTCAGAGGCTGATGTGGTACGCCTTGCGCAGGGTCTCGTGCACGGTCCACGTCGTCCGGTCGCCCTCCCGCAGCACGCACGCGTCACCGGGGCCGATCTCCAGGGTGTCTCCGCCCTCGACGGCGACGGTCGCGCGCCCGGAGACCACCACGAAGAGCTCGTTGGCCTCGGTGTCGGTGACGACGCCGGGCGTGATCTGCCAGATGCCCCGCAGCTGCTTGCCGTCGGCCGACTCCCACAGCACCTTGCCCGTCACCTCGGGCGTGCCGGAGACGATCTGGGAGGGGTCGAGGGGCTCGGCTTCGAGCTCCGCGTCGGGGATGTGCACGGCGAAGGAGGGGAGGTCATGAGTGGTCATGGGCGGTGACTGTAGCCGGGCCCGAAAGCGCCTCCAAGGCCGGGACTTGCTGGAACATCAGCCTCCGTTTCGACCCCGACCAGGCACGATGCCGGGGACCGTCGATGGCGACGGAATCCGCACCGGGCCTCCGTCCCAGCGTCCCAAGGGTGCCGCGGCCGTCCCCGCCGTCTCCGTCCGGCCTCCCGTCACGGATTCCGCAGGCGCCTCGCGGCGGGTGGCAGGAGCTCGCCAACGAGGTTTGCGGGGCCGGTGATCGCGCCAAGGAATGGAACATGTCCACACAGGTGTCCGAAGAAGTACGGGAGGCGCTCCACGAGGGCCGGCCCGTCGTCGCGCTGGAATCGACGCTCATCGCCCACGGCCTGCCCCGCCCGCGCAACCTCGCCGTGGCGGCGGAACTGGAGGAGTCCGTACGGGCCGGGGGCGCCGTCCCCGCCACGATCGCGGTGATCGACGGCACGGCCAGGATCGGGCTCGACCGGGCGGCCCTGACCCGGATCGCCGAGGACCCGGCGGTGCGGAAGCTGGGCCACCGCGACCTGGCCCCGGCCCTGGCGACCGGCGCGACCGGGGCGACGACGGTCTCGGCGACGGCCTGTCTCGCGGACGCGGCCGGCATACGGGTGTTCGCGACGGGCGGGCTCGGCGGTGTGCACCGCGAGTGGCGCGAGACGCAGGACGAGTCCGCCGACCTGCGGCTGCTCGCCCGGGTCGGGATCACCGTGGTGTGCGCCGGGGTCAAGTCGATCCTGGACGTGCCCGCGACGCTCCAGCGCCTGGAGACCCTGGGGGTGACGGTCGTCGGGTACGGCACGGACCGCTTCCCCGGCTTCTACCTCTCCTCCTCGGGCGAGCCGGTCGACTGGACCCTGCGCACCCCGGAGGAGGTCGCGGGGGTGATACGGGCGCAGGACGGCCTGGACGGCCCGCGGGCCGCGCTCGTCGTGGCCAACCCGGTGCCGGTGGCCGAGCAGTTGGATCCCGCACTGCACGACCGGGTGCTCGCGGGGGGCCTGGCGGCGGCGAAGGAGAAGGGGATCACCGGGCAGGCGGTGACGCCGTTCCTCCTCGAATACCTGATGGTGCACACGGAGGGAGCGTCCCTGGAGGCCAATCTCGCGGCGGTACGCGGCAATGTGCGGCTCGCGGCGGCCATCGCGGGCGCGTACGCGGCAGCGTCGGGGAGAGGGCCCGGCGGTGCGGGCGCGGGCGGTGCGGCAGCCGGCGCCGACGGCCGGTGAGCCGGTCCGGGGGCTCGCTGCTCGTCGTCGGGGACGTGGTCACGGACGTCGTCGCCCGGCACCGGACCCCGCTCTCCCCCGCCACGGACACGGCGGCGGAGATCCGCACCCTGCCGGGCGGCGCCGGGGCCAACGCGGCCTGCTGGGCGGCGCGTTCGGGCCCGGCCGAAGTGCGGCTGCTCGGCCGGGTGGGGACGGACGCGGCCGGCTGGCACGAGCGGGCGCTGCGCGGGGCGGGCGTGCGCCCCCTGCTCGTCCAGGACCCGGACGCGGCGACGGCCACCGTGATCGCGCTCGTGGACGGCTCGGCGGAACGCACCTTCCTGACGGACAGCGGCGCCGCGCTGCGCCTCTCCCCCGCCGACTGGTCCGCGGGGCTGCTCGACGGCGTGGCCCGGCTGCACCTCTCGGGGTACCTGTTCTTCGCCGCGCCGAGCCGCGAGACGGCCTGCCGGGCGCTGCGGGACGCGCGGGACGCGGGGGTCCCGGTGAGCGTGGACCCGGCCTCGGCGGGGTTCCTGGCGGAGCTGGGGGCGGAGCGGTTCCTCGCGGCGGCGGAGGGCGCCGAGACGCTGCTGCCCAACGCCGACGAGGCCCGTTCGCTCACCGGATGCGGCGAACCGGAGGCGGCCGCCGAGGAGTTGAGCCGGCGTTTCCCGCTGGTCGTGGTCACCCTCGGGGCCGCGGGCGCGCTGGTCGCCGAGGGCGGGGCGGTCACGGCGCGGGTGACGGCGCCCCCGGTGCGGCCGGTGGACTCGACGGGCGCGGGCGACGCGTTCACCGGGGCGTTCCTGGCGGCGCGACTGACCGGCGCGGACCCGGTGCGGGCCGCGGAGGCGGGCTGCCGCGCGGGCGCGGAAGCGGTCACGGTGGTGGGAGGCAGACCGACGGTCCGGACGGGACCGCAGGGCCAGGCGGAGCCGCAGGGCCAGGCAGGTCCATAGGGCCGGGCCGCACCGGAGCCAGGGCTACGCCCGGAGACCCTTCCAGGCCGGGTGTCGCGGGTCGTCGGCGCGTACGACGGCGTCCGCCGCCTCCGTGGGGCCGACCTCCGACTCGTACCGGGCGAAGGCGGGCAGGGTCCACGGCTCCTCCGTGCGCCGGGCGAGCGCGGCGGGCGAGAGGCGCAGGTGCACGGTGAGGTCGAAGGGGAACCAGTGGCCGAGCAGGAAGGGGCCGTGCAGCACGAGCACCCCGCGCGGCGGCAGCGTGACGTACGGGCTGCGGGTCGCGCGGTCCGTGACCGGGTCCCACAGGTCGGGCAGCACCCGCCCGGTGCCTCCGGGGTCCAGCGGCCCGAAGACCTCCCGCCACAGGGCCCCGATGTCGGTCCACCCGCTGTAGTACGCGTCGGGGTCCTGCTTCCCGTACTCGTACCGCAGGGACGCCGGCCGCAGGAAGCCGCCGGTCCCCACGACCTGGACGGCCCGCCCGCGCGAGCGCAGCGCCTCGGCGAGGAGTCCGGCGAGCTCGCCGCCGGGCGCGGCGGGCGGCCCGTCGATGCCCACCTTGAGCCAGTCGTCCCCCGCGGCGGCGGGGGACGCCTCGAGGTGGCCGGCGAGTTCCTCCGCCAGCCGGTCCCAGGTGATCGCCTCGTATCGCATCCCGCTCATCCTGCCCGTCGCTCCCCCTGACGTGTACCGGCCGACACCCCCGGCATTACGGTGACCTGGCCGCGCGACCGCACGGCACCCGCGGAGGAGAGGACTCGCATCCCCATGAGCCTGCGTCAGGAACCACTGCCCTACGAGACCACGGAGACGACGACGCCCTTCGGCCTCGGGCTGCACCACGTGCAGCTCTCCCTGCCGGCGGGCGAGGAGGAGGTGTGCCGCCGATTCTACGTGGACGTCCTCGGCATGACCGAGATCCAGAAGCCGCCGGTCCTCGCGGCGCGCGGTGGCCTGTGGGTCCGCTCGGACGCGCTGGAGATCCATCTGGGTGTCGAGGAGGACTTCCGGCCGGCCCGCAAGGGGCACCCGGGCATCCTGGTCGCCGACCTCGACGGCCTGGCCGAGCGGCTGACCGGCCAGGGGGTCGAGGTGACGTGGGACGACAACTTCCCGGGCCATCGGCGCTTCTACGTCGCCGACTGCCACGGCAACCGGCTGGAGTTCCTCTCCCCCCAGCGGTGAGCCGGGCTTGACCTTGTCGCTGGCGTCAGGGTTCGACCATCGGACCCATGGACACCACCACACCCACCAGGGTCGTCGTCGTCACCGGCGCGGGCACCGGCATCGGCCGTGCCACCGCGCGTTCGTTCGCCGCGCAGGGGGCCACGGTCCTCGCCGTCGGCCGCCGGGAGGAGCCGCTGCGGGAGACCGCCGGGTCCCACCCGGGCATCCACCCGTTCGCCGCGGACGTCACGGCGGAGGGCGCGGCCGAGGAGATCGTCCGCGCGGCGCTGGCCCACGGCCGTCTCGACGTCCTCGTCAACAACGCGGGGATCTCCGCCGGCGGCCCGCTCGGCACCCTCGACCGCTCCGTGATCGCCCCGCTCCTGGAGACGAACCTCGTCGCCCCGGTCCTGCTCACCCAGGCGGCCGTGCCCGCGCTCCGGGAGTCCCGGGGCGTCGTGGTGAACGTGACGACGACGATCGGTCAGCGCGGCTGGCCCGCCAACTCCGTCTATCCGGCGACCAAGAGCGCCCTGGAGACGCTGACCCGCTGCTGGGCGGTGGAGCTCGCGCCGGCCGGCGTCCGGGTCGTGGCGGTCGCGCCCGGGGCGATCGAGACCCCGATCGCGGACCACATGGGCCTCACCCCCGAGCAGCGGCGGGCGGTGCGGGCGTGGCAGCTCGCGCACACGCCGCTGGGGCGGGTCGGCAGGCCCGAGGAGGTCGCCTGGGCGATCACCGCGCTCGCCGCTCCGGACGCCGCCTTCCTGACCGGCACCGTCCTGCCCGTCGACGGGGGCGCACTGGTGGCGTGATACGACTGCGCGAGGAGGTGGCGCCCTTGCGCATCGGTGAACTGGCCCGGCGGACGGGGGTGTCGGCCCGCGCGCTGCGGCACTACGAGCAGGCGGGGCTGATCGCGTCGGCCCGCGCGGCCAACGGGTACCGGGTGTACGAGGAGATCGCCGTCGCGCGGGTGTCGAACATCCGGTACCTCCTTGACGCGGGGTTCACTCTGGACGACGTGTCGGCGTTCCGCACCTGCCTGGACGGGGACGTCTCGGCGGCCCGGCCGTCCGCCCGCGCCCTGGAGATCGCCCGCGAGCGCCTGGCCGTGATCGACGCGCGCATCGCGGCCCAGACGGCGGCCCGCGACCGCCTGGCGAGGGCGCTGGCCGCGCAGTCGTGACCTGACCTCAGGCCACGCGACCACCGACACCCCACCTCAGGTCCCCGCGACCACCGACACCCCACCTCACGTCCGCGCGACCACCGACACCCCACCTCACGTCCGCGCGACCACCGACACCCGACCTCAGGTCCGCGCGACCACCGACACCCGACCTCAGGTCCGCGCGACCACCGACGCGGCCCGCTCCAACGTGACACGGCCGGACGCCACCGCCTCGTCCAGGGTCAGTTCCCCCGCGGCGAGGGCCCGGCAGGTCGACGCGTCGGTCCGTAGGCGGGCGTCGGGGGCGTCCACCCCTCCGTCGCCGTGGGACACGCTCCCGTCGGCCCCGATCCGTACGTGGAACTCACCCTCGTCGAGGGTCACTTGGACGACCGACGCGCCGAGCTCCGCGAGCACCCCGAGCAGCGGGATCGCGTACCAGTGGGCGCGGACGGCGTCGGTGGGCCGCGGCTCCCCGAGCTCGGGCGCACCCCAGGCGGCGAGGGTGCGCAGGACGGGCAGCAGCTCGCGTCCGCGCGGGGTGAGCTCGTACACGTACGCCGAGGAGGGCGGGGGCAGTCGGCGGCGCGTGACGAGCTCGGCGCCCTCCATGTCCTTGAGGCGGCCCGCGAGCATGTCGGTGCTGACGCCGGGCAGGTCGGCGTGGAGGTCGGTGTAGCGGCGCGGCCCGGCGAGGAGTTCGCGGACGACGAGCAGGGTCCAGCGGTCGCCGACGAGGTCGAGGGCGCGCGCGGCGGCGCAGTGCTGGTCGTAGCTGCGGCGGCGTGGCTGACGTGGCATGCGACGCAGTCTAGACATGTTGTTGGACTTTCCAAGCTCGAACTTGGTAAAACCAAGCATCAACACTTCTGGGGAGGTCGGCGCATGGAGTTCCGGCAGTCGAGCAAGCTGAACGAGGTCTGCTACGAGATCCGCGGCCCTGTCATCGAGCAGGCCAACGCCCTGGAGGAGGCGGGCCACAGCGTCCTGCGCCTCAACACCGGCAACCCCGCGCTCTTCGGCTTCGAGGCGCCCGAGGAGATCGTCCAGGACATGATCCGGATGCTCCCCAAAGCCCATGGCTACACCGACTCCCGCGGCATCCTCTCCGCCCGCCGCGCCGTCGCCCAGCGCTACCAGTCGATGGGCCTGCCGGACGTCGACGTCGACGACATCTACCTCGGCAACGGCGTCTCCGAACTGATCTCGATGGCCACCCAGGCCCTCCTGGAGGACGGCGACGAGGTCCTGGTCCCGGCCCCCGACTACCCGTTGTGGACCGCGGTCGTGACGCTCGCCGGCGGCAAGCCCGTGCACTACCTCTGCGACGAGTCGGCCGACTGGTACCCGGACCTCGACGACATGGCGTCGAAGATCACCGACCGTACCCGGGCCATCGTCGTCATCAACCCCAACAACCCCACCGGCGCGGTCTATCCGAAGGAGATCGTCGAGGGCATCCTCGACCTCGCCCGCCGCCACGGCCTCATGGTCTTCGCCGACGAGATCTACGACCAGATCGTCTACGACGAGGCCGTCCACTACCCGGCCGCCTCCCTCGCCCCCGACGTGGTCGTCCTCACCTTCGGCGGCCTCTCCAAGACCTACCGGGTCGCGGGCTTCCGCTCCGGCTGGCTGGTCGTCACCGGCCCGAAGCAGCACGCGAAGAACTACCTGGAGGGCCTCACGATGCTGGCCTCCATGCGGCTCTGCCCCAACGCCCCGGCCCAGTACGCCATCCAGGCCGCGCTCGGCGGCCGGCAGTCGATCCACGAGCTGTGCGCCCCGGGCGGCAGGCTGCGCGAACAGCGCGACCGGGCCTGGGAGAAGCTCAACGAGATCCCCGGCGTCTCCTGCGTGAAGCCGAAGGGCGCGCTGTACGCCTTCCCGCGCCTCGACCCCGCCGTGCACAAGATCCACGACGACGAGAGGTTCGTCCTCGACCTGCTGCTGCGGGAGAAGATCCAGGTCGTGCAGGGCACCGGCTTCAACTGGCCGCGTCCGGACCACTTCCGCATCCTCACCCTGCCGTACGCCGACGACCTCGACGCCGCCGTCAGCCGCATCGGCCGCTTCCTGAGCAGTTACCGGCAATGACGTCCGGCCCCCTGAGCTGTCATGATCTACGGGTCTGAAGACCTCTGACGGCTGAGGAAACGGGAGGGCGGCCGGTCATGGATGCGGCGCTGATAGCCGTGGCGGGAACGCTGCTGGGCGTGGTCTTCACGCACTGGTTCCAGGCGCGGACCACCGAGCGCACGGCCGCGCTCGCCCGCGGCGAACAGCTCCGGCAGGAGCGGATCGAGACGTACAGCGCCTTCGCGGGCGCGGTCGTCGACTACCGGCACAGCCAGAACGACCGCTGGTTCCGGACCCGCACCCATCCCGGTTCGGAGGAGGCGGAGGAGTCCCGCCACGCCTCCTACCGGCAGCGGACCGCCGCCCGACAGGCCCTCTTCCGCGTCCAGTTGGTCTGCGACGACCCGGAGACCCGGCGCCTCGCCGAGGCGGCCTTCGTGGAGTCCCACTGCATGCACGAGGCCGTCGACGAGGCGGACCGCGCGCGCCGGTCCGAGCAGGCCAAGGAGGCGCTCGCCCTGTTCATCGCCGCCGCCGCGCCCGGCGTCCGCTGAGCGGGGACCGGCCGTGGACCTCGTCGCGCCCGTCGTCGTCGAGCCGCTCCGGCGCCGCCGCTGCTCGGAATGCCACCGGGGGCCGCTGGAACGGATGATCGTCGAGTTCAACGCGCCGGTCTGTCTGGACTGCGCCGACCTCGGCCATCTGGTCTTCCTCCGCCGGGGCGACACGGCCCTCACCCGCCGTGCCCGGGAGGCCAGCACGCTCTGGGCCGTGGTCGTACGGCACAACCGGCGCCGTACCCGGTACGAGCGTCAGGGCCTGCTCGTCGAGGAGGCCGCCCTCGCCGAGGCGGAACGCGCCTGCCTGGCGGACGCCGAGGCGCGGGCCGCGCGGCGGGCCCGGGACGCGGTGCGGCGGGCGGCCCTCGACGCCGAGATCACCGCGGTCCTCCTGGCGGAGATCCTGCGGCTCTTCCCGTCCTGCCCGGTGGACCGGGCCACGGAGATCGCCGTCCACGCCTCGGCGAAGGGCAGCGGACGGGTGGGGCGCACGGCCGCGGGCCGCTCGCTCGACCCCGGCGCGGTCACCGCCGCGGTACGAGCCTCCGTACGGCACGTCGACACGCCGTACGACTCCCTGCTGATGCAGGGGGTCGCCCGGCACCAGGCCCGGACGAGGATCGCGCCCGCCATCGAGGCGGTGCTCCGGACCTGGCGCCAGGACGTCGGGACCGCGAGCGGCCTGGAACGCGGCTGACGGCTCGGGCGTCGGCCCACGTCCACCGGGCCGCCGGGTCCCGGTCCTCAGATCTGGTCGCCGGAGCGGCGTCCACGGCGGTACAGCAGGGCGCCGCCGAGGAGCAGCGCGGCGCTCACGGAACCGGCGTAGCCCATGGCGTCCGAACCCGTGGAGGCCAGCGAGGCCGTGCTCGCCTCGCCCTGCGGCGCGGGGGCCGGGGCGGGGGTCACGGTCTCGGCCTGCGGCACCGGCACGTTCCGCACGGGGGTCTGCGGGCGCGGCGTGGGCGTCTCGATCGGCTGCTGGGGCTTGGCCGGGCCGTTCACCGAGGTGTTGCCGAAGACCGGGTTGAGGATGCCGACCACGTTGACCGAGTTCCCGCTGACGTTGACGGGGAGGTCGACGGGCAGCTGGAGGCCGTTCCCGGAGAGGACGCCGGGGGATCCTCCGGCATGGGTCTCGGCGGTGGCCCCGCCGCCGTTGGAGGAGCCGCCGTGCGAGGAGCCGCCCTGCGAGGAACCGCCGTGGGAGCCGCTCTGGGTGCCGCCGGCCTGCTCGCCGCCGCGCGGGGTGGCGGGCTGGTCCTTGTGGGAGCGGACGCCGCCGCTCTCGTCCCCGTAGCCCCCGGTCTCGCGCTCGGCGGAGCGGTTGGCACAGCTGTTGCCCATGGCCGGGTTGAGCAGGCCGACGACGCTGACCGTGTTGCCGCAGACGTTGACCGGCACGTGCACCGGCAGCTGAACCGTGTTGCCGGAACCGACTCCCGGCGAACCGACCGCGGCGCCCTGGGCGCCGGCGTCGGCGTGCGCGGCGCCCGCCGAGAGGGCGAGCGCGCCGCCCGTGACCAACAGTGTGGCCAGACCACTTCGGCGAATCTGCCTCATGGCTTCCTGCCTTCCGGAGGTGTGCACGGGCAAGTGCCCGTACCGGAATCAACGCGACAAACGTGCGTGCCGGATCCGCCCGTTGACGGGTTTCACCCCATCGAGTGGGAATCCGATCGAGTGTCTGGTCAACCCCGGTCGACGCCCGTCAGCACATGTCGACGCGTCCCTCGACCCTTTCAACGCCCTTCAACGCCCTCAACGCCCTTCAACGCCCCAGGAGATCGGTGAGGGCGCCCACCGGGTCCGGGTCGGGGGCACCGCGCGGCCACCAGTCCTCGCGGCCGGCGTCCGACTCGTACCCGTACCAGAGACCGTCCCGGCCGAGCCGGAGCTGGAGGGACTCCCCCGAGAGCCGGTTGCGCCAGGGCCGGAAGGCGGGGAAGTCGGCGGCGAGCAGTGCCGGTCTGGCCCGGTCGAACGGACCGGCCGGCGGATCCCACGGCTCCTCCAGGACGGCGAGGCCCGCCGCGCCGCCCTGCCGCCAGGCGGCGACGGCGCGGGCGAGGTCGGTGGGGGTGCGGTCCAGGGCGTACGCCAGGTCGCGGTAGAGCGCGCGCGACGAGGCCGTGAGTCCGGAGCCGGGGTGCGCGGCGGCCAGCCGGACCGCGTCCTGCCAGGGGGTGAGCGCGGCGACCGGGTCGTGGCCGGTGGCGAGGAAGGCGTGGGCGCGGGCGGCCGCTTCGGTGGCGAGGAGGTCGAGGGCGAGCGGATCCGGGGCGTCCGGGTCCGGCGGGAAGACGGCCGGGCGGCCGGGCCGGTCCGGGACGGGCAGTTCGGGCGGCAGCGGCGGGAGCCCGGGCCCGGTGGCCGCGTCGAGCGCGATGCGGGCGGGGACCGTGGGCATCGGCGGGGCGGCGGCACCCGTCTCCGCGGCGGCCCGGGCGGCGTTGCGCCGGGTCAGCTCGGCGAGGAGCTCCTGCTCGCCACGGCCGCGCATCAGGAAGAGGACGAACGGGTCCTCGTCGAGGAGGCGGGCGGCCTGGTAGCAGAGGGCGGCGGCGTGCTTGCAGGGGTATCCGTCGTCCGGGCAGGAGCAGTCGGGGACGAGGTCGCCCGGCGCGGGAAGCAGTCCGGTGACCGCCTCCAGGGCGTGCGGCACGTCCTTGTCGAGGAGGGCGGCGATGTGGTCGGGGCGGGCGGCGGCCTCGTCGAGGAACCTCTCCCAGCCGTCGTCGCCGAGGGTCCGCATCCTGATCTCGGTGCGGTACGGGCGGGGCCGGCTGCCGTGGACGTAGGCGACGACCCGGCCCGGGGTGACCGTGATCGCGTCGACGTGGCCGCGCCCCGCGTACGCCTTGCCGCGCGCGAGGCGGGCCGCGTCCAGGGCGGTGTTCTCCAGGGCCGTGACCCAGGCGTTCCCCCACCAGGTGGCGGCGAACCGGCCGTCGGGGGCCGAGCGTGGCGCGAGCTGCGGGAAGGTGCGGCGGCGGTCGTCGTGGCGGGGAGCGGCGCCCCGTGCGCCCCGCGCGCCCCAGGGGTGGTTCACGAGGGCCTCCTGAGGGACACCAGGTCGGCGAGCTCCCGGTCGGTGAGTTCGGTGAGGGCGGCCTCGCCGGAGCCGAGGACGGCGTCGGCCAGGGCCCGTTTGGCGCGGAGCATCTCGGCGATGCGGTCCTCGACGGTGCCCTCGGCGACGAGCCGGTGGACCTGCACCGGCTGGGTCTGCCCGATGCGGTAGGCCCGGTCGGTGGCCTGCTCCTCGACGGCCGGGTTCCACCAGCGGTCGTAGTGCACGACATGGCCGGCCCGGGTGAGGTTGAGGCCGGTGCCCGCGGCCTTCAGGGAGAGCAGGAAGACGGGGACCTCGCCGGCCTGGAAGCGGTCGACCATCCGCTCCCGCTCGGCCACCGGGGTGCCGCCGTGCAGGAGTTGGGCGGGGATGCCGCGCGCGGCCAGGTGGTCGGCGAGGAGCCGCGCCATCGACACGTACTGCGTGAAGACGAGCACGGACCCGTCCTCCGCGAGGATCGTGTCGAGGAGCTCGTCGAGCAGGGCGAGCTTCCCCGAGCGGCCGGCGAGCCGAGCGGTGCCGGTGCCGCGCGGGGCCTGCTCCTTGAGGTACTGCGCGGGGTGGTTGCAGATCTGCTTGAGGGAGGTCAGCAGGCTCATGACGAGGCCGCGGCGGGCCATGCCCTCGGCTCCCTCGATCCGGGTCATGGTCTCGCGGACGACCGCCTCGTAGAGCGAGGCCTGTTCCCGGGTGAGGGCGACGGGATGGTCGGACTCGGTCTTCGGCGGGAGCTCGGGGACGATGCCGGGGTCGGACTTGCGGCGGCGCAGCAGGAAGGGCCGCACGAGCCGGGCGAGCCGCTCGACGGCCTCCTCGTGCTCGATCTCCTCGTGGTTCTCCACGGCCCGGGCGTGGCGGGAGCGGAAGGCCTTGAGCGGACCGAGGAGCCCGGGGGTGGTCCAGTCGAGGAGCGCCCAGAGCTCGGAGAGGTTGTTCTCCACGGGAGTGCCGGTCAGGGCGACCCTGGCGGGTGCGGGAATCTCGCGCAGCGCCTTCGCGGTCGCGGAGAACGGGTTCTTGACGTGCTGCGCCTCGTCGGCGACGACCATCCCCCACTCCCGCTCGGCCAGCCGGGCGGCGCTGGTGCGCAGGGTGCCGTAGGTGGTGAGGACGAAGCCTCCCTCGGTGCCGTCCAGGTCCCGGTCCGTGCCGTGGAAGCGGCGGACGGGCACGTCGGGGGCGAACTTCCGCACTTCCCGCTGCCAGTTGCCGAGGAGGGAGGCCGGGCAGACGACGAGGGTGGGGGCGCGGCGGGCGCGGCGCAGGTGGAGGGCGATGAGGGTGACGGTCTTGCCGAGCCCCATGTCGTCGGCGAGGCAGCCGCCGAGGCCGAGGGAGGTCATGAGGTCCAGCCAGGCGAGGCCGCGGAGCTGGTAGTCGCGCAGGGTGGCGGTGAGGCCGGGCGGGGCCTGCACGTCCTCGGGGCCGGCCAGGAGCCGGTCGCGGAGCGCGGCGAGGGCCCCGACGGGGACGGCGGGGACGGACTCGCCGTCCACCTCGGCGGTGCCGGTGAGCGCGGCGGCGAGGGCGTCGACCGGTTCGAGCAGGCCGAGTTCGCGCTTGCGGGCCTTGCGGACGAGGGCGGGGTCGATGACGACCCACTGGTCGCGGAGGCGCACGATCGGCCGGTGGGCCTCGGCCAGGAGGTCCATCTCGCGCTCGGTGAGCGGATCGCCGTCGAGGGCCAGCTGCCAGTTGAACCGCAGGAGCTCCTCGCTGTCGAAGAAGGAGGTGCCGTCGGTGGCGGAGCCGGGCGCGGCATGGGCGGGGCGGACGACGGCGGAGGCGCTGAGCGAGCGGGCCAGCTCGCGCGGCCAGTGGAGGGCGACCCCGGCGTCGGCGAGCCGGGCGGCGGCCGGGCCGAGCAGTTCGTACAGCTCGTCCTCGGTGACGGCGAGGACGTCGGGCACGTCCCGCTCCAGGAGCCGGGAGAGCGGGGGCCAGACGCGGGCGGCCCGGCGCAGGGCGAGGACGGCGTCGATCCGGGCGCGGGGCCCGAAGTGCTCGCCTTCGCCCGCCCACAGCTCCGCGGCGTCGATGACGAGGGTGGGGTCGGCGAGGCTGTGGATCTGGAGGAGCGCGGCGGCGGCGTGCCGCTCCCCGCCCTCCGCCGCACCGCTCGGGGCGTCCGGGGCGTCCGGGGCGTCTGCGGTGTCTGCGGTGTCTGCGGTGTCGAAGAGCTCGTACGGCGAGAGGTCGAGGCGGAGCGAGACCCGCACCCCGGCGTCCATCCCGGCCGCCGCCTCGGCGGCCCAGGCACGCGCGCGGGGCAGGTGCTGCGGGGCGCGCGCCGCGAACGGCGCGCCGACCGCGTGGGCGGCGGCCGGGGTGCGGGGCAGGACGTCGGCGACGGCGTCGAGGAAGGCGCGCACGAGGGCCTCGGGCTCGGGCAGCCGCAGCGGACCGCGCCCCGGCACCGGAACGGCGTACCCCTCGTACGGCAGGGCGGCGGCGACGGCCCGCATATGGGCGATGTCCTCGGCGTCCAGCGGTCCGGCGCGCCAGGCGTCCAGGTCGTCGGGGGTCAGCCCGGGCAGCATCCGCCCGCGCGCGGCCAGGTGCAGGGCGTGGAGGGCGGCGGCGCCCCAGCCCGCGGTGGCGGGGTGCGCGGCCGGGTGGTGGCGGGCCGCGACGAGGTGCGGCAGGGCGGCTTCGACGGGCAGGGTCACGGCGGGTACGGAACGGGCCCGGGCGCCGCCGCCGTACCGCCGGGCGACGGTCAGCTCGACCCGCTCGGCCCCGCTCCCCTCCGGGTCAGGGAGCGCGCCGCCGTCGGGGGCCCAGAAGGCGACCCGGCCGTCGCGGGGAAGGGCGGCCGGCAGGAAGACGGCGGCGCCGGTCATCCAGGTGTGTGCCACGGCTCGGCCCTCCTTCCGCTGTCCGGCGTTTCCCTACTGGACCTCCGACCTTACGGGTGGGGTCTGACAACGGGCGTCGGCCGGTTCCCCCGGACGGCCCAGCACAGGATGCCGGGAGTCGCCGGGGGCGGCATGGTGGCCTGAAACGACACGACAGAAGAGGATCCGCCATGTCCGTTCGCCGGCGTCTCACGACCGCCACCGGGGCCGTGCTGCTCACCTTCGCCGTCGCGGGCTGCTCGGGCCTCGGCCGCAGCACCGTGGGCACGATCGAGTACGAGACCCAGCGTGAGCTTCTGGTGAGCGTGACAAGCCCCTCCGTGAACGGCTGCCACCGCCTGGCGCCCTCGGGCGTGACCAAGGTCCGGAACAACTCCCTGACCGACATCGTGATGTACCGGACCCGCGACTGTAAGGGCGGGAACTCGATCTACGTGGCCACCAACACCGCGAACTGGATCGCCCCCGACACCCTGCCCTGGCGCAGCTACAGCGTCGTCCACTAGCCGGAGCGGCGTACTGCGAGGCGCGTGTTCCGTTTCCCCCACCCCGGGTACATGCTGGAAGTGGCCTCGGGATTCCGAGGGGAGATGCGACCGCCATGCGTACCGGGAACGAGCCGGTGAACGCGCGGAGCGCTCTGCGCCTGCGGTTCTGGCTGAGCATGTGGGGGCTGCTGTGGGCGGCCTTCGGCACGACCGTGTTCGCCCTGCTTGAGCGTCCCGGCTGGGCGGCGGCCTGCGGAGTGCTGCTCCTGGTGGTCACGGTCGACCTCGCGGTGGTGGTGCACCACCTCCACCAGGGCCCGCACTGGCAGCCGGGCCGGAGCATCCCCCCGTACGAACCCGATCACGGCGGCCCGCGGCGCTGACGGGCCGGCCCGCTCAGTTCCGGGTGTCGAAGCCCGCCGCCTGGAGGTACTCCGGCTTCGGGTCGAGCGCGGCGGCGAGGCGGAAGTGGCGCATGGCCTGGGCGGGGTTTCCGGCCCGCTCGAAGGTGCGGGCCAGCGCGAAGTGCGCGAAGGCGTTGTCCGGCTCGCGCTCCAGGACCAGCTCGAATTCCAGCTGTGCCGGACGGAGCTGGGCCGCGGCGAAGAACGCCCGGGCGCGCAACAGGCGCGCCGCCGTGTTCTCGGGGTGGGCGGCGATCACCGAGTCCAGCAGCTTCACGGCCCCGCGAGGGTCCCGTGCGGCCAGCAGGTGCTCGGCGGCGCGGAAGTCGATGACGTGCGTTTCCGGGTTGCTGTCGGCCACGATGGCATCCTTCCCCTCGATCGGGTGGTTGAACACCGGATCGAGGCGACCGCATTCCGCCGCTACTCCCCGGCGGCGGCCTTCGCGCGGCGCTCCAGTTCCTCCCAGACCTTCCGCACCTGGGGCTCGAGCGTGTCGAGCGGTCCGTCGTTGTCGATCACGAGGTCGGCGACGGCCAGCCGCTGCGCGCGCGTGGCCTGGGCCGCCATCCGGGCCTCGGCCTCGGGCGCGGCCATGCCGCGGAGCCGTACGAGCCGGTCGAGCTGGGTCTCCGGGGCCGCGTCCACGACCACGACCAGGTCGTACAGCGGCGCGAGCCCGTTCTCGGTGAGCAGGGGTACGTCGTGGACGACGACGTCGCCGGCGCCCGCGCGGCTCTCCAGCTCGGCCGACCGGGCCCCGACCAGCGGGTGCACGATGGCGTTGAGGGTGGCCAGGCGGTCGGCGTCGGCGAACACGATGGAGCCGAGCCTGGGCCGGTCGAGCGTCCCCTCCTCGGTGAGGACGCCCTCCCCGAAGGCCGCGACGACGGCCGCGAGCCCCGGGGTCCCGGGCTCCACGACCTCGCGCGCGATCCGGTCCGCGTCGATCAGCACGGCCCCGTACGAGACGAGCAGCCGCGACACTTCGCTCTTGCCGGCGCCGATCCCGCCGGTCAGGCCCACCTTCAGCATGAGCGGCAGCTTAGGCCCTGCGCCGGCGGGGCTAGGCGTCGCCCTCCCGCTCCGCGAGGAAGCGCTCGAACTCACGGCCGAGCTCGTCGGCCGACGGCAGGTCGACCGGCTCGGCGACCAGGCTGCCGCGGGTCTCGGCACCGGCCGCCGCGTCGTACTGGTGCTCAAGGCCCTGCACGAGCGCGACCAGCTCCTCGTCGCCCTCGCCGATCTGGCGGTCGATCTCGGTCTGGGTGCGGCGGGCCTCGGTCCGCAGGGAGTGGGCGACGCCCGGGAGGACGAGGCCGGTGGCGGCGGTGACGGCCTCCAGGGCGGTCAGGGCCGCGTCCGGGTACGGGGAGCGGGCCACGTAGTGCGGGACGTGGGCGGCGACGCCGAGCGTGTCGTGGCCGGCTTCGGTGAGCCGGTACTCGACGAGGGACTCGGCGCTGCCGGGGACCTGGGCCTCGTCGAAGGGGCTGCGGTGGCCCGGCATGAGGTCGGTGCGGCTGCCGTGCGGGGTGAGACCGACCGGGCGGGTGTGCGGCACTCCCATGGGGATGCCGTGGAAGTTGACGGAGAGGCGCACCCCGAGGCGCTCCACGATCTGCCGGACGGCGACGGCGAAGCGCTCCCACTCGACGTCCGGCTCGGGGCCGGAGAGGACGAGGAAGGGCGCGCCGGTGGCGTCCTGCACGAGGCGGACCTCGATGGACGGCGTCTCGTACGCGGTCCAGCGGTCGCGCCGGAAGGTCAGCAGGGGGCGGCGGGCGCGGTAGTCCACGAGCCGGTCGTGGTCGAAGCGGGCCACCAGCTGGTGCGGAAGGGTGTCGAGCAGGCCTTCGATGATCTGCTCACCGGTCTCGCCCGCGTCGATGTAGCCCTCGAAGTGGTACAGCATGACCAGCCCGGCCGACTCCTGCGCCAGGGCCAGGTCGACGACGGCCACGCCCTTCGGGTCCCATTCGTACAAATCCTGGGGATCAAGCACGATTACCGCTCCTCCTCGTGTTCTCTCTGGAAACGCCGGGCGCGGCACGGCCATTCCCGGGTCGCGCGATCTTCCGGGGAACGAGCGGGGAAACGACCGAGGCCCGCTCCCCCGAAGGGGAGCGGGCCTCGATTCGCTAGCGGCTAGCGCTCAGCGGAGAGCCTGTTCAGCTCTGGCCGCCGGCCAGCTTCTCGCGCAGGGCGGCGAGGGCCTCGTCCGACGCCAGGGCGCCGGAGTTGTCGTCCGACTCCGAGGAGTACGAACCACCCGAGATGCCCGCACCGGCGTTGCCGGCGGCCGGGGCGGCAGCGCCCTCGGCAGCGGCGGCCTCGTCGGCCTCGCGGGACTTGATGACCTGAGCCTGGTGCTGCTCGAAGCGAGCCTGCGCCTCGGCGTACTGGGTCTCCCAGGCCTCGCGCTGAGCCTCGTAGCCCTCGAGCCAGTCGTTGGTCTCGGGGTCGAAGCCCTCGGGGTAGATGTAGTTGCCCTGGTCGTCGTAGGACGCGGCCATGCCGTACAGGGTCGGGTCGAACTCGACCGAAACCGGGTCGGCACCGAAGGACTCGTTGGCCTGCTTCAGCGAGAGGCTGATGCGACGACGCTCGAGGTCGATGTCGATGACCTTGACGAAGATCTCGTCGTTGACCTGGACGACCTGCTCCGGGATCTCCACGTGGCGCTCGGCCAGCTCGGAGATGTGGACCAGACCCTCGATGCCCTCGTCCACGCGGACGAACGCACCGAACGGAACCAGCTTGGTGACCTTACCCGGGACGACCTGGCCGATCTGGTGGGTCCGGGCGAACTGCTGCCACGGGTCCTCCTGCGTCGCCTTCAGCGACAGGGAGACACGCTCGCGGTCCATGTCGACGTCGAGAACCTCGACGGTGACCTCCTGGCCGACCTCGACAACCTCGGACGGGTGGTCGATGTGCTTCCAGGACAGCTCGGAGACGTGGACGAGACCGTCGACGCCACCCAGGTCCACGAAGGCACCGAAGTTGACGATCGAGGAAACGACGCCGGAGCGGACCTGACCCTTCTGCAGGGTGGTGAGGAACGTCTGGCGAACCTCGGACTGGGTCTGCTCCAGCCAGGCGCGGCGGGACAGGACCACGTTGTTGCGGTTCTTGTCCAGCTCGATGATCTTCGCCTCGAGCTCCTTGCCCACGTAGGGCTGGAGGTCGCGGACACGACGCATCTCGACGAGGGAGGCCGGCAGGAAGCCACGGAGGCCGATGTCGAGGATGAGACCACCCTTGACGACCTCGATGACGGTACCGGTGACGATGCCGTCTTCTTCCTTGATCTTCTCGATCGTGCCCCAGGCACGCTCGTACTGAGCGCGCTTCTTGGACAGGATCAGACGGCCTTCCTTGTCCTCCTTCTGGAGGACCAGGGCCTCGATCTCGTCGCCGACCTTGACGACCTCGTTCGGGTCGACGTCGTGCTTGATCGAGAGCTCGCGGCTCGGGATGACACCTTCGGTCTTGTAACCGATGTCGAGCAGGACCTCGTCCCGGTCGACCTTCACGATGACGCCGTCGACGATGTCGCCGTCGTTGAAGTACTTGATCGTCTCGTCGATCGCGGCGAGGAAGGCTTCCTCGTTACCGATGTCGTTGACCGCAACCTGCGGGGTGGTGCTGGTGGCGGTGGTCTCGGTGCTGCTCGTCATGTGGGAAAGGGCTCCGGTTACGGACAGAAAGTCGTAGGTACTGCTACGCCGAGAGCCCGTATCGCACCAAGAAGCCGGACAGCCAATGAAGCACCCTTCCGCGAACGGGAGGGAGCCTCGAAAACCGAGGGGACATACAACAGGTACGAGCGCGGCCTGCTCCGTCTGAGGCGCGCAGGCCCGCAGCGCAACCTTTAGCATACGGGGGCGGCCGGACAGGGTCAATGCGCGAAGCGCGCACCCGGGGCAGATCTGAGCAATTCCGGCACCAGTCATGCCTCTTGCGCCACCACGGCGGGGGTCCGCCGCACGCCGGCACTGAGCGCAAACTACATCGGCGGGCGAGATGAACCAAGAGTACGGACACGAAGACGCGGTCGACGGGGACGACGACGGGGCCGAGGCGACCCGGCGTGACGCGGGGGAAGCGGAGAGCAGCCGGGCGAGCCGGGGCTGGTGGGACCGGAACGCCGACGAGTACCAGAGCGACCACGGCTCCTTCCTGGGCGACGACCGGTTCGTGTGGGGTCCCGAGGGGCTCGACGAGGCCGAGGCCGGGCTCCTCGGGCCGGCCGCCTCGCTGAAGGGCCTCGACGTCCTGGAGATCGGCGCGGGCGCGGCACAGTGCTCGCGGTGGTTGGCGGCCCAGGGGGCGCGGCCGGTGGCCCTCGACCTCTCGCACCGGCAGCTCCAGCACGCGCTGCGGATCGGCGGGGAGGTGCCGCTGGTGGAGGCGGACGCGGGGGCGCTGCCCTTCCTGGACGGCTCCTTCGACCTGGCGTGCTCGGCGTACGGCGCGGTGCCGTTCGTCGCCGACCCGGTGCGGGTCTTCCGCGAGGTGCGCCGGGTGCTGCGGCCGGGCGGCCGCTGGGTGTTCTCGGTGACGCACCCGATCCGCTGGGCGTTCCCGGACGAGCCGGGCCCCGAGGGCCTCTCGGTCGCCGCCTCCTACTTCGACCGCACGCCGTACGTCGAGCAGGACGAGCGGGGGCGGGCCGTGTACGTGGAGCACCACCGGACCATCGGGGACCGGGTGCGGGACGTGGTGGCCGGCGGCTTCCGGCTCCTTGACCTGGTCGAGCCGGAGTGGCCCGACTGGAACAGCCAGGAGTGGGGCGGCTGGTCCCCGCTGCGGGGGAACCTGATCCCGGGGACGGCGATCTTCGTCTGCGAGCGGGACGACTAGCGGTCTGCCGGCGGGACGGCTAGCGGTCTGCGAGCGGGACGACTAGCGCCGCTCGCTCGTCCTACTTATGGAGGGCCCTGTGGATAACGGGGCCCTCCTTTTTCTGTGCGCGTACGAGACTGAGTGCGTGATCCGAAACGACGCTCTCGACCGTCTCCCCGTCCGCCATGCCGTCCCCGAGCTGCTCGCCGCGCTCGCGGAGCGCGGCACGGCGGTGCTGTCCGCTCCTCCCGGTACCGGCAAGACGACGCTGGTGCCGCTGGCGCTCGCGGGGCTCATAGGGGACGGACCGGCGCGGCGGGTGCTGGTGGCCGAGCCGCGGAGGATGGCGGTGCGGGCGGCGGCCCGGCGGATGGCCTGGCTGCTGGGCGAGGAGGTCGGCGGTGCGGTCGGCTTCTCGGTGCGCGGTGAGCGGCGGACCGGTGCCGCGACGCGGGTCGAGGTGGTGACGACGGGCATCCTGCTCCAGCGGCTCCAGCGCGATCCGGAGCTGGCGGGCGTGGACGTGGTGCTGCTCGACGAGTGCCATGAGCGGCATCTCGACGCCGACACGGCCCTGGCCTTCCTGGTGGACGTCCGGGCGACGCTGCGGCCGGAGCTGAAGCTGATCGCGGCCTCCGCGACGAGCGACGCCGAGGCGTGGGCGGAGCTGCTCACCGCCCTGGACGGCGGCGGGCCCGCGCCGATCGTGTGGAGCAGGGGCGAGGGCCATGGGTACGCGGTGAGGTTCGCCGCGCCGCCGGCCGGGATCAGACCGGCGCACGGCACCTGGGTGGATCCGGCCCTGCTGCGGCATGTGGCGTCGACGGTTCGGCTCGCGCTGGAGCGGCACCGGGGCGACGTCCTCTGTTTCCTGCCGGGGACGGGGGAGATCGCGCGGACGGCGGGGCTGCTCGACGGCGTCGACGCGGAGGTGCTCCAGCTGCACGGTCGGGCTCCCGCCGCCGTGCAGGACGCGGTGCTGCGGGGTGCGGGGCCGGACGGGCGGAGGCGGGTGGTGCTGTCGACGTCGGTGGCGGAGTCGAGCCTGACGGTTCCGGGGGTGCGGATCGTGGTGGACTCGGGGCTCGCCCGGGAGCCCCGGACGGACCATGCCCGGGGTCTCGGCTCCCTCGCGACGGTGCCGGTGTCGACCGCGGCGGCGACCCAGCGGGCGGGGCGCTCGGGCCGTGAGGAGCCCGGCGTGGTCTACCGCTGCTGGACCGAGGCGGAGGACGGCAGCCGGGCGCGGTTCCCCTCCCCCGAGATCAGGATCGCCGACCTCGCGGACTTCGCGCTGCGGGCCGCCTGCTGGGGCGACCCGACGGCGGAGGGACTCGCGCTGCTCGACCCGCCGCCGGCCGGGGCGATGTCGGCGGCCCGTGCGGTGCTCGCGTCGATCGGGGCGGTGGACGGGGACGGCCGGGCCACGGAGCGGGGCGTACGGATGTCCCGGCTGGGGCTGCACCCGCGGCTGGGGCGCGCGCTCCTGGACGGTGCGCCCGAGGTCGGGGTGCGGCGGGCGGCGGAGGTGGTGGCACTGCTCAGCGAGGAGCCGCCGCGCGACTACGGGGACGACCTGGCGGCGGCCTGGCGCACGGCCCGCCAGGGCACCGACGGGTACGGCGCCCGATGGAGGACGGAGTCCCGCCGCCTGGAGCGGTCGGCGGGCGGAGCGATGAGCGGGGACACCGCCGTGGCGGAGCGGGAGGGCGACGATGCCGTGGCCGGGCTGGTGACGGCGTTGGCGTTTCCCGAGCGGGTGGCCAGGGCTCGGGAGCAGGGCGGGTATCTCATGGTGTCGGGGAGCGGGGCGCGGCTGGCCGAGGGGTCCCGGCTGCGGTCCAGCCCGTGGCTCGCCGTGGCGGTGGCGGACCGCACGGCACGGGACGCCACGGCGCGGGTGCGGCTCGCGGCCGTGGTGGACGAGGCCATGGCGCGGCGGGCGGCGGGGCATCTGCGGAGCACCGGCGAGGAGGTGCGCTGGGAGGACGGGGACGTGGTCGCGCGGTCCGTGGACCGGCTGGGGGCGGTCGAGCTGACGGTCCGCCCGCTGGGTGCGGGGGCCGGGCCGGCTCTCGTGCGGGAGGCCCTTCTCGACGGCCTGCGGCGCGAGGGGCTCGGGCTGCTGCGGTGGCGCAAGGAGGCCGGGGAGCTGCGCGAGCGGCTCGCCTTCCTCCACCGGGAGCTGGGCGAGCCCTGGCCTGACGTGTCGGAGGGGACTCTGGTCGACCGGGCCGCGGAGTGGCTGGAGCCGGAGCTGTCGAGGGCGTCGCGTCGGGCCGATCTGGGGCGGATCGACGCCGGGGAGGCGCTGAAGCGGCTGCTGCCGTGGGCGTCGGGCGAGGCCGTGCGCCTCGACGAGCTGGCGCCGGAGCGGATCGAGGTTCCGAGCGGTTCGCGGATACGGGTCGAGTACGGGGGTGAGCGGCCGGTGCTCGCCGTGAAGCTCCAGGAGATGTTCGGGCTGGCCGAGACGCCCAGGGTGGCGGGGGTCCCGGTGCTCGTCCACCTCCTCTCCCCCGCCGGCCGGCCTGCGGCCGTGACGGCCGACCTGGCGTCGTTCTGGCGGGAGGGCTACCGCGCGGTGCGGGCGGAGCTGCGCGGGCGGTACCCGAAGCACCCGTGGCCGGAGGATCCGTCGGCCGCGGTGCCTACCCGGCACACCAGCGCGCGGCTCAGAGGGGAGCGCTGACCAGGGCCGGGGCGGGGGCGGCGGGCGGCTCGGGCTCGCGACGCCGCGAGCGGGCCTCCAGCCAGAGGGAGAGGGCGAGGAGGGCCAGTGCCAGGAAGGTGAGGGTCCACGGGACGTAGGAGACGAGCATGAGGACCATCAGGCGATTGGAGGAGACCATCGCGCCGACGCTCTCGAGGTAGTCCTCGCGCATCTTCACGTGCCCCGCGAAGACCGTGAGGGTGTCCTGCCCCATGAGCTTCCTGGCGTTGCGGAGCTCCTCCTTGTGGATCTCCTCGCCGTTGACGGGGGCTCCGGTGACCGGCTCGATCCAGAACATGCGCTTGGTCGTGTACCAGCGGGTGAGACCGGAGTCGGCGAGGATCTTCGGGGTGATGCCCTTGACGGGCATGGTCTTGGGCATGGGGACCTTGGTCCAGGGGATGGTCTGCTCGAAGTAGTAGACCTCCATGCCGCGGAAGGTCCGGGTGCCCTTGTAGTGGATGGGGGCCGCGGTGCGGGTCTGGGCGTCGAAGTACTGGTAGTCGCGCTTCTCGGTCAGGAAGGGGAACTTGAACTCGATGCCCTCGCGCCGGACGGGGTCGCCGTCGACCGATTCGCCGGTGGCGTGGACGGGGTCCTGGGTGTGGGCGTCGAAGACGTACCGCTCCGGGACCTTGGAGACCATCTTGCCGTCGGGCCCGGTGACGTAGGCGAGGGCGTCCCAGACGACGACGTCGCGCCCGGCGTCGCGTTCGATGCGCCGCGACTCCTCCACGTTGCCCTTGAGGGTCTGGATGATCGTGATCTTGTCGACCTTCTCGGCCTTGAGCGTCGAGTAGTCGAGGAGGGTCGCGGGCCGCGCCTCCAGGACGGTCTCCTGGTACTGGTTGGCCGGGATCTTCGCCAGGCGGGGGAAGGCGTACCAGCGCAGGGTCGGGGCCATCGCGGCGCAGAAGACGGCGAGGGCGAGCAGGACGAGGCTGGCTCGGCGGCGCACGGTCCGGCCCCCTACTTCTTGACGCCGGGATCGGCGGTCAGGAGGGGCTTGGGCGAGGTGGGGCCTTCGGGCGGCAGATCGACCACGGAGAGGAGCAGGACGAAGAGGAGGACTGGGGCGAGTCCGATGGCGGCGGCGACGAGGGCGCGCATGGTCGGCCTCCCGGGTGCGATCTGATAGGTCGTCAGGGCGGGGGCACCGTAGCAACGCGGCCGCGAGATGAGAACACGTTGCACCCGGGTAACGCGAAGCGCCGTCCCCCCGCCCGGTGCGGACTGGGGGACGGCGCGGAGATCGCGGCGCGGAGGGGCGGGGCGCGAAGGCCCCGGCCGTCAGGCCGAAGGGGAGGTGCTGGGCGAGGGGGTGGCCTCGGGCGTACCGCTGCCGGAGGGCGTCGGCTCCGGGGTCGGCTGCGGGGTCGGCTGCGGGTCCGTCGTCGCGGGCGCGGTGACCGTCAGGTCGATGAAGGTCGTGCCGCCGCCCGGTGCGGTCAGCTGGAGGTAGTACGTGCCCGCCGTGGCACCCGCGAGGAGGTCGCCGGAGGCGAAGGTGAGCTGTCCGTCCGCCCTGGTCTTGAGGGTGACGGTACGGACCGTGGTGCCGTCCGCGGTCTTGAAGGACGGGCCCTCGGTGCTCTCCTTGGGGTCCGTCTTCGAGGTGACGATCACCGCGGTGACGGTCACACCGGGGGCGAGGGCACCCTTGTCGGTGGCCTTCACCTGGATCTCCTGGGCGAAGGAGCTGCCGGTCGTGGCCGTGAGCGGGTCGCCGGCGACCCGCGTGAGCGTGTCCGCCGTGCGCTCCTTGACGGTCGCGGCGAACTTGGCCGCGTCCAGGGTCCGGCCGACGACGGTGGCCTTCACGGTGAAGGAGCCCGTCTTCTCGCCGGCCCGGAGGACGGGCGAGGCCGCGAGGCCGGTCGAGCCGGTGGTGACGGTGGCGGTGGTCCCGCCGCCGGCGAAGCGGGTGTCGGTGGCGCCGAAGATCTCGAAGCGGACGCTCACGCCGGAGACCGGCTTGCCCGAGGCGTCGAGCGCCGCGACCCGCGGGGATCCCGCGAAGGCGCTGCCGGTGGTGGTGGTCAGCTCCTCGTTGGCCACGATCGCGAGCCGTGCGACCTGGGCCGCCGGCGGGAGGGTGGGCGGCGTCACCGGCGGGGTGACCGGGGGCTTGGTGGGGACCGTCGGCGGCTTGGGCGTGACGGGGCTGGTCTCCGAGGGCTTCGGCTTCGGCGAGACCGGGGTCGGCGACGGAGTCGTGGGGTGCGTCGGGAGCGGCGTGGCCGGGTGGAGGCCGTTGCCCGTGTTGCCGCCGTCGCTGCGCGAGCCCGGCAGCACGCCCGTGCCGTCCGGGATCTGGTGGGTGCCGCGCTCGTAGAAGGCGACCCAGGACATGACCGTGTTCAGGTACTCCCTGGAGTGGTTGTAGCTGAGGATCGCCTGGTCGAGGTCGGCCTGGAGCGCGAGGTTGCGGTCGTTCGCGCAGAGGTAGAGGCCGGCGGCCTGCGCCGCGTCGTAGATGTTGTTCGGGTCCTTCTTCCCGTCGCTGTTGGCGTCCTGGCCCCAGGTGGCCCAGGTGGACGGGATGAACTGCATCGGGCCGACGGCCCGGTCGTGGACCCTGTCGCCGTCGAAGGCGCCGCCGTCGGTGTCGGTGATCCTGGCGAAGCCGACGCCGTCGAGGACGGGGCCGAGGATCGGCGGGGACGCGGTGCCGTTGGCGTCGACCCGGCCGCCGCGCGCCTGCCCGGACTCGACCTTGCCGATGCCGGCGAGCACCTGCCACGGCAGGTTGCAGCCGGGGTCGGTCGAGCGTATCGAGAGCTCGGCCCGCTTGTAGGCGGCGTAGACGGACGCGGGTATGCCGGCCTCGGCGGGGCCGGTGATGACCGGCAGACTGGTGCCCGCCCCGGGCTTGTTGGGCGTGGTCAGCGGCGGCAGGTCCGTGTAGTACGGGGAATTGCCCGTCACCGAGCCGTCCGGGGACGGCGATGCCGAGTCACCGGCGCCGACGGCCTGGTCCCCGCCGGTGTTGTCCGCGGCCGGCGTGGTCGCCTCCGGCGCCTGTGAGGCGGCGAGCGCCGCGACCGCCGCGGCCACCACCGCACCGCTGGTGGCTCCCCTGCGCAGTCGGCGGCCGATGTGCGCTGACATATCCGTCGTCCCCTCCCCATCGACGCGGTCCCACGCTCCCCGCGTGAGACCTCAGGCGACCCTATGCCAACTCCGGACCACCGGACACCGGCCCCTGACCGTGTTTCACGGTTTCGTCACCTCTTGGCCGCCTGCCGACCAGGTGCGTCAGGGAACCGACCGGAGCGTCTCGTCCCTCTTGCACTCCGGCGGCCACACGCTCCGGCCGCCGTCATCACCCGAACCCTGGGGGAACTCCCGTTGCCGTTCACGCTGAGCCACGCCGCCGCCGTGCTGCCCGCCCTGCGCCGGGACGGAACCGCGCGCGGACCGCTGGTCGCGGCCGCCCTCGTCGCCGGGTCCTTCTCGCCCGACATGACCTACTTCGCCGCGACCGCGTTCCCCGGGGCCATGGTCTTCGGGGACGTCACCCACTCCCCCGTCGGGGTCGTCACGGCCGACGTCCTGATCACCGCCGCGCTCGTGGCCCTGTGGCTGACGGTGCGCGAGCCGCTCGTCGCGCTGCTGCCCGCACGGTGGCGCGGCCGGGTGTACGGGCTCGTCCGGGGCCGCCCGTGGCGGGATCGGCATCCGGCCGCGCTCGCCGGATGGTTCTGCCTCTCGGCGGTGCTCGGCGCCACGACCCACGTCGTCTGGGACTCCTTCACCCATCTCGACCGCTGGGGCACCCGTGCGATCCCCGTCCTCGGCGAGGTCGTCGCCGGGTTCCCGGTCTATCTCTACGCGCAGTACGGGGGTTCGGCGCTGACCCTCGGCCTCCTCGGCTGGTGCACGGCGCGGGCGCTGCGCTCGGGCGCCCCGGAGACGGAGCTGCCGTCCGGGGTGGCGGTGCCCGGCCGGCGCGGCCGGCTCCTCGCCGCCGGGCTGATCGGCGGCTGCGTCCTCGCGGGTGTCGCCCACCGGGTGCTGCGCTGGGCCGCGTACTGGGGATGGGGCCGGATCGAGACGCCCCTCGACGTCATCCCGACGGCCTGCTTCGGCGCCGGCGCGGGGCTCGCCGTCGGGCTCGTGCTGTACGGGACGGGAGTGCGGCTCCTCGGATCGTCGCGGGCCCGGACGGCTCCGGCCGCGCCGGTCCACCGGGAGCTCCCGGATCCGGCACCCCGGCGGGAACGCTCCCGTCCGGAATCTCGGTGATCTTCTCCGGCGGGGTGTAGCCACGGGCGGCCGCGCCGCCGGAGAGCCTGCGGTGCACGACGAGGGCGATGCTCTCCAGGGTGCGGACGCCGTACTTCATGGTGGGGTTGTCGTGGCTGAGGAGGGCGATCCGGTAGTCGACGGCGGGGGTCTCCGCGCCGGTGTCCGCGGCGGTTTCTGCGGTGGTTTCTGTACCGGTGCCTGTGCCTGTGCTCGTGCCGGCTTCTGTGCTCGTGTCTGTGGCGGTGTTCGTGGTCCCGTTGGCGTCCGTGGTGGTCTTCGTGCCCGTGCCCGTGCCCGTGCCCGTTTCCGGGGTGGGTGCCGCCGGGCGCACGATGCCGATGCTGTGCACCCGCCACGCGTGGGTCGCCCGGGACAGCCAGCCGTTCTTCAGGTGGACCTTGACCCTGCGCGGCGCGCCCGCGGTGACGCCCCAGGCCTGCGAGCGGACGACCTGCCCCATCAGGGACAGCGCCTCGGTGCGCCGTGACACCGCGGCGAGGAGGGCGAGTTGGTCGCGTGCGGTGGTGCGGGTGAGGCCCCAGTAGTTGCCGCGGCCGAGGACGGTGTCCTGGGCTCCGGCCTCCCGCAGCACCCTGTTCAGCCGGGCGCGGGACAGGCCCTCCCACAGCTCGGTGGCGGCCTTGTTGTCCGAGCGGGTGATCATCGCCTTCAGCCGGCGCGCCTCAAGGCGCGTCGGCGCCCGGCCGAGCTCCTCCGCACGCCCGAGGACGGCCTGCATGATCAGGACCTTGGCGATGCTCGCGGAGTCGTACGCCAGGGTGTCGGCGAGCCGGCAGCGCAGGCCGCGCCCGGGGTCGTGGATCGCGAGGGAGACCGTGCCCTCGCGGTCCTTGAGCGCCGTCGCGATGTCCTGGGACAGGCGGGCGGCGAGGGTCGGCTCGCGGGACGAGGTGCAGAGGGCGGGCGCCGGGTGTGCCCCGTGGGCTTCGGCGGGCCAGGGCCAGGCGGTGCCCGAGGCGCCGAGCAGGGCGGTGAGGAGGGCCCAGGTGGGGAGGGCGGAGCGGCGGCGCGGGATCATGCTCCCCAGTTTCGGGAGCGGGGGCGCGGTGGCGCGCCTGGACTGGTCCGAGTGGCGCACACGCTGCCGGTGGTGGGGGACCCGCACCGCGAGGGCATCGTCCTCGGGGTGCGGGTCCGGGCGCGGAAGCCTTAGGGCCTGTCCGGCGGATCATGGCCGGGGCCGCGCCTGATCCGCCGGACAGGCCCTAGGCCCGGCAGGGGGCGCCGCCCCGCAACGGCGTCAGTGCGCTGCCGAGTCCCAGTTCGGGCCTACGCCTACCGAGACGTCCAGGGGGGCTCGGAGGTCGGCGGCTGCGGACATCTGTTCGCGGACCAGGGACTCGACCTGTTCGCGCTCGCCGGGGGCGAGTTCGAGGACGATTTCGTCGTGGACCTGGAGGAGCATCCGGGAGGCGAGGCCCCGGTCGGTGAGGGCGCGGTCCACGTTGAGCATGGCGACCTTGACGATGTCGGCGGCCGTGCCCTGGATGGGGGCGTTGAGGGCCATCCGCTCGGCGGCCTCGCGGCGCTGGCGGTTGTCGCTGTTGAGGTCCGGGAGGTAGCGGCGGCGGCCGAGCATCGTCTCGGTGTACCCGGTGGCGCGGGCCTCGTCGACGACGCGGCGCAGGTAGTCCCGTACCCCGCCGAAGCGCTCGAAGTAGGTGTCCATCAGGCCCCGCGCCTCGCCCGGGTCGATGTTCAGCTGCTGGGAGAGGCCGAACGCGGACAGGCCGTAGGCCAGGCCGTACGACATGGCCTTGATCTTGCGGCGCATCTCGGCGTCGACGGCGGTCCGCTCGACGCCGAAGACCTGGGAGGCGACGGTGGTGTGCAGGTCCTCGCCGGAGGTGAACGCCTCGATGAGGCCCTCGTCCTCGGAGAGGTGGGCCATGACGCGGAGCTCGATCTGGCTGTAGTCGGCGGTCATGAGGGCCTCGAAGCCCTCGCCGACGACGAAGCCGTGCCGGATGGCGCGGCCCTCGTCCGTGCGGACCGGCACGTTCTGCAGGTTCGGGTCGGTGGAGGAGAGGCGGCCGGTGGCGGCGACGGTCTGGCTGAAGGTGGTGTGGATGCGGCCGTCCGCGGCGACGGTCTTGATCAGGCCCTCGACCGTCGAGCGCAGTCGGGCCTGCTCGCGGTGGCGGAGCATGATCACCGGCAGTTCGTGCTCGGTCTGGCCGGCCAGCCAGGCGAGCGCGTCGGCGTCCGTCGTGTACCCGGTCTTGGTCTTCTTCGTCTTCGGCAGGTTCAGCTCGCCGAAGAAGACCTCCTGGAGCTGCTTGGGCGAGCCGAGGTTGAACTCGTGGCCGACGGAGGCGTGGGCCTCCTTCACGGCCTGCTGCACCGCGCCGGCGAACTGCTGCTCCATGGCCTCCAGGTGGTCGCGGTCGGCGGCGATGCCGTGCCGCTCCAGGCGGGCGAGGAGGACGGAGGTGGGGAGCTCGACCTCGTGGAGGAGCTCGCGGGCGCCGACCTCGGCGAGCCGCTCGTCGAAGGCTCCGCCGAGGTCGAGGACGGCCCGCGCCTGGCTCATGAGGGCCTCGGCCTCGGCGGTGTCGTCGGCGCCGAAGGCGAGCTGGCCGTCGGTGGCGGCCGCCGCCGGGGCGAGCTCGCGGCCGAGGTACTCGACGGTGAGGGCGTCGAGGGCGAAGGAGCGCCGGCCGGGCTTGACCAGGTAGGCGGCGAGGGCGGTGTCCATGGTGACGCCCGCGATGCTCCAGCCGTGCTCGGGGAAGACCCGCATGGCGCCCTTGGCGTTGTGCATGATCTTCGGCCGCTCGGGGTCGGAGATCCAGGCGGCCCAGGCCTGCTCGTCGGCCTCGTCGAGCGCGCTGGGGTCGAACCAGGCGGCGGCTCCCCCGGCGGCGGCGAGGGCGATCTCGCTGACGTTCCCCGTGCCGAGGGCCCAGGTGTCGACGGTGGCGATGCCGAGGGGCTCGCCGGCGTGCTCGGCGATCCAGGGGGCGAGCTCGCCGGCGCCGAGGACGGTGAAGTCGAGCTCGACGCCCGCGGCGGGGGCGGGCGCGGCCTCCTCGGCGGCGCCCGGGTCGACGGCGAGGAGCCGCTCGCGGAGCGAGGGGTTGCGGATCTCCAGGGTGTCGAGGACGAGGGCGACGGCCGTGCGGTCGTACGGCTCGCGGGCGAGGTCGGTGACGGTCTTCGGCAGCTCGACGTCCCGGACCATCTCGGTCAGGCGGCGGTTGAGCTTGACCGACTCCAGGTGGTCGCGGAAGTTCTGTCCGGCCTTGCCCTTGACCTCCTCGGCGCGCTCGACGAGCTCGGCGAAGGAGCCGAACTGGTTGATCCACTTGGCGGCCGTCTTCTCGCCGACGCCGGGGATGCCCGGGAGGTTGTCGGACGGGTCGCCGCGCAGGGCGGCGAAGTCGGGGTACTGCGAGGGGCTCAGGCCGTACTTCTCCTGGACCTTCTCCGGGGTGAAGCGGGTGAGCTCCGAGACGCCCTTGGTCGGGTAGAGCACGGTGGTGTGGTCGGTGACGAGCTGGAAGGAGTCCCGGTCGCCGGTGACGATGAGGACCTCGAAGCCCTCGGCCTCGGCCTGGGTGGCGAGGGTCGCGATGACGTCGTCGGCCTCGAAGCCGTCGACGGCGAAGCGCGGCGCGTGCATCGCGTCGAGGAGCTCGCCGATCAGCTCGACCTGCCCCTTGAACTCGTCGGGGGTCTTCGAGCGGTTCGCCTTGTACTCCGGGAACTCCTCGGACCGCCAGGTCTTGCGGGAGACGTCGAACGCGACCGCGAAGTGTGTGGGCGCCTCGTCGCGGAGCGTGTTCGCCAGCATCGACGCGAAGCCGTAGATCGCGTTCGTCGGCTGCCCGGTCGCGGTGGTGAAGTTCTCCGCGGGCAGCGCGAAGAACGCCCGGTACGCGAGCGAGTGCCCGTCCATGAGGAGCAGGCGGGGGCGGGTGTCTACGGGGTTCTTCGATGCTGTCTCGGCCACACGACGATCCTGCCACGGCCCGCTGACAATCCCGTCCACACCGGCCGGGGTGCCGGGTTGTCGGTGCCGCGTGACAGGATCGGAGACGTACGCCAGAGGATTACCGCTCAAGGGAGAGCGCGATGGTCAGCAAGCCGCCCGCCGGTGACCCGGTCCAGGACGCACCGCAGGTCACGCCGCCGCAGCACGCCGCCGCGGGCCTGCCCGCCATCGGGCACACCCTGCGGATCGCGCAGGAGCAGATGGGTCTGCGGCGCACGGCGCGGACCCTGCTCAAGGTCAATCAGAAGGACGGCTTCGACTGTCCCGGCTGCGCCTGGCCCGAGGGCGACAAGCGGCATGTGGCGGAGTTCTGCGAGAACGGCGCGAAGGCGGTCGCCGAGGAGGCGACGCTGCGCCGGGTGACCCCGGAGTTCTTCGCCGCGCACCCGGTGGCGGACCTGGCGACCCGCAGCGGGTACTGGCTGGGCCAGCAGGGCCGGATCACGCAGCCGATGCTCCTGGACGAGGGCGGCGAGCGGTACGAGGCGGTGACCTGGGATCGGGCGTTCTCGATCATCGCGGAGGAGCTGAGGGCCCTGGCCTCCCCGGACGAGGCTCTCTTCTACACCTCGGGGCGGACGAGCAACGAGGCGGCGTTCCTGCTCCAGCTCTTCGCGCGCGAGTTCGGCACGAACAACCTGCCGGACTGCTCGAACATGTGCCACGAGTCCTCGGGCTCGGCGCTGACGGAGACGATCGGCATCGGCAAGGGCAGCGTCTCCCTGGAGGACCTGCACCGGGCGGACCTGATCATCGTCGCCGGGCAGAACCCGGGGACGAACCATCCTCGGATGCTGTCGGCCCTGGAGAAGGCGAAGGCCTCGGGCGCCCGGATCATCTCGGTGAACCCGCTGCCGGAGGCGGGCCTGGAGCGCTTCAAGAACCCGCAGACCCCCCAGGGCATGCTCAAGGGCGCCGCGCTCACCGATCTCTTCCTGCAGATCCGGATCGGCGGCGACCAGGCCCTCTTCCGCCTGCTCAACAAGCTGGTCCTGGAGACGGCGGGGGCGGTCGACGAGGACTTCGTACGCGAACACACCCACGGGTACGAGGAGTTCGCCGCGGCGGCGAAGGCGGCCGACTGGGACGAGACGCTCGCCGCGACGGGCCTCGACCGCGCCGAGATCGAGCGGGCCCTGGAGATGGTGCTCGCCTCGGAGCGGACGATCGTCTGCTGGGCGATGGGCCTCACCCAGCACAAGCACTCCGTGCCGACCATCCGCGAGGTGGTCAACTTCCTGCTGCTGCGCGGGAACATCGGCCGTCCGGGCGCGGGCGTGTGCCCGGTGCGCGGCCATTCGAACGTGCAGGGCGACCGCACGATGGGCATCTTCGAGCGCCCCGCGCCGGCCTTCCTCGACGCCCTGGACAAGGAGTTCGGGATCGTCTCGCCGCGGCACCACGGCTTCGACGTGGTGCGCTCGATCCAGGCGCTGCGCGACGGCGAGGCGAAGGTGTTCTTCGCGATGGGCGGGAACTTCGTGGGGGCGACGCCCGACACGGAGGTGACGGAGGCGGCCATGCGGAACGCGCGGCTGACCGTGCACGTCTCGACGAAGCTGAACCGCTCGCACGCGGTGACGGGCACGCGCGCGCTGATCCTGCCGACCCTCGGCCGCACCGACAAGGACGTGCAGAGGAGTGGCAAGCAGTTCGTGACGGTCGAGGACTCGATGAGCCTGGTGCACGCCTCCCGGGGCAACCTGCCGCCGGCGAGCCCGCACCTGCTGTCCGAGCCGGCGATCGTGGCGCGGACGGCCCGGGCCGTGCTCGGCGAGGGCTCGGCCACGCCCTGGGAGGAGTTCGAGGCGGACTACGCCCGGATCCGGGACCGGATCGCGCGCGTGGTGCCCGGTTTCGAGGACTTCAACGCCCGTCTCGCGGCGGACCCGGGCGGTTTCGCGCTGCCGCACGGCCCGCGTGACGAGCGCCGCTTCCCCACGAAGACCGGCAAGGCCAACTTCACGGCCGCCCCCGTCGAGTACCCGGAGGTGCCCGAGGGCCGGCTGCTGCTGCAGACGCTCCGGTCGCACGATCAGTACAACACCACGATCTACGGTCTGGACGACCGCTACCGGGGGATCAAGGGCGGCCGCCGGGTCGTCCTGGTGCACCCGGAGGACGCGGCGGCGCTCGGCTTCGCCGACGGGCAGTACGCGGACCTGGTGAGCGAGTGGGCGGACGGCACCGAGCGGCGGGCGCCCGGCTTCCGGGTGGTGCACTACCCGACGTCCCGGGGGTGCGCGGCCGCCTACTACCCGGAGACGAACGTACTGGTCCCGCTGGAGTCGACGGCGGACATCAGCAACACCCCCGCCAGCAAGTCCGTGATCGTGCGTCTGGAACAATCACAGTCCGCCTAAGCGTTTGCTCAGGCGTCCTGAACGCGACACGCAGCCGTACGAAGACGAACGGAGCCGGCCCATGGGTGAGCAGCAGCACGTGAAGTTCCCGCAGGAGGTCATCGACGAGTACGCGGCGCTGGGCGTCGACCTCCCGGCGCTCTTCTCGGCCGGGCACCTCGGGAACCGGATGGGTGTCCAGATCGTGGAGGCCTCGGCCGAGCGGGTCGTCGGCACCATGCCGGTCGAGGGCAACACCCAGCCGTACGGGCTGCTGCACGGCGGGGCGTCGGCGGTGCTCGCCGAGACGCTGGGCTCCGTCGGCTCGATGCTGCACGGCGGGGTCTCGAAGATCGCCGTCGGCGTCGACCTGAACTGCACCCACCACCGCGGGGTGCGCAGCGGCCTGGTGACCGGCGTGGCGACCCCGGTACACCGCGGGCGGTCCACCGCCACGTACGAGATCGTGATCAGCGACGAGCAGGGCAAGCGGGTGTGCTCGGCGCGGCTGACGTGCCTGCTGCGCGACATCGACGCGAAGGACGCGGGGAACCTGCCGACGGCGGGCCGGTCCTGACCGGAGCCCGCGCGGGCGATCACGGCGAAGGGGGCGGAGCGCACGGCGCTCCGCCCCCTTCGTGGGCTCCGCCCTCTTGTCGCGCAGCGGGCGCAGCCGCTTCACTGGCGACCTCCCCGCAGGAGAACACCTGATCCATTCACCCATCGAGGGGTTCTTCGTGACAGCCGTACGCACCACCACCGCGATGACCGCCGTCACCGCCGCAGCCTGCGCCGCCGTGATCGCCACCGCGATCCCGTCCTCGGCCATCAACTCGTACAACGCGGCCCCCGCCCCCGAGCGCACCGAGGTCGGCGCGCTCGTCGCGACCTGGGACGACGACGCCGACCCGGCGACGCCCGACCGGGTCGACTGGGTCTGCTCCGGCACCATGATCGACGCGGACACCTTCCTCACGGCCGCCCACTGCACGACGGACTGGCCGGCGAACGTCCGCTTCTACGTCTCGCTCGACCAGGACGTCCAGGCCGGCCTGGACCAGGCGGCCGCCGCGCACTCGGGCGACCCCGCCGCCGTTGCACGGAGCGTGGCCGTCGAGGGCACCGCCCACAGCCACCCCGCCTACCCCGGCCCGGCCTCCGACAGCCATGACATCTCGGTGATCGAACTGCCGGCGAAGGCGGTGAAGGACCGCTGGTCCTTCACCCCGGCGACACTGCCGACGGCGGGCGCGCTGGCCGCGCTCGGCCCGCGGGGGCTGAACTCCACGGCGTTCCTCGTGTCCGGATACGGCACACAGGAGGCGGAGCGCGGACCTGGCGGCCAGACCCACCCGGGCGGCGGGGTCCGCATGAAGGCGCCGGTCTCCTTCGACGCCCTCAACGACGCCTGGGTCCGGCTCGCCATGACCGCGCCCCAGGGCAACGGCGGTGCCTGCTACGGCGATTCGGGCGGCCCCAACTTCGCGACGCTGAACGGGAAGCTGACCCTCGTGGCCACCACGATCACCGGCGACACGCCCTGTTACGCCACGAACGTCACGTACCGCCTGGACACTCCCGGCGCGCGCGACTTCCTGAAGCCGTTCGTCCAACTCCCGTGACACGCCCACGTTTACGGCCGGTCGGGGCCGCCCTGGCGGCGGCCCTGGCCGGGTGCGCGCTCGCCCTGTCCGCCGGCTGCGGCCGCGCTCCGGACCCGCACCCCGCACCGTCACCCGCGCCCCGGACCAGTACGCCCGCCGACGTCTGCGCGAACCTGGTGTCGTACTGGGTGAAAGAGGCGCTCAAAGGGTCCAAGTGGGCGGGGCTCGACTGGGAGCAGAAGGGGCTCTCCAACGAGCAGTACGAGATCCACGACGCGGTGCTCGCGGCCGCCCGGGCCGAGGAGCGGCGCGCGGGACGGAAGGCCGCCGAGGCACTGGCCGACCGGGAGTCGCGACGGCGTTGCGAGGCGGCGAAGGGGGCGACGGGGAGCTCGGAGAACTGGCGTCCGCCCGACGAGTGGACCACTGCCCCGACCCCTTCCGGGACCTCCGGCGCCTCCCCCAGCGCATGATCCCGGCCGTGATCGCCGTAACACTGCGTGACATTCAAGCCATTCGGGAGCGGAATGGCCGGGTCGACACACGACCTGCTCTCCGTCCGCTGGCAAATGAGGTGGTGTCCGATATCCGGAGACCCTCACAGGTGGGCCGTCAGGACCGTGATCCCCTCAAGCCCCTTAGCGGAACTGCGGGTTCTCAGTATGTGAACACCGCACTACCGACCGTTGCGTCCGGGTTTGCACCCCGCGCGCACACCGTCTCCACCCGTCGGCATAACAAGACAGTCACATCCTGACCTGGGCGCTCCCCGCCGTTCCCCACCTGCGCCTAGAGTCACGGCCAGTCACCGCGCCGCCGGGCGCTTCCACTGCACGGCCTGCTCGACCCAGTACGGCCCGGCATCGAAAACGGCACCTCTAGCTTCACAGCTTCACGGCACCGCCTCAGCTTGAGGGGGCCGCGCCAGGGAAAGGATTCTTCGTGCGACACCGTTCACTGTTCATCCTCACCAGCGTGCTCACCACCGGAGCGCTCACCCTCACCGCCTGCGGTTCGCGCGACGACAAGGGTGGCAGCGACAACAACGCGAGCGGTGACAACGTCACCGTCGTCATCGGCGTCGACGCACCGCTGACCGGCTCCCTCTCGGCGCTCGGCCAGGGCATCAAGAACTCCGTGGACCTGGCGGTCCAGACCGCCAACAAGAACAAGGAAGTCCCCGGCGTCACCTTCAAGATCGAGGGCCTCGACGACCAGGCCGTCCCGGCCTCCGGCCAGGCCAACGCCACCAAGCTCGTCGGCAACAAGGACGTCCTCGGCGTCGTCGGCCCGCTGAACTCCGGCGTCTCCCAGCAGATGCAGGGCGTCTTCGCCTCCGCCAACCTGGCCCAGGTCTCCCCGGCCAACACCAACCCGGCGCTCAGCCAGGGCGACAACTGGGGCAAGGGCGAGTTCAAGCGCCCCTTCAAGACCTACTTCCGCACCGCCGCCACCGACGTGGTCCAGGGCAAGTTCGCCGCCCAGTACCTCTTCAAGGACGCCGGCAAGAAGAAGGTCTTCGTCGTCGACGACAAGCAGACCTACGGCGCCGGCCTCGCGGCGATCTTCTCCGACGAGTTCAAGCGCCTCGGCGGCACCGTCGTCGGCACCGACCACGTCACCGTGAAGGAGACCGACTTCTCCTCCACCGCCGACAAGGTCAAGTCCTCCGGCGCCGACTCCGTCTACTTCGGCGGCCAGTACCCCGAGGGCGGTCTGCTCTCCGACCAGATCAAGAAGACCGGCGCCAAGATCCCCGTCATGGGCGGCGACGGCATCTACGACCCGGCCTTCATCAGCGCCTCCGCCGAGGCCAACGACGGTGACCTGGCCACCTCGATCGGCTACCCGGTCGAGAAGCTCGACACCGCCAAGAAGTTCATCGCGGACTACAACGCGGGCGGCTACAAGGACCCGTACGCGGCCTACGGCGGCTACTCCTACGACGCCGGCTGGTCCATCATCCAGGCCGTCAAGGCCGTCGTCGCCGCCAACAACGGCAAGCTGCCGGCCGACGCCCGCGCCAAGGTCACCGAGGCCCTGGGCAAGGTCTCCTTCGACGGTGTGACCGGCAAGGTCTCCTTCGACGAGTACGGCGACACCACCAACAAGCAGCTCACGGTCTACAAGGTCGAGGGCGGCAAGTGGGTCGACGTCAAGAGCGACACCTTCAACCAGTAATCCCCCGCACCACCGGCACCCGTGAGGGAGCCCGCTCCACCTGAACCAAGCCGCGCGAGGGCGCAAACAGCGCCCTCGCGCGGAGTCATATCCGACAAGCTCATCGGAGGCCTGCGGTGCACGAACTGCCGCAACAGCTGGCCAACGGCCTGGCCCTCGGTGCCCTCTATGGCCTCATCGCCATCGGGTACACCATGGTCTACGGCATCGTTCAGCTCATCAACTTCGCCCACGGCGAGATCTTCATGATCGGGGGCTTCGGCGCCCTCACCACCTACACCGCTCTCCCGAGCGGCACCTCCCTGCTGGTGGCGATACCGCTCATGATCGTCGGTGGCGCGATAGCCTCCGTGGCGGTCGCGACCGCCGCCGAGCGGTTCGCCTACCGTCCACTGCGCAACGCGCCCCGACTGGCCCCGCTCATCACGGCGATCGGTCTGTCCATCGCGCTCCAGCAGCTGGTCTGGCAGTTCTACCCGGACGCCAAGAAGGCCGTGAGCTTCCCGGAGATCCCGGGCGAGGCGTTCGAGATCACCTCGAACCTCTCGATCCAGCGCTCCGACGCCTTCGTGCTCATCCTCGCGCCTCTGTGCATGCTCGCCCTCGGCCTCTTCGTCTCCAAGAGCCGCAGCGGCCGCGCCATGCAGGCCACCGCGCAGGACCCGGACACCGCGAAGCTGATGGGCATCAACACCGACCGCATCATCGTCATGGCCTTCGCCATCGGTGCCGCGTTCGCCGCCGTGGCCGCCGTCGCCTACGGCGTCGACAAGGGCCAGATCAACTTCGAGATGGGCTTCATCCTCGGCCTCAAGGCCTTCACCGCGGCCGTCCTCGGCGGCATCGGCAACATCTACGGCGCCATGGTCGGCGGCGTCGTCCTCGGCATCGCCGAGTCCCTCTCGATCGCCTACATCGAGGACATCCCCGGCATGCAGCAGCTCGGCGGCGGTGCCTGGTCCAACGTGTGGGCCTTCGTCCTCCTCATCCTCGTGCTCCTCGTACGGCCGCAGGGCCTGCTGGGCGAGCGCGTCGCGGACAGGGCGTGAGCACCATGACCGACACCACCCTCGACCAGACCGTCTCCAAGGCCCCGGCCACCCCCGCGACCCTGCTCTGGACGGTCGTCGCCGGCAGCGTCGCCACCGTCGTGAGCACCTTCCTCGCCTGGACGTGGACCACCGCGTTCCCCGGCAACCTCACGATCTACGGCAACCCCGCCCCGCTCCAGGTGCTCACGCTGATCGGCGCGATCCTCACCGGACTGCACGCGCTGTCCGCACTCGGCGTGAAGGGCCTCGGCTGGCTGACGCCGACCGGCGCCCGCAAGGCCGTGTGGATCCTCGCCCTCGGCACCTTCGCCACCACCCTCTTCACCGCGATCTCGATCATCGTGGAGCTGGGCGCCCTGGTGGACCTGGAGCCCGGCGCCGGCATCGCCGTCCTCGCCGCTGCCGCCCCGGCCGTCGCCGCGTACCTGCTGCCCGACGACACCCGCAAGGCCGCCCCGGCCAAGCAGCTGCCGTCCTGGGCCGAGATCCTGATCATCGTCGCGGTCTTCGCCCTCGGCCTGTACGTCGTCACCTTCGGCATCGACACCGACGACTCCGAGCCGCAGCTCTTCATCGCGTACCTGATCCTCGTCGCCTTCTCCGCCACCGCGCTGGTCAAGTCCGGGCTGACCCGGCGGCTCTCCGCGATCACCGCGCGGAACCGGCAGGTGACGGTCACGGCCGCCATCGTCATGGCGATCGCCTTCCCGTTCATCCAGCAGAGCGGCGACACGTACACGCTGATCGCGGTCAACATCCTGATCTTCGCGACCGTCGCCCTCGGCCTGAACATCGTCGTCGGCCTCGCCGGTCTCCTCGACCTCGGTTACGTCGCCTTCCTCGGCGTCGGCGCGTACACCGCGGCCCTCGTCTCCGGCGCCACCAGCTCCGCGTTCGGCGTCCAGTTCCCCTTCTGGGCGGCGGCGCTGACCGGCATGGCGGCCTCGCTGGTCTTCGGCGTCGTCATCGGCGCGCCGACCCTGCGCCTGCGCGGCGACTACCTCGCCATCGTGACCCTCGGCTTCGGTGAGATCTTCCGCATCGCCATGGGCAACCTCGACGGCACCTCGGGCCCGCAGATCACCAACGGCCCGAACGGCATCCCGAACATCCCGCAGCTGGAGTTCTTCGGGTACAACTTCGGCGAGTCGCACACCGTGTTCGGCATCGTGCTCGGCGCCTACGCCAACTACTACCTGCTCATGATCCTCATCATGGCGCTGGTCGTGGTCGTCTTCTCCCGCGCCGGCAACAGCCGCATCGGCCGCGCCTGGGTCGCCATCCGCGAGGACGAGACCGCCGCCACCGCGATGGGCATCAACGGCTTCCGGGTCAAGCTGGTCGCCTTCGCCCTCGGCGCTTCCCTGGCCGGCCTCGCGGGCACGGTGCAGGCGCACGTCAACACCACGGTGGTCCCGGAGAACTACGTCTTCGCCGGTCCCGTCCCGCCGAACTCCGCGTTCCTCCTCGCGGCCGTCATCCTCGGCGGCATGGGCACGATCACCGGCCCGATCGTCGGCTCCGCCCTCCTCTTCCTGATCCCGGCCAAGCTGTCGTTCCTCCAGGACTACCAGCTGCTCGGGTTCGGCATCGCCCTGATCCTGCTCATGCGCTTCCGCCCCGAGGGCCTCATCGCCAACAAGCGGGCGCGGCTGGAATTCCACGAGAACGACGACGACCAGCAAGTCGTGCCGGAGCAGCGGCAGTCCGAGGACGCGGGCGTCGGCACGGCGAAGGCAGGGGCGTGAAAGCCATGACGACCACCACCACCGACACCGTCACCGGCACGACGACGGCCTCCCCGGTCCTGGAGGCGAGCGGCGTCACGATGCGCTTCGGCGGTCTGACCGCCGTGCGCGGGGTCGACCTGACGGTCCGCGAGGGCGAGATCGTCGGCCTGATCGGCCCCAACGGCGCCGGCAAGACCACGTTCTTCAACTGCCTGACCGGTCTGTACGTCCCGACCGAGGGCCAGGTCAGCTACAAGGGCACGGTCCTGCCGCCGAAGCCGCACCTGGTGACCCAGGCCGGCATCGCGCGTACCTTCCAGAACATCCGTCTCTTCTCCAACATGACGGTCCTGGAGAACGTCCTCGTCGGACGGCACACCCGGACCAAGGAGGGCCTGTGGTCCGCGCTCCTGCGCGGCCCCGGCTTCAAGAAGGCGGAGGCCGCCTCCCGCGACCGAGCCATGGAACTCCTGGAGTTCGTGGGCCTCGCGAACAAGGCGGAGCACCTGGCGCGCAACCTGCCGTACGGCGAGCAGCGCAAGCTGGAGATCGCCCGCGCGCTCGCCAGCGACCCCGGTCTGCTGCTGCTCGACGAGCCGACGGCCGGCATGAACCAGGCCGAGACCCGCACCACCGAGGAGCTGGTCTTCGCGATCCGCGACCTCGGCATCGCGGTCCTGGTCATCGAGCACGACATGAAGTTCATCTTCAAGCTGTGCGACCGGGTGGCCGTCCTCGTCCAGGGCGAGAAGCTCGTCGAGGGCACGGCCGAGGTCGTCCAGGGCGACGAGCGCGTCGTGGCCGCGTACCTGGGCACGCCGTACGAGGACGCGCCCGGCGCGGAGGAGGCTGCCGAGGTCGAGGCCGCGGAGCAGGCTGCCGTGGCCGAGAACGCCGAGGCCGCGGAAGAGTCCGCCAACGAGGCCGACGAGGCGCCTACCGACGCGGCTCCCGAGGCCGAGGCCGAGGAGGCGGAAGAGACCGCCGACGAGGCGCCCCAGGCCGAGGTCGACGAGGCCCCCGCCGACGACGCTTCCGAGGCCCCGGCCGACGAGGCCCCGGAGGCCGACGACACCCCCGCCGACGGGGCTCCGGCCGCCGACGCGGACAGCACCACCGAAGGAGACTCCAAGTGACCGCACTTCTGGAGGTCGAGGACCTCAGGGTCGCCTACGGCAAGATCGAGGCCGTCAAGGGCATCTCCTTCTCCGTCGAGGCGGGCCAGGTCGTCGCCCTGATCGGCACCAACGGCGCCGGCAAGACCACGACCCTGCGGACCCTCTCGGGCCTGCTCAAGCCCACCGCGGGCAAGATCACCTTCGACGGCCAGGTGCTCGACGGCATCCCGGCCCACAAGGTGGTGTCGCTGGGCCTCGCGCACTCCCCCGAGGGCCGGCACATCTTCCCCCGGCTCACCATCGAGGAGAACCTCCGCCTCGGCGCCTTCCTCCGCAAGGACAAGGACGGGATCGAACGGGACATCCAGAAGTCCTACGACCTCTTCCCGATCCTGGGCGAGCGCCGCAAGCAGGCCGCGGGCACCCTCTCCGGCGGTGAGCAGCAAATGCTGGCGATGGGCCGCGCCCTGATGTCCCAGCCGAAGCTGCTGATGCTGGACGAGCCTTCGATGGGTCTCTCCCCGATCATGATGCAGAAGATCATGGAGACCATCGCGGCGCTGAAGTCCGAGGGCATGACGATCCTGCTCATCGAGCAGAACGCGCAGGCCGCGCTGTCCCTCGCGGACTACGGGTACGTGCTCGAGGTCGGCACGATCAAGCTGTCCGGCACCGGACAGGACCTGCTCGTGAACGACGACGTGCGCAAGACGTACCTCGGCGAGGACTGAGCACCCAGAACGGAAGGCCCGCCCCACAGCGACGTGGGGCGGGCCTTCTTTCGTATAAAAGCGGGGGCTACTGCCCCTTCGCCGCCTTCTTCTCCTCGGCGTCCTCGATGACGGCCTCGGCGACCTGCTGCATCGACATGCGGCGGTCCATCGAGGTCTTCTGGATCCAGCGGAACGCGGCCGGCTCCGTCAGGCCGTACTGGGTCTGCAGGATCGACTTGGCGCGGTCGACGAGCTTGCGGGTCTCCAGGCGCTGGGAGAGGTCGGCGACCTCCTTCTCCAGGGCGCGGAGCTCGGCGAAGCGGGAGACGGCCATCTCGATGGCCGGCACGACGTCGCTCTTGCTGAAGGGCTTCACCAGGTACGCCATGGCGCCGGCGTCCCGGGCCCGCTCGACGAGCTCGCGCTGTGAGAAGGCGGTGAGCATGAGGACCGGGGCGATGGACTCGCCGGCGATCTTCTCGGCGGCGGAGATGCCGTCGAGGACGGGCATCTTCACGTCGAGGATGACGAGGTCGGGGCGGTGCTCGCGGGCGAGCTCGACGGCCGTCTGGCCGTCCCCGGCCTCGCCGACGACCGTGTAGCCCTCTTCTTCCAGCATCTCTTTGAGGTCGAGGCGGATGAGGGCCTCGTCCTCGGCGATGACGACGCGGGTCGTCAGCGGCGGAACGTGCGACGGCTCGGCGTCGTCGGCGGGCTGGGGCGACTCGGGGGCGGTCACGCGGGCTCCTCGTTGCGGGGCAAGTACTGCTCCCCTGAGCCTACCTAGCTCCTGTAAGGTGGTGCTCCGCAGGGGCTGTAGCGCCCTCGCTTTCTAAGGCCCCAGTACTCCAACTGGTCAGAGAGGCCGCTCTCAAACAGCGGACAGTGTGGGTTCGAATCCCACCTGGGGCACTTTTCCTTTGATTCCAAGGTGATCGATCAATGGGTGGCTGTCACCCACATGCGTGAAGCCTGATCATCTGCGCCATGCGGCCAGTACGAGCCCGTCACGATCGATCGTATGCACTTCCATGGAACTGAGGTACGGGAGCGGGCGCTCACGCTCCTGCGCGGCGGCGCGAAGAACGCTGACGTCGCCCGCAAGCTCAATGTCCCCGTCGGCACGATCAGCTACTGGAAGCACGAGGATCGCGCGAAGCGCGGAGAGTGCCCAGGCAGGCCTGGCCCCAAGTGTCCCCGCTGCGACGGCCGGGAATTGGATGCGGCAGCGTACGCGTACCTCCTGGGCCTCTATCTCGGCGACGGGCACATCAGCGACTACTGGGCCCACCGGGCACCGAGCCTCATGATCGCACTCGATGACGCCTGGCCAGGGGTACAGGACGAGGCCGAGACGGCCATGCGCCGGGTGTTCCCGGACAACGCCACATGCCGCGTGCGCAGGAAGGGCTGCCACAACGTCAAGGTGTACTCGCTGCATTTGGCATGCCTCTTCCCCCAACACGGCCCCGGCAAGAAGCACGAGCGACGCATCGCGCTCGAAGCTTGGCAGCAGAAGATCATCGATGCGCACCCCTGGGGGTTCATCCGCGGCCTCATCCAGTCCGACGGGTGCCGGATCACCAACTGGACCACACGCCTCGTCGGAGGAGAGCGCAAGCGGTACGAGTACCCCCGGTACTTCTTCACCAACAAGTCGGACGACATCCGGAAGCTGTGCGGTGACGCCTTCACCAGGGTCGGTGTCGAGTGGACGACCACCGCCCGAGGCACCGACCCGTACAACATCTCCGTCGCCCGCAAAGCCTCCGTCGCGCTGATGGACCTGCACGTGGGGCCCAAGCACTGACTAGTTCAGCGGGTCTCCGATGTGGTGCACCCGGACCAGGTTCGTGGAGCCCGCGACGCCCGGTGGGGAGCCGGCCGTGATGACCACGATGTCGCCGGGGCGGCAGCGGCCGATGCGCAGGAGCTCCTCGTCGACCTGGGCCACCATCGCGTCCGTGGAGTCCACGGACGGGCCGAGGAAGGTCTCGACGCCCCAGGTGAGGTTGAGCTGGGAGCGGGTGGCCGGGTCCGGGGTGAAGGCCAGGAGGGGGATCGGGGAGCGGTAGCGGGACAGGCGCTTGACGGTGTCGCCGGACTGGGTGAAGGCCACGAGGAACTTGGCGCCCAGGAAGTCGCCCATCTCGGCGGCCGCGCGGGCCACGGCGCCGCCCTGGGTGCGGGGCTTGTTCCGCTCGGTCAGCGGGGGCAGCCCCTTGGCGAGGACGTCCTCCTCCGCGGCCTCGACGATCCGGCTCATGGTGCGGACCGTCTCGATCGGGTGGCGGCCGACGCTGGTCTCGCCGGAGAGCATCACGGCGTCGGTGCCGTCGATGACCGCGTTCGCCACGTCGCTCGCCTCGGCGCGCGTGGGGCGGGAGTTGTCGATCATCGAGTCGAGCATCTGGGTGGCGACGATGACCGGCTTGGCGTTCCGCTTGGCCAGCTTCACCGCGCGCTTCTGGACGATCGGCACCTGCTCCAGGGGCATCTCGACGCCCAGGTCGCCGCGGGCGACCATGATGCCGTCGAAGGCGGCGACGATCTCGTCGATGTTCTCGACGGCCTGCGGCTTCTCGATCTTGGCGATGACGGGGAGCCGGCGGCCCTCCTCGTCCATGATCCGGTGCACGTCGTCGATGTCGCGGGCGCTGCGGACGAAGGAGAGGGCGATGACGTCGGCGCCGGTGCGCAGCGCCCAGCGCAGGTCCTCGATGTCCTTCTCGGAGAGGGCCGGGACGGAGACGGCGACGCCGGGCAGGTTGAGGCCCTTGTGGTCGGAGACCATGCCGCCCTCGATCACCCGGGTGTGCACGCGGGGGCCGTCGACGGAGGTGACCTCCAGGGTGACGCGGCCGTCGTCGACGAGGATCCGCTCGCCGGCGGTCACGTCCCCGGCGAGGCCGGAGTAGGTCGTGCCGCAGCGGTGGCGGTCACCCTCCACCGGCTCGACGGTGATGGTGAACTCGTCGCCGCGTTCAAGGAGTACGGGACCCTCACGGAAGCGGCCGAGGCGGATCTTCGGGCCTTGAAGGTCGGCGAGGACACCGACGCTCCGGCCGGTCTCGTCGGCGGCCTCGCGCACGTGCTGGTAGCGCTTCTCGTGTTCGGCGTAGCTGCCGTGGCTGAGGTTGAAGCGGGCCACGTCCATTCCGGCCTCGATCAACGCCTTGATCTGGTCGTATGTTTCGGTGGCGGGCCCAAGGGTACAAACGATTTTCGCTCGGCGCATGAGGCGAGCCTAGGGCTTACCAGTGGGTAGCGAAGGCGCCCACCATGACAAGCCAACAACCTTTCCGTGAAAGGTTGTTGACAAGTCTTGAATCTGTGCGGCGGGTTGCTCCGATGAGCGGGTTACGGACCGAAAAGCCGTTCGTCTCAGAGTGCGGGCGGCGCCATCGTGAACCGTGCCGCGACCTCCGCCGTGACCGTCTGCCGCTGGGGTTCCAGGTCCAGCGGAGCGGGTGCCTCCACCGACTCCGCGGCGAAGGCCATGCGCATCCCGCCGGCCGGAGCCGGCATGCCGGGGGCGATTCCGGTGTCGGAGAGTTCGAGCAGCGCCACCAGGGAGGTGCCGAGCGCCTCCGCGTACTCGCGCGCCCGGCGCACCGCGTCCCGTACGGCCTGCCGGCGCGCCTCCGCGTGCGCCGGGGAGTCCGGGCGCAGCGACCACCAGGGGCCGTCCACCCGGGTCCACTCCAGGTCCGCGAGGTGCGTGACGAGTTCGCCGAGCGCGGTGAAGTCGGTCAGTTCGGCCGACAGGTGCACCCAGCCCTGGTAGCCGCGCACCCGCTCGCCGCGGCCGTGCCGGGCCGGCTCCGGGGTGACGGACAGGGCGCCCGTCTCCAGGGCGGCGACGGCCTCCCCGTACGACTTCACGAGGGCGATCGCCTCGGCGTTACGGCTCGTCAGGGCGGCGAGCACCGCGGCCCGGTCGGTGCCCCTGGCGCGTACCGAAACGCCGATCCGGGCCAGTTCCGGCTCCACCTCCAGGCGGCCCTCGCCGCGGACCGTCACCTGGGGTGCCTCGGGGGTGGGGTGGGGGTGTGTCATACCGAACACTTTCCCACTCCGTAACCCGAAAGGTCTGTTGCGACGGTGCGTTCCAGGCCAGAATCTACGCGCGTTGTGCGCCATGGCAGGCGCCGAGTCAATGGGGAGAACCAAATGCCGCTGAACCGCCGCGCCTTCTTGGAGGCCTCCGCCGCCGTCGGAGCCGGAGCCGCCGCCCTCACCGCCGGGGTCGCCGCCCCCGCCGAGGCCCACGAAGCCCGCCCCCGGCCGGCCAAGCGGTACTCGTTCACCGTGATGGGCACCACCGACCTGCACGGCAACGTCTTCAACTGGGACTACTTCACGGACAAGGAGTTCGACGACAAGGCGCACAACGACGTCGGCCTCGCCAAGATCTCCACCCTGGTCGGCCAGGTCCGCGCGGCCAAGGGCGAGGAGAACACGCTCCTCATCGACGCCGGCGACACCATCCAGGGCACCCAGCTGTCCTACTACTACGCCAAGGTCGACCCGATCACGCAGACCGGCGGCCCGGTCCACCCGATGGCCCAGGCCATGAACGCCATCGGCTACGACGCCGCCGCGCTCGGCAACCACGAGTTCAACTACGGCATCCCGGTGCTGCGGAAGTTCGAGGAGCAGTGCGACTTCCCGCTGCTCGGCGCCAACGCGCTCGACGCCAAGACGCTGCGCCCGGCCTTCGCCCCGTACAGCATGCACTGCCTGCGCACCCCGCACGGCCGGGACGTCAAGGTCGCGGTCCTCGGCCTGACCAACCCGGGCATCGCCATCTGGGACAAGGCGAACGTCACCGGCAGGATGGTCTTCCCCGGTCTGGAGGAGCAGGCCGCGAAGTGGGTGCCGAAGCTGCGCTCGATGGGTGCCGACGTCGTGATCGTCTCGGCGCACTCCGGCTCCTCCGGCACCTCCTCGTACGGTGACCAGCTCCCGTACGTCGAGAACGCCGCCGGGCTCGTCGCCGAGCAGGTGCCCGGCATCGACGCGATCCTCGTCGGCCACGCGCACACCGAGATCCCCGAGTACCGGGTGAAGAACAAGGAGACCGGCAAGGACGTCGTCCTGTCCGAGCCGCTGAAGTGGGGCCAGCGCCTCACCCTCTTCGACTTCGACCTGGTGTGGGAGAAGGGCCGCTGGGTGGTCGAGAAGGCCGGGGCGCAGGTCCTCAACTCCAACACGGTCGCCGAGGACCCGGAGATCACCGGGCTGCTCGCGGACGAGCACAAGAAGGTCGTCGCGTACGTCAACCAGGTCATCGGCACCTCGACCGCCGCCATGACCACGGCCGACGCGCCGTGGAAGGACGAGCCGATCATCGACCTGATCAACGTCGTCCAGGCCGAGACGGTGAAGGCGGCCCTCGCGGGCGGCGCGTACGCCGGCCTGCCGGTCCTCTCGCAGGCCTCCTGCTTCTCGCGCACGGCCCGGATCCCCGCCGGCGAGATCAGCATCAAGGACGCCGCCGGACTCTACCCCTTCGAGAACACCCTTGAGGCGCGTCTGATGACGGGCGCCCAGCTGAAGGACTACCTGGAGTACTCGGCGAAGTACTACGTCCAGACCGCGGCCGGCGCGCCCGTCGACACCGCGAAGCTCACCAACGCGGAGAACACCCCCGACTACAACTACGACGCCGTGTCTGGCCTGACGTACGACATCGACATCGCCCAGCCGGCCGGCCGGCGGATCACCGGCCTGTCCTTCCAGGGCAAGCCGCTCGACCCGGCCGCGCAGTTCGTCCTCGCGGTGAACAACTACCGGGCCAGCGGCGGCGGCGCGTTCCCGCACGTCGCCAAGGCCCAGCAGCTGTGGGCGAACTCGGACGAGATCCGCAACACGATCATCGGCTGGGTGAAGGCGAAGGGCACGGTCGACCCGGGCACCTTCGCGTCGGTGGACTGGAAGCTGACCCGGGACGGCGTGCCGGTCTTCTAGTTCCTCCTGCCGTACGAGAGTTCCTACTGCTGTACGAGAGGCGTCAGCTTCCGGTCCTGGGCCGGGATGCTCGGCGCCTCTCGCGCGTCCAGGCCGAAGGTGGTGAAGGCGGTGCGGCGGGGCAGCGGGTACGACTCCTTGCCGGTGACCGAGTTGAGGATGACCGCGCTGCGCCAGGCCGCGAGGCCCAGGTCGGGGGCGCCGACGCCGTGCGTGTGGCGCTCGGCGTTCTGGACGTACACGGAGCCGGTGACGGACGGGTCGAGCACCAGGCGGTACCGCTCGTCGATCCGCGCGCGCCCGGCCGAGTCGTGCCGCAGGTACGGGTCGAGCCCGGCGAGCATCCGGTCCACCGGGCGCTCCCGGTAGCCGGTCGCGAGGACGACGGCGTCGGTGGTGAGCCGGGAGCGGGTGGACTGCTGCACGTGCTCCAGGTGCAGCTCGACCCGGGTGGTGGCGACCCGGCCGGCGGTGCGGACCCGGACGCCGGGGGTGAGGACGGCGTCGGGCCAGCCGCCGTGCAGGGTGCGGCGGTAGAGCTCGTCGTGGATGGCGGCGATGGTGTCCGCGTCGATGCCCTTGTGCAACTGCCACTGCCGGGGCATGAGTTCACCGCGCACGGGCTCGGGCAGGGCGTGGAAGTAGCGGGTGTAGTCGGGGGTGAAGTGCTCCAGGCCGAGCTTGGAGTACTCCATGGGGGCGAAGGCCTCGGTCCGGGCCAGCCAGTGGATCCGCTCGGCCCCGGCGGGGCGGGCGCGGAGCAGGTCGAGGAAGATCTCGGCGCCGGACTGGCCGGAGCCGATGACGGTGACGTGCCCGGCGCGCAGCAGCGACTCGCGGTGGGTCAGGTAGTCGGCCGAGTGGAAGACGGGCACGCCGGGGGCGTCGGCGAGCGGCCGGAGCGGCTCGGGGACGTACGGCTCGGTGCCGACGCCCAGGACGACGTTCCGGGTGTAGGCGCGGCCCAGGGCCTCGGCCTCGCCCTCCGGGTCGACCTGGGTGAAGTCGACCTCGAACAGGCGCCGCTCGGGGTTCCAGCGGACGGAGTCGACCTGGTGGCCGAAGTGGAGGCCGGGGAGCCGCTCGCTGACCCAGCGGCAGTAGGCGTCGTACTCGGCGCGCTGGATGTGGAACCGCTCGGCGAAGTAGAAGGGGAAGAGGCGCTCGCGGCTCTTCAGGTAGTTGAGGAAGGTCCAGGGGCTCGCGGGGTCGGCGAGGGTCACCAGGTCGGCGAGGAAGGGGACCTGGAGGGTGGCGCCGTCGAGGAGGAGCCCGGGGTGCCAGTGGAAGGCCGGCCGCTGTTCGTAGAAGGTCGCGGCGAGACCGCCGGGGACGCCGTGCGCGAGGGCGGCGAGCGAGAGGTTGAAGGGGCCGATGCCGACGCCCACCAGGTCGTGGGGCTGATCGAGGTCCTGCTGGGGGGTGCTGCCGGTCATCGGTGCGTGCTGCCTTCCACGAGGGTGAGGATGTCTGCCAGGTCGCCGGGGGTGGTGTGGGGGTTGAGCAGGGTGGCCTTGAGCCAGAGGCGGCCGTCGGCGGCGGCCCGGCCGAGGACGGCGCGGCCCTCGGTGAGGAGGGTGCGGCGGATCGCCGCGACGGTCTCGTCGTCGGCTCCGGCGGGGCGGAAGAGGACGGTGGTGAGGGTGGGGCGGCTCTTGAGGTCGAGGCCGGGGGTCTTCTCCACCAGGTCGGCGAGCTCCTGGGCGAGGTCCATGCACCGGTCGACGAGCGCGCCGAGGCCCGTGCGGCCGAGGGCCCGGAGGGTGACGGCGGTCTTGAGGACGTCGGGGCGGCGGGTGGTGCGCAGGGAGCGGCCGAGGAGGTCGGGGAGGCCCGCCTCGGTGTCGTCGTCGGCGTTGAGGTAGTCGGCGGTGTGGCCGAGGACGGCGAGGTCGGCGGCGTCGCGTACGGCGAGGAGCCCCGCGGCGGCCGGCTGCCAGCCGAGTTTGTGCAGGTCGACGGTGACGGTACGGGCCCGGTCGAGGCCGTCGAGGAGCCGGCGGTGGGTGCGGCTGAACAGGACGGGGCCGCCGTACGCGGCGTCGACGTGGAGCTCGGCGCCGGAGCCGGCGCAGACGTCGGCGATCTCCGGGAGCGGGTCGATCAGGCCCTCGTCGGTCGTGCCGGCGGTGGCGGCGACGAGGACGGGCCCGGCGGTGCGGGTCAGGGCCTCGTGGAGGGCTTCCGGGTCGATCGTGCCGCCCGGGGTGGGCACGACGACCGGCTCGGGCAGGCCGAGGAGCCAGGCGGCGCGGCGGAAGGAGTGGTGGGCGCTGGCCCCGACGACGGTCGTGACGCCGCCGTGCCGCTCCCGGGCGAGGAGCAGGGCGAGCTGGTTGGACTCGGTGCCGCCGGTGGTGACGAGCGCGTCGGCCGCTCGCGCGGCGGGGAACACCTCGGCGGCCAGGGCGGCCGTCACCTCGGCCTCCAGGGCGGAGGCCGCGGGCGCCTGGTCCCAGGAGTCCATGGACGGGTTCAGCGCGGAGGCGGCGAGATCGGCCGCGGCGGCCAGCGCGAGGGGCGGGGTGTGGAGGTGGGCGGCGCACCGGGGGTCCGCCGGGTCGGCTGCGCCCTCGGCCAGGACCCGGACGAGGGTGCGGAGCGCCTCCGCCTCCCCTCTCCCCGTCTCCGGGAGCGGCTCCCCGAGCGCCTCGCGCACCCGCCGCGCCACGGCCTCGGGACCCCCCGCCGGGAGCGGCCCGCCCCTGGCCTGCGCCCCTTCGCTCAGGGCGTCGAGGGCAGTGCCCAGGAGCCGGCTCAGGGCGAAGACGTCGGCGGCGAGGGGTGGGGGTGCGGCACGCATGGACGACAGGGTGGCGCGGCTTGTCGGGGTTTGTCCGGGGAGTCGGGTCCTGTGACCCGAACGAGGGACGGCGCCCTGGAACCAGGGCGCCGTCCCCGTGGCTACGCGCCGCGTGCCGCCAGCGCCCTGCGCAGGTCGTCCAGTTGGTCGACGAGCTTGCGGTGGAGGGCCGGGATCATCGTGTCGGACGTGAGGTGGGACTCGCCCAGGGCCAGGGAGTCCGCGTCGACCGCGTGCTCCGGGAAGGCGTAGCGCCCGGCGGCCTCGGCCATCGCGGGGCCCCGGCGGTCGCCGAGGGCGACGGCCGCCTCGTAGAAGCGCGGCACGTACTCCCGTACGAGCTCGGCCTGTTCGGGCTGCCAGAAGCCCCGGGCGGTGGCGGTGAAGAGGTAGTTGGAGAGGTCGTCGGAGGAGAACATCGCCGACCAGGCGGCGGCCTTCGCCTCCGGGGTCGGGAGGCCGGCCCGGCAGCGGGCGGCACCCTCCTGGCCGGTGGCGCTCGGGTCCCGCTCCAGCTCGGCGGCGATCACGGTCTCGTCGGTGGCGCCGAGGACGGCGAGGCGGGCGAGGATCCTCCAGCGCAGCTCGGGGTCGAGCTCGGGGCCGCCGTGGACGGTGCCCTCCTCGAGCCAGGAGGCGATCTTGTCGGGGGTGGTGGCGCTGTCGACGCAGGCGCGGACGGCGGTGAGGCGCAGGCCGGGCTCCTCGCCGTCCTCGGTGCGGCGCAGCAGGGCGCGGGCGATCTCGCCGATGGTGGCGAGGGCGGCCGGGCGCTCCTCCTCCGTCACGTACCGGTCGGCGATCTGGGTGCGCGCGAAGCCGAGGACGCCCTGGACGAGGGCGAGTTCGGTCTCTTCGGGCAGGTGGGCGTGGGCGACCTCCAGGTACGCGGCCGGGGCGAGGGCGCCGTCGCGGACCATGTCGCGCAGCGCGTTCCAGACGACGGCCCGGGTGAGGGCGTCGGGGATGCGGGCGAGGCCGCGCAGGGCGGATTCCTCGGAGACTTCGTCGAAGCGGAGCTTGGCGTAGGTGAGGTCGCCGTCGTTGAGGACGACGAGGGCGGGGCGCGGGCCGCCCAGCTCGGCGGGTGCCTCCTGGGGGACGTCGAGCTCGCGGCGCTCGCGCAGGGCGAGTTCGCCGTCGGGCTGCCGGTCGTAGATCCCGGCCCGGATGCGGTGCGGGCGGCTGCCGTCGCGGTCGACGTGGAGCAGCCAGTGGGTGCCCTCGCCTTCGAGGCGGGGCGTGAGGGTGTCGACGCCGGTGGTGCGCAGCCACTGCTCGGACCAGGCGTGGACGTCGCGGTCGGTGGCGGCGGCGAGGTTGTCGATGAAGTCGGCGAGGGTGGCGTTGCCGAACTTGTGGCGCTTGAAGTGGATGTTGATGCCGGCGAGGAAGTCCTTCTCGCCGAGCCAGGCGACGAGCTGGCGGAGCGCGGAGGCGCCCTTGGCGTAGGAGATGCCGTCGAAGTTGAGGAGGGCGGAGGCGGTGTCGGGGACGGCTTCCGGGTCGGGGGCGACGGGGTGGGTGGAGGGGCGCTGGTCCGCCTCGTACCCCCAGGCCTTGCGGGTGACGCCGAAGTCGATCCAGGTGTCCGGGAAGAGGTCGGAGCAGGCCTCGTTGAGGGTCTGGTAGCCCATGTACTCGGCGAAGGACTCGTTCAGCCAGATGTCGTCCCACCAGCGGAGGGTGACGAGGTCGCCGAACCACATGTGGGCCATCTCGTGGGAGATGACCATGGCGCGGGTCTGGCGCTCGGTGATGGTGACGGCGGAGCGGAAGACGAACTCGTCGCGGAAGGTGACGAGTCCGGGGTTCTCCATGGCGCCCGCGTTGAACTCGGGGACGAAGGCCTGGTCGTACGAGTCGAAGGGGTAGGGCTCGTCGAACTTCTCGTGGTAGCGGTCGTAACAGGCCTTGGTGACGGCGAGGATCTCGTCGGCGTCGGCGTCGAGGTGGGCGGCGAGGGAGCGGCGGCAGTGGATGCCGAAGGGCAGGCCGGCGTGCTCGGTGCGGATGCTGTGCCAGGGGCCGGCGGCGACGCAGACGAGGTAGGTGGAGAGCAGCGGGGTGGCGGCGGCCTGCCAGTGGCCGTCGGGCCGCTGCTCGGTGATGCCGTTGGAGAGGACGGTCCAGCCCTCGGGGGCCTTGACGCCCACCTCGAAGACGGCTTTGAGGTCGGGCTGGTCGAAGGCGGCGAAGACGCGCTGGACGTCCTCCATGAACAGCTGGGTGTAGGTGTACGACTCGCCGTCGGTGGGGTCGGTGAAGCGGTGCATGCCCTCGCCGGTGCGGGAGTACCGCATGGTGCTGCTGAGGCTGAGGGTGTGCTCGCCCTCGGTGACGGTCAGCGGGAGCCGGTTGCCGTCGAGGGTGGTGACGTCGAGGGGCTCGTCGTCGAGGAGGGCGGAGTGCAGGGTCTCGGGCTTGAGCTCGACGAAGGTGTCCCCCGCGGCGCGGGCCGTGAAGCGGATGAGGCTGCGTGACCGGAAGGTCTCGTCGCCGGTGGTGAGGTCGAGGTCCACGCGGTAGTGGTGGACGTCGAGGAGCTGGGCACGGGTCTGCGCTTCGTCGCGCGTCAGTACGGACATGGGCCCTATGCTGCCCGATCACTCCGTCCCCGGGCAGGGGGTATCGGGACCTCAGGCCAGGCCGGAACCGTTCAGGTGGGCGAAGGCGGCGGTGATCCGGGGCCGGTCGTAGCCGGTCGGGCCCGCGGCGCCGCTGGAGATCAGGGTGTGGAGCAGGATCCGGGCCTTGGCGGGGTCGAGCGGGCCGGCGGGGATCAGTCCGTGGTGCAGGAGGTCGTGCTCGGAGCCGGGGCTGCGGTAGGTGTCCGTGAGGGTGGCGCCGCCGCCGGTGCGGGAGGCCAGGACGACGGGGATGCGCCGGGCGATCCCGGCGAGGGGCTCGACGAGCGGGGCGGGGGCGTGCCCGCCGCCGAAGGCGGCGACGACGAGGCCCTGGAAGCGGTCGTCGACGGCGTCGAGGAGTTCGCCGCGGTCGCCGAGGGAGAGGGTCACCAGGGCGACGCGCACCGACGGGTCGAGCTTCAGCCGGCAGAGCGCGGCGGGGACGGCGGGGCGGAGCAGGATCCGGGGTTCGCCCTCGACGACGGTGCCGAGGGGGCCGGCGCCGGGCGAGGCGAAGGTGGTGATCGAGATGGTGTGGGTCTTGCGGGCGAGCCGGGCGGCGTGGATCTCGTCGCCGAGGACGACCAGGACGCCGAGGCCGCGGCAGCCGGGGTCGGCGGCGACCGCGAGGGCGGCGGCGAGGTTGGCGGGGCCGTCGGCGCCCGGCAGGTCGGGGCGGCGCATCGCGCCGGTGACGGCGATCGGCGCCTGCTCGGTGGAGCAGAGCAGGTCGAGCAGGAAGGCGGTCTCCTCCAGGGTGTCGGTGCCCTGGACGACGACGACGCCGGAGCCTTCGGCGACGGCCGCCCGGACCTCGTCCGCGAGGGCGGCGAGGTCCTCGAAGGAGAGGGTGGAGCTGGGGACCCGGCGGAAGTCGCGCAGGACGACGTCCTCGGGGGCGCCGAGCTCGGCGAGGACCTCCTGGCCGGTCATGCGGGCGGCGTCACCGCCTCGGGCGGAGATGGTGCCTCCGAGGGTGAAGACCGTGACGCGCGCCATCAGCGTGCTCCGTCCGCAATCGTCTCGTGGTGCCGGATGACCTCGGCGATGATGAAGTTGAGGAGTTTCTCCGCGAAGGCCGGGTCCAGTTTCGCGCTCGCCGCGAGTTCCCGCAGCCGGGCGATCTGGCGGGCCTCGCGGGCGGGGTCGGCGGGCGGGAGCTGGTGCTCCGCCTTGAGGACGCCGACCTGCTGGGTGCACTTGAAGCGCTCGGCGAGCATGTGCACGACCGCGGCGTCGATGTTGTCGATGCTTTCGCGCAGCCGGGTCAGCTCGGCGAGGACGGAGGGGTCGATGTCACTGGTGCCGCTGGTGTCGCTGGTGTCGCTCATGATCTGCGAGCTTAGACGGATCTCGGGAGGATCGTGGGCGGGTGTTCGGGATCCGGAACGCTGGTGCTCCAGCCGCCGTGCACGGACCGTCCCTGCTGCTCGCGGAAGCGGATGGGCGCGGTGCCGACCCGGCGGGTGAAGAGCCGGGAGAAGTAGGCCGGATCGTCGTAGCCGACGCGGCGGGCGACGGCGGCGACGGGCAGCTCGGTGGCGGCGAGGAGCTCCTTGGCGCGGCCGAGGCGGACGGTGAGCAGATAGTCCTTGGGGCTGCACCCGGCGGCGCGGCGGACGGCGCTGCGCAGTTCGGCGGGGGTCATGCCGTGCCGGGCGGCGTGGTCGGCGACGGACAGCGGCTGGAAGGCGTCGCGGGCGAGGGCGGCGAGGACGGGGTCGCCGTCGGCGTTGGTGTCGGCGCGGGCCCGGCGCAGGGCGACGAGCAGCTCGTGGACGGCGGCGCCGGTCTCGACCTCCAGGAAGGGGTTGCCGGGGCGGGCGGCGCGGGCGATCCGGCCGATGGCGGCGCGGGCGGGGGCGGCGTCGGAGAGGGGGACGACGGGCCGGTCGGGCTCGATGTAGCCGAGTTCGGTGTACGTGGCGGTGGCGGGTCCGGTGAAGTCGACGAAGGCCTCGTCCCAGCCGGTGCCGGGGTCGGCGGCGTAGTGGTGGGGGGTGCCGGGGGTGAGCCAGAGGAGGGCGGGGGCGGTGACGGTGGTGCGGCGCCCGTCGGCGCCCCGGTACCAGCCGCTGCCGGCGGAGACGAGGACGGCGACGTGGTGGTCGAGGGTGCGGGGGCCGACGGTGGGCAGGGTGCCGTGCTGGAGTCCGACGCCGAGGCAGACGAGGCCGAGGCGGTGGTGGACGGGTCCGGGCGTGAAGTAGCGCATCCAGGTGTGGTACATGCCGCGGGCCCTTCCGTAACGTCCAAACTGCGACGATCTTTGTCCATGGACCGCGCCGCCGCCAGAGGGTGAGGGTGAGGCCATGAGCACGTTCGCTGTGGGTGACTTCGCTGTGGGTGACTTCGCTGTGGGCGACTTCGCCGTGGGTGACGAGGACTTTCTGCTCGACGGGCGGCCGGTGCGGCTGCTCTCGGGGGCGCTGCACTACTTCCGGGTGCACGAGGGGCACTGGGAGCACCGGCTCGGGATGCTGCGCGCGATGGGCCTGGACTGCGTCGAGACGTACGTCCCGTGGAACCTGCACGAGCCGGAGCCCGGCCGGTACGCGGACGAGGGCGCGCTCGGGCGGTTCCTGGACGCGGTGGGGCGGGCCGGGATGCGGGCGATCGTGCGCCCGGGTCCGTACATCTGCGCCGAGTGGGAGAACGGCGGGCTTCCGCACTGGCTGACCGGGCCGCTCGGGCGGCGGGTGCGGACCTTGGACCCGGGGTTCCTGGCGCCGGTGGAGGCCTGGTTCCGGCGGCTGCTCCCGCAGGTGGTGGAGCGGCAGATCGACCGGGGCGGTCCGGTGGTCCTCGTACAGGTGGAGAACGAGTACGGGAGTTACGGCAGCGACCGGGGCTATCTGGAGTGGGTGGCGGGGCTGCTGCGGGACTGCGGGGTGAGCGTGCCGCTGTTCACCTCGGACGGGCCCGAGGACCACATGCTGACGGGCGGTTCGGTGCCGGGGGTCCTCGCGACGGCGAACTTCGGATCGGGGGCGCGGGAGGGCTTCGCGACGCTGCGGCGGCACCAGCCGTCGGGGCCGCTGATGTGCATGGAGTTCTGGTGCGGCTGGTTCGACCACTGGGGCCGGGAGCACATGGTGCGGGACGCGGCGGACGCGGCGGCGGCGCTGCGGGAGATCCTGGAGTGCGGGGCCTCGGTCAACGTGTACATGGCGCACGGCGGGACGAACTTCGGCGGCTGGGCGGGCGCGAACCGGGACGGCGCACTGCACGACGGTCCGCTGCGGGCGACGGTGACCTCGTACGACTACGACGCGCCGATCGACGAGGCGGGACGGCCGACGGAGAAGTACCGGGCCTTCCGCGAGGTGCTCGCGGAGTACGCGGAGGGGCCGCTGCCGGAGGTGCCGGAGCCGCCGGCCCGGCTCGGGGCGCCCGTGTCCGGGGGGTTCGACGGCTGGGCACCGCTGGACGGGGTCCTGGAGGTCCTCGGCGGCGAGGAGACCGAGACGCCGGTGCCCCCGACGTTCGAGGAGCTGGGCGTGGACCGGGGTCTGGTCCGCTACCGGGTGGCGGTGCCGGGTCCCCGGCAGCCGTACCCGCTGGGGGTGACGGGGCTGCGGGACCGGGCGGTGGTGTACGTCGACGGACGCCCGGCGGGGGTCCTCGACCGGGAGGACGCGGTGCTTCCCGAGCCGGTGGCGGGTCCGGCGCTCGTGGACCTGTGGGTGGAGTCCCTCGGCCGGGTCAACTACGGGCCGCGCCTCGGGGAGCCGAAGGGGATCACCGGGGGCGTACGGCACGAGCGGCAGTATCTGCATGGAGTACGGGCCCGGGCCCTGCGCCTGGACGCCTTCGGCACGGAGACGGTCGCCAAGGTGCCCTTCGGCCCCGTCACGGAAGCCCCGGGCCTGTACCGGGGGGTCCTTGCCGTGGCCGGGGCCGGGGACGCCCGGCTGCGGCTGCCGGGCGCGACCCGGGGCTTCGTGTGGGTGAACGGCTTCTGCCTGGGCCGTTACTGGTCGGCGGGCCCGCAGGAGTCGCTGTTCGTGCCGGGGCCGGTGCTGCGGGAGGGCGCGAACGAGGTGTGGGTGCTCGAGCTGGAGGGCGGTCTGGGGACGGGACCGGAGCTCGTCCCGGCGTGAACGTGAAGGCGCCCCGGAGCCGAGGCCGCTCCGGGGCGCCCGTTCACAGGGCCGCTACAGGGTGGCGGCGGCGGACTTGATGGCGGCGGCGAAGGTGGAGACCTCCGTGTAGACGCCGGGGAAGCCGGGCCGCGCGCAGCCCTCGCCCCAGCTCACGATGCCGACCTGGATCCAGGCTCCGGTGTCGTCCTTGCGGAACATGGGGCCGCCGGAGTCGCCCTGGCAGGTGTCGACGCCGCCCTGGCTGTAGCCGGCGCAGATCTCGTCGCTCGGGACGAGGTCGCTGCCGTAGGCGGTCTGGCAGGAGGCGTCGGAGACGAAGGGGACGTTCGCCTTGAGGAGGTAGCGCTGCTGCGCCCCGCCCTCGCGGGCGGCGCCCCAGCCGGCGACGGTGAAGGTGCCGTTGTTGTAGGCGGTGGTGTCGGCGATCTTGAGGTTGGCCAGCGAGGTGATCGGGCTGGCGAGCTTGATCAGCGCCCAGTCCTTGCCCTGGCCGTTGTAGCCGGGGGCCTGGAGGACCTTGGTCGACCGGACCTTGATGGCGCTGCCGGACTGGAGGTCCACGACTCCGGCGGTGGCGGTGATGCCGGTGTTGTTGCCGGAGCCGCTGACGCAGTGGGCGGCGGTGAGGACGATCTGAGGGCTGATCAGGGAGCCGCCGCAGCCCATGGAGAGCCTGACCATCCAGGGGAACTCTCCCTGGGCGGCGCGGGTGCCGCCGACGACGGGGGCGGGGGCGGCGGAGGCGGTGGTGGGCTGGAGGCTGACGGCCGCCAGGACGACGGCGCCTGCGGCCGCCAGCTTCTGGAGGGCACGGACCATGCGGTTCTGCTTCACGTGTCTTCCTTCACTCGTGGGGGGTCGGCCTCGACAGAGGGATGACATGTACGCGATGACATGCGCCCGTCAAGGCATGTCCGGATTATGAGCAGCGCCCAACTGAGGCCACAAGAAAGCCTTTTCGGCCAGACCCGGTGGAGGGACCGTACAGTGGACGGGAGGGGGGATCCGGCATGCCGAACCGTGATGGGGCCGACCGTGTCATCCACGGCTTCCCGCACCGCGCCGCCGTGCGGGCCTCGCTCACCGCGCTCTACCGCCGCCTCTCCCCCGACGGGGTGCACCGCTACCCCGCCAGCGTCACCGCCGCCGACGTGGCCCTCGGCGACGACGAGGACCTCCACCTCGGCACCCAGCGGGTCGCCCGCGCCCTCGTCCGGCACCTGCTGCTGCCCGAGGCGCGCATCGTGGTGAGCTTCCGCCCCATGGAGTACGCGGCGGCCGTCGAGCTCACGGCGGGGCCCGAGTACTTCGTGGAGCTCAACGACCGCTTCCGTACCCGCCGCAGGGACATCGGCGCGGCCCTGGCCCACGAGATCACCCACGTCCTGCTGCACCGGCTCGACCTCGGCTTCCCCTCCACCGCCGAGAACGAGATCCTCACCGACGTCACCACCGCCTACCTGGGCGCCGGCTGGCTGCTGCTCGACGCCTACCGGCGGGACGGCGTCGAGAGCCAGAAGCTCGGCTACCTCACCCCGGAGGAGTTCGGCTACGTCCTCGCCAAGCGGGCCGAGGTCTTCGGCGAGGACCCCTCGCCGTGGTTCACCAGCGCCGTGGCGTACGAGGCGTGGGTACGGGGCCGGGCGGAGGCCGCGCGGGAGCGGAACGCGCCGCCGCTCGCCGGGGCGGGCTGGGCCGAGCGCCGCCTGTACGCCCTCCAGCGGCGCAGGGGCCGGGCCGCCGAGGACGCCCCGTACGCCTTCGAGGGCGGGGCCCCGGCGACCGGCGTCTCCTTCCTCTGCCCGGTCTGCCGCCAGCGCCTGCGGGTCCCGGCGGGGCGCGCGCTGCGGGCCCGGTGCGGGGTGTGCGGCTCGGTCCTGGAGTGCGCGGGCTGACACATCGATTTGCGCCATGGGCCGACGGGGGGTCAGGGTCGGGGCATGAGCACGCTGTTCGACGCGATCCGGGACGGGGACGAGGACGGGGCCGTGCGCGCCCTGCGGGGCGGGGCCGACCCGGAGGGCCGGGAGGACGGGGAGACCGCCCTGTACCGGGCGGCCGTCGGCGACGAGGCCGGGATCGTGCGGGTGCTGCTCGCCGCCGGGGCCGACCCGGGCCGGGGCAGCGGCGAGGACGACGGCGACCTGCCGCTGTGCGGGGCGGCCTGCGGCGGGCACACCGACGTCGTGCGGGCGCTGCTCGCGGCGGGCGCGGCCGCCGACCAGGAGGAGGCGTACGGCTTCACCGCCCTCGCCTGGGCCCTGCGCCTCGGTCACGCCGGGACGGCCCGGGTGCTCCTGGAGCACGGCGCCCACCCGGACCGGCCGGGACCCGACGGCGTCCTCCCGCTCGTCGCCGCCGCCCGGCGCGGCTCCACCGGCTGCGTGCGGGCGCTCCTCGACCACGGGGCGCAGGCCCGGGAGGCCGCGCTGCGGGAGGCCCGGCGGTGGATCGGCGCGGACATCGCGGCCGAGCTGCGGCGCGGGCTCGTCGCCGGGAACGAGGGCGGGCAGACGTACGAGGCGGCCGTCCGGCGGGTCCGGGAGGACGGCGGGATCACGGTCGTCGTCGAGCTGCTGCGGGAGGACGGCGCCCCCGGGCGCGGCGACGACCGGGGAACCGGTCACGCGGCGATCGCCACGCTCCTGGAGGCGGCGATCGGCCTGCGCACCCCGCACGAGGAGCTCGCGGCGCGGGCGCTGCGCTGCGGCGACCCCGAGCTCGACGACTGGACGACGGCTGTGGCCGAACTGGCGGGCCGGGCCGACGAGGAGACCTTCGTGGCGGCGGCCGGCTGGTGCGCCTACCGCGATCCGCTGCGCCGGGCGCTCGGCGCGCGGGTGCTCGGCGCGCTGCCCGGCTTCGGCCCGGGCGCGGTCCCGGTCCTGCGGCGGCTCGCTACGGAGGCGGTGCCGCCGGCGCGGGAGCCGCTGCTCTCGGCGGTCCTCGCGCTCGGGGAGTGCGCGGACGCGGCCGCCGTGCCGGAACTGCTCGCGGCGGCCGGGCATCCCGACCCGGTGGTGCGGCGGGCGGTCGCGGCCGCCCTGGCGGGGATCGTGCCGGCCGGGCACGTCGAGGCGCTCGGGGTGCTGCTGACACTGAGCCGGGACGGCGACGCCCGGGTGCGGGACTGGGCGACGCTGGCGCTCGCCGAGCTGCCCGACGACACCCCGCTCGTACGGGAGGGTCTCGCGGAGCGGCTCGGCGACGCCGACCCGGAGACGGCGGCGGAGGCGGCGCGGGGGCTGGCGCTCCGTCAGGATCCCCGCGCCGTCGACGCGCTGGCGTCGATCCTCGCGGACGGGGAGGCGGACGGCGCACCGCGCGAGACGGCGCTCGCCGCCCTGGAACACGTCCGCGACCCGCGGGTCAGGACCCGCCTGGAGTGGACGACCCCGCGCCGCTGACCGGCGGAACGTCAGCAGGCGTAGTCGATCAGGTCGAACGTGGCGTAGTGGTCGGAGGTGTAGTAGTCCTCGTCGAGCGCCTTCCCGGTCACGATCCGGCGGGCGCCGCGGGTGGAGACGCCCGGGGTCTTCACCGTGTACTCGTGGTAGTAGCCGTAGGTGTGGGCCGGCAGGACGCCCTCCCGGTTCTGGAAGACGATCCCGTCCTGGCTGAACGGGAACGGGCCGCCGGCGTCGATCAGACGCAGGGTGTCGTACGCCTGGGTGGGCAGGTCCGAGTAGCAGATGTCCCCGACGGACGAGATCGCCGCGATCGAGGAGACGGAGGCGACGGGCGCGGGGGCCGGGGCGGCGGTGGCCGGGGCGCCGAGGAGGAGGGAGGAGAGGAGGGCGGCGGCGACACCGCCGGCGAGGGTGATTCGAGGGGGGATTCGCATGCCTGCGATGATGACGCGCGTAGATCGCCGTCGGGAACCCCAACAGCCTTCAATTCCCCGGACGTTCACCGAAGTCTCCCCCACGTGCGGATCCGATGGACGACACGGCGGGGGGGGGGGGGGGGGGGGGGGGGGGGGGGGGGGGGGGGTGTGGTTGTCCTTCGCGGGGGTTGACGACCCC